>NZ_CP051131.1:2926150-3297975 GCF_013378075.1 Parasphingopyxis algicola | reverse complement strand
GGCATTGAAGTCCATGAATATTATCATCAGGGCAAGGTGACGGATGCCGCCGTTCAGGCCTTCGCGATCAATGTCGTAATGGCACTCGCGATCGTGCTGATCACGCTCTATTTCTTCATGGGTTTGCGCTCGGCCCTCATTATCGGCGGAGTTCTGGTGCTCACCATCTCGGCGACGCTCGCCACCATGTATCTCTCCGGAATCCCGATGCACCGGATTTCGCTGGGCGCACTGATCATCGCGCTCGGCATGCTTGTCGATAACGCTATCGTTGTGACCGAAGGGATTCTCGTCGCCATCCAGCAGGGAAGGAAGAAACTCGATATCGCCAAAGAGGTCGTCGCGCGGAGCAAATGGCCGCTGCTGGGCGGCACGCTGGTCGGGATTATCGCCTTCGGGCCGATCGGCTTCGCGCCCGGCTCCACGGCCGAATTTACCGGTCATCTCTTCTGGGTGGTTCTGATATCGCTGCTGTTCAGCTGGGTCTTCGCGATCACCGCCGTACCATTGCTCGCCGATATGCTGTTCAAGGAGGTGGATGCAGACGCGATCGAGGAGCAGACCGAGCATCGCTTCATGACGCGCTACAAGGATTTCCTGCGCGACGTACTGGGGCGGCCCTGGCTTGCGGTGGGCGCGGCTGTCGGACTGTTCCTGCTTTCGGTTGCCGGCTTCGGCTTCGTGAAATCCGGCTTTTTCCCGGCCTCGACGACGCCCCAACTTGTCGTCGATGTCTGGCTGCCGCAGGGAACCGATTTCGAGCGCACTTTCGAAGATGTGACGCAGCTGGAAGAAGAGGTCAGCGCGATGGAGGGCGTCGAGGGCGTGAATACGCTTATTGGCCAGGGCGCGCTGCGTTACATGCTCGTCTATCCGCCTGAAAGCACGAACTCGTCTTACGGCCAGCTGCTCTTGCAGGTCGATTATGACCGGATCGGAGAGCTGGTGCCGGCGATCCAAAACCATATCAACGATAATTATCCTGACGCGCAGGCCAAGGTCTGGCAATTCCAGCTGGGCCCGGGTGGCGGCTCCAAGATCGAAGCGGAGTTTTCCGGTCCCGATCCCGCCGTGTTGCGCCAGCTGTCATCGGAAGCCGAAGAGATTTTCGCCACTGACGGCGGATTGACCGCCATCAAGAACGACTGGCGGCAACGCATCAGCGTGATCGAGCCGATCTATTCGGAAGCACGAAGCCGGCGGCTGGGGATATCCCGCGAGGATCTGGCCAATGCCCTGCGCACCAATTTCTCGGGCCGCAATGTCGGCGTGTATCGCGAGGGTGACACGCTGATCCCCATCGTCGCCCGTGCGCCAATTGGCGAACGGCGGGACGTGCAAAGTATCGCGAGCGTCCAGATACCGAGCCAGGTGACCGGGGGAACGGTGCCGCTGATCGAAACGGTGAGTGGGTTCGAAACAGTCTGGCGCGATGCGATATTGCGCCGCATCGACCGGGTCTGGACGATCCGGGCGCAGGCTGACCCCTTGCCCGGCGAACTGGCATCGGTGGCGCTGGAAAGAGTGCGTCCGGCCGTTGAGAATATCACCCTGCCGCCGGGCTATACGCTTACATGGCAAGGCGAATATGGCAGCAGCACAGAGGCCAACGAAAATCTCGCCAGTACATTACCGATCGGCTTTCTCGCCATGGTGCTGGTTGTCGTGCTGCTCTTCAACGCCCTACGCCAGCCGCTCATCATCTGGCTGGTCGTCCCACTGGCGATTATCGGCGTCGTGATCGGCTTGCTGCTCACCAATTCGGCGATGGAGTTCATGGCCATTCTCGGCGTGCTGTCGCTCTCGGGCCTACTCATCAAGAACGCCATCGTTCTGGTAGACCAAATGGACTTGGAAATCGGCGAGGGCAAACCGCGTTTCGACGCCGTGATCGATTCAGCGGCGAGCCGCGTGCGTCCTGTCGCTATGGGCGCGATCACCACGGTGCTCGGCGTCATGCCGCTCTTCGGAGACGCCTTCTTCCGCTCCATGGCCGTCGTGCTGGTGTTCGGTCTCAGCTTCGCCACTATCCTCACTCTCGTCATCGTGCCCGTTCTGTATCTGCTGTTCTTCCGGATCGGCACGGACGAGACAGCGGCGGGAGACGCGACATGATACGCCGGACGACACGCGCGACGCTTCTGCCGGCCGGACTGGTCCTCGGCCTGGCGATTTCGGGTTGCGCGAGCTTCAGCAATACGAGCGGCGAGACGAGCAGGTTGGCCGATACCAGCCTCCCGCCCGTCCCCCAGCGATGGGCGATGGCGCGGGAAAGCGTGGGCACCGTCCATATCGGCTGGATCGATGCGTTCGACGATCCGGTTCTTTCGGCGCTGGTCGTCGAAGCGCAGGCGAACAATCGCAGCCTGCGCGCCACAGCGGCCGCCGTCGACCGCGCCTATGCGCTGCTCCGCCAGTCCCGATCGCAGCTCTATCCTTCGCTTGACGGCACGGCGAGCGCCGCGCGCAGCGGCCCGCTTGAAGGTGGGCCGACAAACACGGCACTGACACTCGGCGCGCAGGCGAGTTGGGAAGTCGATGTCTGGGGCCGGGTGCGCTCCGATGTCGAGGCCGCCCGGCAAAGCGCCCGCGCACTGGAAGCCGATTATCGTTTTGCGCAACACTCCCTCGCCGCCGCCGTGGCGCGGGCCTATTTCATCACCCTGGAGGCCGGGCTGCAGGTCGGCGTTGCCCAAGACATTGTCGATGCTTTGACCGAAATAGACCGGATCGTCCGGGTCCGGTTCGCCAATGGCTATGCCAATGCGCAGGATGCCGCACTGGCGCGCACCGATCTGGAAACCGCCCGCGATTCGCTGCTTAGCGCACAACTTGGCGAGCGCGATGCGATCCGCGCATTCGAAGTGCTGCTTGGTCGTTACCCGGCGACCGAACTCGAATTTGCCGCCACGCTGCCGCGCGAGCCGGCGCCGCCCGAACCCGGCATTCCTTCGCAGTTGCTCGAACGCCGACCGGATATCATCGCCGCCGAACGCCGCATCGCATCGGCCATAGCCGGTGTCGATCAGGCGCAAGCCGCGCGGCTGCCCCAGATCAGCCTGACCGGCTCGCTCGGCGGCGCATCGAACGAGCTGTCCGATCTACTCGATCCGGTGAATGTCGTCTGGCGGCTCGCGTCCAACCTGCTGGCGCCGATTTTCGATGGCGGGCGGCGACAGGCGCAGGTCGATATCGCAACGGCCGCGCAGGAAGAGGCGATCGCCAACTATGCGGACCTAGCTCTCAACGCATTTTCCGAAGTCGAAGGTCTGCTCGATGCCGGCCAAGTCCTCCGCCAGCGCCGCGCGGCGCTCATCGCCTCCGACCGGGCGTCGGACCGCGCGCTCTATATCGCGCAGCTGCGGTTCGATGAGGGCGAGAATGAGTTGATCGACGTGCTGAACATCCAGCAGCGCGTTTTCGGCACGCGCAGCAGCCTCGTCGCGATCCAGCGCGCCGTACTGACCCAATATATCGATCTCAGCCTCGCCCTGGGCGGCGATTGGCGAACCGCCGATGCCATTGCCGAGCGCGAATAGTGCTGGCGGCGAGACCTTGCGCATGACGCACTATGATCGCCTCTTCCGTTCCGCCGAAATCGAAGCAGAGGCGCTGATCGGCATCGCCCGTATGCTGGTAGCCGCCATATTGGGACTCGCAGCGGCTTTCCTGATCCAGCGCGACGGATTGCCCGACGATCCGCGTGTGTTGCGCGAAGTCTATCTCTCGATATCCGTGCTGGTCGCATATTTCGGCCTCGGTCTTTTGTCGCTCGCCATCGTCAAGCTCGGTCTCTACCGAACGTGGCTGGCCTGGCTGCTCGCCGGGGCGGAGGTCGTGCTGATCGCGCTCAACATATATTTCGACCTTGTGATGACAGGGGCAAGTTCGCTGGCCGCACTCGCCTCGCCCGCAGGATATCTGCTGGCCGTGTTCCTCGTCCTGCAAACATTGCGTTACCGGCTCGTTTTCCAGATTTCAATGTCCGCCATCCTTATAGCCGCAGTTGTCGCGCTGCTGCTTTTCGATCCGGGGTCGCGAACCGTGCCCGACCCCAAAACGATGCGATATCTGGCGGCCAACTATGCCGGTATTCCGAATTTCATCCGGGTGATCATGTTGCTGCTGGTCGTGGGTATAGCCGCCCTCTCCGTGTGGCGCGGCCGCAGGCTGTTGGCCGACATTGCCGAAGAGGCGGAAATCCGCGCCAACCAGAAACGCTTCCTGCCCGACGAACTATCGAATCATATGACCGATACGGACATCGAGCAGATGCGGGCCGGGCGGCTTGCCGAGCTTGTCATCATGTTCGTCGACATTCGCGGCTTCACGGCGCTCTCGGAGACGATGACACCGCGAGAGCTCAGCGCCTTCCTCAGCGAATATCGCGCGCGTGTGAACAAGGTCGCCGCAGCCCATGGCGGCGTAGTCGACAAGTTTATCGGCGATGGCGCGCTCATCGTGTTCGGCCTGAATACCGATCTTGCTTCAGCATCAATCGAAGCCATTAGGTCAGGTCGCGAAGCATTGGCGGAGCTTGAGGCCTGGAACAGCCTGCGGGAGGCCCGCCAGCTCGAACCCGTGCGCGTGGTTGTTGCGATCCACGCCGGCGGAGTCATGGTTGGCGCCATCGGCGACGATAACCGGCTGGAGTTCAGCGTAATCGGCCCGCCGGTCAACGAAGCCTCGCGGATTGAATCTATCGCCAAAGAGCATGACGCCGCGATTGTCGTTTCCAAGACGGCACTTGATAGCGCAATCAACCAGATCGATGCCGCCGAATGGCGTTCGCTCGGCGAAATTACGCTACGAGGCAGTTCGTCGCCGACTTCGCTTTTCGCATTGAGATAGGACGAACGGAACGTCGATAATGGGTTGCAAAGCAAACATAATACTGGGGCTGACGGACATGCGGCTAGTGCGGATCACTCGCAACTTGGCCGGTGATCAACCGCAAAGATTCCCATTAACATACTTATTTTACTTAATAATCTGGCGGAGAGGGTGGGATTCGTAACTAGCAATCAAGCTACTGAAGTAAAATGATTTTTCTTCCTCTAATCGACTAGATACCATGTTTAATACCATGTCGAACTTTTTCTTCACAATGAGAGCGCCCAGGCCTTTTCCTGACGGTCCGCTATTTGGCCGAAAGCGGACATTCAGTGGCGATCTTAAGAATGACCGCTTCCGACCCAATAGCGGATGTTTCGAAGGCTACGCAGGATCCTCGAAAGCGGTCATTCTACTTTCGCTGCTGTAAGAAGCACTAGATCCCAGACGATCACACCGTCAGCCCTTTGCCGTTCGCTTTCGAGCTCTTTCACGAGTGTTTTCGCCGCGAATTCACCCTGTTCATTGAGTGCGAATGGAGTTTGCGCCTGAACAGACACATAATGGCTGAATAGGACATTATGCTTGGAAAAGATCCAAAGCGCGGCCGTCTATTATCGTTCGATTGCTCGCCTGCAATATCATGCAGCACGCTGTTTCATAAATCGTATCGCGCAATTCGGACGTATCGATCCTTTATAAGCAAAAGATACGATCGGAATAGAAATAGCAATTGCCGCCTCGTTCGTCCCGGCCCATTGCTTCGATTGCACAGTTCCTCATGTTCTCAATCATTTCGAATGCGCTCATTCACAATTTTTTGCGAATGAAGCCAAACTTACCCAGCGATGCAGATAAAGGCATATTTCTAGGAGAAACTGGCACGTCACACCATTCCCTTCGCTGCTAAGGCATATACGACTCTGAAGTTTCACACGAAACGCATTTTTGGGTTGATTGCCTTAAATGAGCTGGACTGGAGGACGCAAATGTCGTCGATCGCAAGACAGGAACTGGACCTGACCTCGCAACACGCAGTGTACGAAGCGATCGATCCGCAGGGCGCGCTCAAGGCGGCAGCGGCGGGCAAAGTACTCTTCATTACGGGTGCGTCGCGTGGGATCGGACGCGCGACTGCTGCTGCTTTTGCAGCTGCCGGTGCGAAGGCGATCTATGCGACGGCTCGATCCGATCAAGGTCTGAATGAAACGCGCGAGGCGGTTGAGGAAGCCAACCCGAACACTGAGTTCGCGTATTTGAGCATTGACGTGACCGATCCGATGCAGGTTTCCGATGCGGTCAACGAGTGCGTCGAGAAGTTCGGAGGCATTGACGTCGCTGATGCCAATGCTGGTGCTTTGGGTCCATGGAAGAAGCTCGCGATTTCTGATCCCGAAAGCTGGTGGACCACATTCGAAGTGAATGTCAGGGGCGCTTATCACGTCGCTCGCCACTGCCTGCCTTACCTGATAGAATCAGCCGCTAGGTCCAGTGGTGAAGGGTCGCGAGGCGGACACCTTCTCCTGGTATCGTCGGTTGGCGCGCAGTTGCTGGTGGACGGCGCATCAGATTATCAGACCTCAAAACATGCAATCAATCGGCTCTGTGAGTTCGTTCAAAGTGACCACGGTGCGGAGGGTGTTAAGTGCTTCGCTATGCACCCGGGCGGCGTAGCCACTGAAATCGGCAAGAGTATGCCTGATTACATGCATGAATATCTGACTGACCCACCCGAACTCGCAGCGGCTTTCGCGGTCTGGCTTTCTTCTGGTCAGGCTGACTGGGCTGCCGGTCGATATCTGAGTGCCAACTGGGATGTCGAAGAATTGCTGTCGATGAAAGACGTGATCCTGAAGGATGACCTTCTCGTAAATCGCCTTCGCGCTCGTCTGTAACTCAATTCAGCACCTATCTTTCAAAGAGGAGGCCCAAGTGACGGCTTTTTCATTTCCACATGGTCCGTGAAGGACAAAGACAAGTTCGACGATTATGTCGCAAAGGCCGAAGCTAGTCTCATCCCGCACGGCGGGGAGCGCCTGCTTTGGGGCAAGATGGAGAGCGTGCTCGCTGGCGAGATCGACTACGACGAGTGCGTTGTTGTCCAGTTCCCGGACATGCAATCGCTGAATGCCTGGCACGAGTCGCAAGCATATCAGAGCATCATACCCATACGACGCGATGCGGTTAACGTGACCGTAGTCGCATATTCTACGAAGTAGTAGCCAAATCTCCTGCGAATTTGCGCGCTCAAATCCCTCCAAGATGACGTGAGGGCGAAGGCACACATGGCGAGGATTTGGCACGAATCTCGAATTTGTAGGCAAGCGCCTATTTCTGAGCCGCGCTACTTAGCGCCTCGCAAACGCAAGCTGTTTGATTTTTCCGAGGAGTAAACATGACGAATTCGAACCAAAATCTCGCAAGCACAGCCCAAGACGGCGGTCCAGAGAATCCGGACCGCCGGAGCCTTCTAGCTGCCGCCGCAGTGGGCGCGGCCGCAGCAGCTGGTCCTGCAGTTCTTGGTGCTACCAGCGCTTCCGCTCAATCATCGGACAGCGCTGGCGACCGGCGCGAACTGTCGGGGAAAGTGGCCTTTATCACAGGTGGCGCTCGCGGCATTGGCCTTGCATCAGCCGAGGAGCTGGCCAAGGCCGGAGCGGATATCGTCCTCTTCGATATCGCAACACCCAATGTGCCCCATGTTCAATACCCGCTGTCGTCCGAAGCGGACCTGCAGTCTGCCAAGACGAGCGTGGAAGCGCTTGGCGCTCGATGCCTCGGCATCAAAGGAGACGTTCGCGATCGGGCAGCTTTGGACAGCGCGATGCAGCAGGCCGTCGATAACTTCGGGAGTTTGGATATCGTGGTCGTCAATGCTGGTGTCTCTCAGGCCGGAGCGATCCGCGATTTCTCCGCTGACGAGGTAAGCACGGTCTACGAGATCAACGTCGCTGGTGCGATCAAGACCACTCAGGCTGCCGCTCGCATCATGGTGCCTCAAAACTCGGGCCGCATGATCTTCATTTCATCCGCGCTCGGTCGAATGGGTAATGAACTCTTTCCTGTTTACGCTTCGACCAAATGGGCGATGATCGGCTTCGCGAAGTCCGCTGCCGTAACGTATGGCAAATCCAACATCCTCTGCAATGTGGTCGCCCCGGGCCTTGTCGACACCCCCCTTGCAAACAATTCCGTGATCCTTGGCAAGATGATGCCCGATGCAGCCAATCCGAGTTTTGATGCGATGGTGGAAGGTGCCGTGGCTGGAAGCACGCTGAATGTCGCGCATCTCGAGCCCATCGATGTTGCCAAGGCCGTTCTGTTCTTTGCCGGTGACAGCACTTCGAAAGTTGCTGGTGAGGTCTTCGATGTCAGCTACGGGTCGCTTTCTCGGACGATCGCGTAGCTTGGCAGGCCGCCGGAAGGGCACTAGCTCGCAGCAGCTCTTGCCTCTTTCGGCGGCATTCCAAAATTCTTCGCATAGTCACGGCTGAAATGATTGACGCTCTTGTATCCAACCTCAAGAGCTGCGTGCGTGACTGATGCGCGCTCGATAGAGAGCAAGCTGTGAGCCTCTTGAAGCCGTAAGAGCTTCAGATATCTGTTCGGCGTCGTACCGGTGACTTCACGGAATCGCTGGTGGAACGCCGTTTCACTCATGCCGGCTTCGGCGGCGACGTCTCTGACCTGGCATGGCTTTTTGTAATTGTCTCTGATGAAGGCGATAGCCCGCGCAATTCTGTTAGCCGGACTTTTCGGCGAACCCAAAGCTCGAAGCATTCCGCCATGCGACGCCTGAAGCACTCGAAGGTGAACTTCTTTTAATGCGGCTTGACCCAGCAACTGGGACTCCAGCGAATTTTCTAAAACACCAAGCAATCGATCAATCGCTTCAAGAAGCGCTAATTCAGCCTTTTCCGAAGAGACGGACTGCACATCCTCAAGTCCACCAGTAATTTCCTCGATCTCCGCAACCAGGCTGCGAATGATCGACATATTTAGCCTCACGATGAGGGCCGTGTAAGGGCAGGACTCGCTCGCTTCGGTGATCTGAGCCTGGACGGGAACATGATGGCTTATGAGCACCGTGTCGCCTGCAGATAGGGCGAGTTTTCCTCCGTCAATGATAGTCTGTTTGGCGCCTTGAACAATAAGACAAAGCGCAGGCTCATACATTGTGTTGCGCAGTTCTGATGTTTGGCGCTCGCGAAAGCAGAACACGTCTTCCGAAAGCTCAAAGAAGTCACCGTCTTCCGCTCGATCACGAAAGATTTGATCGACCCGGCTTTTGATACCTTCGAGCATTAGACTCCATTAGTTGATCCGCGAGTGGAAAACAATTGTAGCGCTTGGTGCTGATCCCATTGGATACTCGCCGCTGAGCAGCCAGTGAAGGACGACCACGGCCATTTCCGCACTTTGATGCTCCTACGAACTTCACCGATCGCACATAACGCCAACGTGCTGACTCAAAAACCTTCTCGAAAGCGAACCCATCGTGGAGCGGTTATCAGCTTTTTAGGATCGGCTCGCGATACCAGACCGTCCGCTCCCCACCCAACTGCGAACGTTGAGCCTGAAAAACGTGAATGTCCGCTTTAGGCGCAAAGCGGACATAATGCTGGAGCTGGCAGACATCCGATTAGCGCGGATCGCTCGCAATTTGGCCGGCAATCAACCGCAAAAAAACTCCTTTAAGATATTGATCTTATTTGATAATTTTGGCGGCGAGGGTGGGATTCGAAATAGACAAACAGGCTGTTGAAATAAAACGATTATTCCGGTCGAAATTCATCGAATGCCATGTTTGATACCATGCCAAACTTTTTCTTCACGATGAGACCGCTTCCGACAAATCTGCGACGTTCAAAGCGATTCAGTAGCTTCCCCAAAAGCGGCCTTTCGTTCAGGCTCATCGTTTGGCGAGAATTAGCCGATAACTGAAGGCAACTGTTACCCATCGCCTTTCATTCCCAGAGTGGCTGCAGTATAATGATTTTCAGTCCAAATCGGATGTTTGGCTGCACGGCATTTTCGACCTAACCAACGCCGGACTGATAGATTTTCAGGAAGATTTTAACACCCCTGCTTACCCGAGCTTCGACTTGAGCCGAATTGGGCGGAGACTTCCAGCCGAACCGTTCTTCGATCTCATCGAATCCTCTCCAGAGACCGATCAGGTCTCCGGCAGCCTGGTCGATATCGGCAATCGCCAATTGAGTCCGGGCAGCGTTGCTCGATAATATCGCTTTGAGTTCATCATGCATTGGTTTCGGGCCAGCCAGGAAGAAATGTCTGGTGAGCTCCGGCGATCGCACGCATTCCGTGGCAATCATATTGTCGAATTTGATCGAATCTTCCCGCGTTAGGTAGCCGAGCAATGTCATGCCAAAATGTTCCAGCGCTTCTGCCAGATCGTGCTCCTCTGCAGTCTCTCGGTAAGTCCGGATCTGATCGAGCATGGCGTCGGCTTCGCGGCGGACGACGGCCTCATAGACCGCGTTCTTGTTGCCGAACCACTTGTAGACGGTGACTTTCGAGACCTCCGCGCTTTCAGCGATGCCCTCGATCGACGTGTCCGAGAACCCCTTGGTGATCAAGAGCCGTTTTGCGGTGTCGAGTATCGCCTCATATTTTTCCCGACTTGGTGGTCGGCCGACTCGTGGTGGCGATATTCTGGTCATCTTGTCACGGCGCTTCGATCCGCCCTTCGCGGATTTCGCGGCCCTGCAACGGCAGCTCGAACAACTGGCCGTCAAAGGCCAGACTGACATTGTCCGGCATGTTTCTGAGAAACACGCGCTGGAGCGGCAAGGCGTCGGGCGGCGGCGCGAGGTGATACATGATCACGCGCGTCGCGTTGGTCTCGCGCGCCAGCTCTGCGAAATCTTCAGCTGCTGTATGGTAGTCGCCAGCCTTGGTCATGACGAACTGCATCCGCGCATCGTTTGAGCGTTCGGCGGCGGTTGCCATGATGTGCGAAAGCCGCCGCGATTGAGCTTCGTGAAACAGTATGTCCGCGTCGCGCGCCAGGCGTTCGGTCAGGTCGGCGCGCCGGGTATCGCCCGATATCACAACCCTTCGGTCGCCATATTCGATGACATAACCGAATGCGGGTTCGACCGGAGCATGATCAACCGGGAATGCGAGTATCCGCAAGTTGCCATTTTCGTATACGGGAACGGCGCGCCCAGGAATCGATTCGATCGGATTCGCAATCATCGTCGCCGCGGCGTGGGGGAAATATCGTTCCTCGCCATAGTCGTTGCGATAGCCATAATCGAGCGCGAGCGCCTCGTTATAGCCTGCCACGACCCGCTCGACACCGGACGGGCCATGAACGCGGATGGCCGTTCGCCGGCCCCATATCCAGGATTGTACATTCACCTCGTCAAGATCGGCGATGTGATCGGAATGGAAGTGCGTGAAAAAGACATGCGCCACGCGATCCGTCTGAAGCTGCCAATTCTCAATATTCCGCCATGAGCCGGCACCTGTGTCGAACAACAGAATCTCGCCATTTGCAATCACCCCGATACAGGTTTTTGCGCGGTCGGGCGTGGCAAAGGGCGAGGACGAGCCGCAAACGAAAACCCGTAACGTATCATCATCGGAAAAAAGCGTCCGATGTTGCGGTTCAAGCCGTGCCTGGGCGAAATCGATGAACACCCCGTCCAGCCGGTCGTCGGCGGTCCATACCAGCACCCCGATCACTCCAGCCGCAACCAGAAACACGACAAATACCGCGAGCACAATCCGCCGCGGCCAGGGCGGCCGTTTGGTCGTGGTCTCGCTCATACTGTCTCCCTGCCGGCCCGTATGCGATCGATCGAAAATCAAGCTAGAGGGACGACAAACGCACAAGCCAGCACAATATCCATACGGCTTGGGTATCGATTGCACGGCTTATGGCATCGCCCGATCGGCCAAAGTCCGACCTTAAAGTTCGGGGTTGCTCGTAAACACCTTCACCGACGAGAATTTTTCGCCCCGGAATGCCCAGATATTGACGTTGTACATGACATGATCCGAGCCGCCTGCCGCTTGACTCCATGCTTCGAACGATGCCGTCATCATGCCGGCCTGCTCGTCGCAGCAATAGTCGAGCACCCGTCTGGTTAGCCCGGGATTGTTGCTGAAGACCATTTCGTACATCGAGCGGATCTGGTGATGCCCGGTGAATGTCCGGCCGCTCGGATAGAGCGTGAATGTCGCATCGGCGCAGAATAGCGACATCACATCGTCAATACGGTCCGGGGCAATCACGGCGAAATATTCATCGAGTGCGAGGGCGCGCATCCGTTCGCGCGTGACGGCTGTCATCAGGCCACGACTCCGCGCGGCGGATAATCGCGGGCAAGGAGCGCGTCGATCCCTTCCAGCATGTCCGCACAATGCACCCGATTGAACGGGTTGGTGCCGTAGACGGCCGAATAGATTTCGCCTGTCCCGGGCCGCACCATGATGACGGCCGGTTCGCTAAACCGCATGGGTTCGCGCTCATTTATGGAATCGGTCAGATACAGCCCCCAGGCTCTGGCCTGCGCCTCGGTCAGACCGAAACCAAGATCGAGATCGCCGACGCCCCAGCGTTCGGCGGTGGTCCTGGCCTTGCTTTCGTCATCCATTGAAATCGCAATGCAGCGCGTGCCGCGTTCCGCAAAGCGCGGCAGCTTGTTTCTGAGATCCAAAATATGAAGCTGGCAGCGCGGGCAATGCATTCCGCGATAAAAATCGATGAGAATGAAACTGTCTGCCACTTGTTCGGACAGGGTCCAGCTTCCGTCCGAGGCGAGTGCGACCGTGAGATCGGGCGCGGTCGTGCCGGGCAGTAACGTGCTGTGCATCATGATATATTCTCCATCGGCTCGCAAAGTGGCGCGCCGGTTTTGGCGGCAATTTCCTCACGCGAAACCTGCGGCGCCGTTTCGACGAGGACGAAACCCCGATCCGTCACGTCGAACACGCCGAGATCGGTGATGATGCGGTTCACACACGCCTTGCCCGTCAGCGGCAGGGAGCATCGTTCGAGCAGTTTCGGCGCGCCCGATTTACTGACATGATCAGTGATGATGACGACACGCCGCACGCCGGAAACCAGATCCATCGCGCCGCCCATGCCCTTCACCATCTTGCCCGGGATCATCCAGTTGGCGAGATCGCCATTCCGCGCGACCTCCATCGCGCCTAGGATTGCGATGTCGATATGGCCGCCACGGATCATGCCGAAACCGTCGGCGGACGAGAAATAGGCGCTTTCGGGACGTTCGGTAATCGTCTGCTTACCGGCATTGATGAGGTCCGGATCCTCGTCGCCCGGCAGCGGGAACGGACCCATCGCCAGCATGCCGTTCTCCGATTGCAGGATCACCTTCATGCCATCGGGAATGTGATTGGCGACGAGCGTCGGAATGCCGATCCCAAGATTGACATAATAGCCCTCGCGAAGCTCGGCGGCGGCGCGGCGCGCCATATCGTCCCGCATCCATGCCACTATGCGACCTCCGCCGGCCGATTGGTTACGAACTCGATACGTTTGGGGGCGATCGATCGAACGATGCGCTGGACGAAGATGCCGGGCGTATGGACATGATCGGGATCGATCGTTCCAACGGGAACGATCGTCTCCACTTCCGCCACCGTGATCCGGCCGGACGTCGCCATCATCGGATTGAAGTTCCGCGCGGTCTTGCGATAGACGAGATTGCCCTCTTCATCGGCCATTTCGGCACGGACCAGGGCCAGGTCGGCGCGAATGCCGCGTTCTTGCACATAGGTTTCGCCGTCGAAATCGGCATGGGGCTTTCCCTCGGCGATCAACGTGCCGACGCCGGTGCGCGTATAAAAAGCCGGAATGCCCGCCCCGCCGGCCCGAAGCCGCTCGGACATGGTTCCCTGAGGGCTGAACTCCAGCTCGATATCGCCATTAAGATAGGCGGTTTCGAAGGTCTTGTTGTTGCCGACATAGGAGGAGATCATCTTTGCGATCCGTCGGTCTTCGATAAGTTTCGCCAAGCCGATCCCGTCAACACCGGCGTTGTTTGACACAACGGTGAGACCCGAAACCCCGGTTGCCGCCAATGCGTCGATCAGGCTTTCCGGCATCCCGCAAAGACCAAAACCGCCACAGGCAACAAGCATATCGTCGGTGCAGATTCCGTCGAGGGATGCTGCGGGACTGGAACAGATTTTGCTGTTCATAACGGGCGCTCCGCCATCGGACCGCGAAATTTCCGGCGCGACAGATCCATCAGAAAGGCGGCCGTAGAGTAGGAGGAGACCGAATAGGGTACGAGATAGGTGAGGACGACCTTCCACCATGGCGGCCATTCGCCGATCGCCATGCCATCGCCATGGTTGAGTAGAACGAGCAGCGTGCCGACGATCAAGCCGACCTTGATCGCGCGCGCTACTGTAACCCGCATCGTCAGCGCTTGGACAAAACCTGTTGGCCGATAGCGACCGGTCATGGTGCTTCCAAGGTCAAGGCCACGCCCTGACCGACGCCCACACACATCGTAGCCATAGCCTTTCGCCCGCCCCGCTGTGCTAATTCGCGGGCCGCGGTCATTGCGAGCCGCGCGCCGCTCATCCCGAGGGGATGGCCGAGCGCGATGGCTCCGCCATTCGGGTTCACATGTTTAGCGTCGTCTGCAACGCCAAGTGACCGGAGTACGGCGAGTGCCTGGGCCGCAAAGGCTTCGTTGAGTTCGATCACGTCGAAATCGCCGATCTTCAGCGAGAGCCGCGCCATCAGTTTCCGGACAGCAGGCACGGGCCCGATGCCCATGACGCCTGGCGCCACGCCGGCACTTGCCAGCCCCGCGATCCGGGCCATCGGAACCAGTCCGAAGCGCTCGGTAGCGGTTTCCGACGCGATGATCATGGCCGCCGCACCGTCATTGACGCCCGATGCGTTGCCGGCGGTTATGGTGCCGCCATCGCGGAACGGCGCTTTGAGTTTTGCAAGCCCGGCCAATGAGGTGTCCGGCCGAAGGTGCTCATCATGCCGGACCGTGCGCGCGGTGCCCTTTGGACCTGCCACATCGACCGGGGCAATTTCTTCGGCGAATATCCCGCCTTGTTGTGCCCGGTCGGCGCGCTGCTGCGACCGCAGGGAGAAACTATCCTGATCCGTGCGCGATATATCGTATTCAGCCGCCACATTTTCCGCGGTTTCAGGCATAGAATCGACGCCAAATCTTGCCGCCATGAGCGGGTTAACGAACCGCCAGCCGATCGTCGTGTCGTATAGCTGGGCGTTCCGCGACCAGGCCTTGTCCGCCTTGTTCATCACAAAAGGCGCGCGGCTCATCGATTCCACGCCGCCCGCGATGATAACGTCCGCATCGCCAGCCGCGATGGAATGCGCGGCCATGCCAACCGCATTGAGCCCCGATGCGCAGAGCCGGTTGACGGTCACGCCCGGCACGCTTTCCGGGAGGTCGGCAAGTAAGGCGGCCATGCGGGCGATATTGCGATTGTCTTCGCCGGCCTGATTGGCGCACCCCAGGATCACCTCGTCGATCGCATTGGGATCGAGCGAGGGCGCTTGTGCCATGACGGCCCGGATGACGTGAGCGGCAAGATCGTCGGGCCGAACAGTGGCGAGCGCGCCGCCATAGCGCCCGATCGGCGTTCGGATATTCTGGCAGAGATAGACCGCATTGCCGTTCAGCATTCCGGTCTGCCTCCCTCCCAGGCATTGCGTAGGAGTGCCACGATTGCCTGCCGGTCGAGCGGTCGCGGATTGTAATAGGGATTGTCGAGCGTGATGTCGGCTACGCGTTCGATGCCTGTTTCAGGCATTCCCAGGTCTTTCAGTGCAACCGGTGCGCCACCTTGCTTGGCGATATCGAACAGGCGCGCGGCGGGCCGTTCGCAATCCATCGCACGGCGCAGTCTTTGCATCGCATCGGGGATCGCCGGTGCATTATAAGTCAGCGCATGCGGCAATATGATCGTGTGGGTTTCGGCATGCGGCAGATCGAACGAACCGCCCAGCACATGGCATAGCTTGTGGTGCAGCGCGACACCGCCAAGTCCGAGGCAGGTCCCGCACAGCCACGCGCCGTAGAGCGCATCGGACCGGGCCTCGATATCCGTTTCGCCCGAACCCTCCGCAAGCCGCGGAAGTGCCGAAACCATGGCGCGAATACCCTCTTCGGCCATCAAGCTGAGCACCGGATTGGCATTTTCCGCATACAGCGCTTCCACGGCATGGGCGATTGCGTTCATGCCGCTGGTAACTGTCATCAGGGGCAGCAGGGACAGGGTGAAATCGACATCGTAGATCACCGTTTCGGGCAATACCTTTGGCGAGGTCAGTGTCGTTTTCTTCCCGTCTTCGGTCTGCCCCACAATTGCCGTCATTTCGGAGCCTGCATAGCTGGTCGGGATAACGAGCTGTGGTGCATCGTTGCGCAGCGCGATCGCCTTGCCCAATCCCGTCGTCGAGCCGCCGCCAAACGAGACGATACCGTCAGCGTCGCGCTCCTCGAATATCTTCATCGCGGTTTCGGTGACGGCGACGGGCGTGTGCATCACAGCGCCGGTGAACAGGCCGGCAGCGCGCCTGCCCAGTCGCTCCACGAGACGGCCGCCCTCGGGGGCCTGGAAGTCCGTTGTAAGGACCAAGGCGCGCTCGATACCGAGCATATCGGCTTCCTCGACCAGCCGGTCGATCGTCCCGCGCCCGAAAACCACGCGCGCCGGCCGAGCGGTGTAGACAAAGCTCCGGCTCACGCCGCGACTGCCTCGATGCGGGCAAGCGCGTCCTTGGCGATCGCTTTCTTGTCCGCGTCGTCGCTATCCAGAAAGGGCAGGAAATTATGCCCTACGCCGTCATAGACTTTCAGAGCCATGGCCGGAATGTCGGGCGCGAGTGTCCCCAGCTTGGCAATATTATCGGCTCCCACCGACTCGTCCTCCGCGCCGAGTAGCATCGCGAAGGGGGTCGTAACCTGCGGCAGATACTCGAACGGAACGGGCAGCGGATCCTGATTGGGCAGGCCCTGGGGGAAACCGTACAGGCCGAGAAGGTCGGCATCGACGCCGCGCCGCGCCAGCTCGAACACATAGAGTCCGCCGAGGCAGAATCCGATCACGCCGCCGATGCGGTTGCGACGAACAAAATCTTCGAACCGATCGAGAAAGGCCTTGTCCTCGACTTGACCGCGCCGCGCAAAAGCCGCCTCGCGCGTAACTTCTGGCAAATCGCCCAGCCCGGCAAAGGTGTCGACCAAGAAAACCTGGGCGCCGCGCTCGGCGAGATGTGTGGAGAGCCCGCGATAAAAGTCGTTGCACCCATAGATATCGGGAAGGATGGCGATCCTCCGCTCGGTATCCCCGCCGAACCGATAGCCGGATACGCCATCATCAAAACTCTCGGCGTCCATCGGATCGGGAAAGGCTCGAACGGCTTTTCCATGGCACATATCATTTCTCCATTACCCGGCCTCCGTCGCAAACCGGGCGCGGCCATTCGCCGCCGGTTTGCCGGTCAGCGCGACGGAGATGCGACATTCAAAAAACGGAGGCCAATCCGCGTCCAACTGACTTGAACGCCGGTCAGGCAGCCTGTTGCTGGGCGACCGGTTCTATCACCAAATCCGCTTCGAGAACGCGCTTGCCGTCTTCGACGATGCGCGGATAGACGAACTCGGCCGGCACGATGCCTTCGCAGCAATCGCTGTGCACATATTCGTCTTCCTCGAAATAGAGCTGGGTGATCAGTTCGCGATATCCGGGATGGCGCACTTTCAAATGGACATGGGCCGGGCGCCAGCTGTGCCGCCCCATCATTTCCAGCATCGCGCCGACCGGGCCGCTATCGGGAATTCGATATGGAACCGGGACGGTGCTTTCCGCTTCGAACTGGCCATTCTCGTCGGTCTTCACCTTGCCGCGATAATAGTCGACCGGGATATTGTCGTGAATGCCGCCATATTTGCCGTCCGGCGTCGAGCTCCACATGTCGATAACGACACCCGGCAGCGGATTGCCGTCCACATCCTTGACGGTGCCGCGCACAACCATCGGCTCATCGTCCTTATACTCGTCCATCGTCTTGATTTTCCCATTTTTGACGAAAGGCGCGTCATCGAGAAAATAGGGGCCCTCCATATCGGACGGGGACGCATTGGGATGGCTGTTCTGGTTAATAACGCTGACCACGGTCGTGTTGAGGAAAACATCGATGAACAGAGGCAATTCACCGGCCTCGGATATCTTCATGATATAGCCGATCGCGGCGCGATATTCTTCGAAAGTCACGCCTTCCTCGATGACGCCCTGACGGACCTTGTCCACGATTGTGCTGACGATCTGATCCAAACGATTATTGGCCACTTCCACTTCCTTCCGCATCCAAGCTTGATCTATGGTTCGGAAAATATCGCGGCTACCCGATACCGTCTAATACCTTTTGGCCCAGCCCAGTATACGGTAGCGGTATCGCCCAGAAAGGATCGACAAGCGCAATATAATGGCCGTTCCGAAAATCCGTGTGCCCGAAATTGCAGCAGGTCTTGCGTATATCAAAAGCGGCGTCCGCTATGACGTGCCGCAACAGGATTTCTCGGCGATTTGCATGGCCGAAAACTGTACAGTCACCGTGGAAGCCGAGGGCGATCGATATGAAATTGCCCCGGGAGGCATGATCGCATTGCCGCGTGGCACGGCTCACAGCCTATGGCGGGGCGACGCCGCCATTCGCCGTCATCAATCGCTCCAACCGCCCTTCTCCCAAGAGGAAAGAACCGGCCGCAGGCAGGGAGGGGGCCAGATTTTTTGCTGTCGCGTGCCGACCAGCGCCAATCCGCTGCCCGATATCGTTCCGTCGGTCCTGTCCTTCGACCGCGAACAGTTGCGAGCCGAAAATCGTCTCGATCTGTATTTCGAGCTTATCCGGCACAATGCGCTTGGTCCGGTCGAAAACCGAGGGCGCATTCTCCAAAAGCTGGCCGAGATCGTGGCGACGATCCTGCTCGAGCATATGTTGCGGGATCTGAAAAACCGGGGCAGCGATCTTACGGGGGCGGCGAACGACGCGAATATCCGGCGTGCGCTGAACGCGATCCACGGCTCGCCGAAAACCAACTGGACACTGGCCGGATTGGCCGATTCCGCTGTACTCGGCCGCTCGACCTTCGCACAAAGGTTCAGAGAGGCGACCGGTAAATCACCGCTGCAATATCTCGCCGAGTATCGTATTGCACTGGCATCGCAGATGCTCCGCGAGAGCGAAATATCGATCGCCGAGATCGCCTATAAGGTCGGTTATGAGACGGATTCCGCCTTTAGCAAAGCATTCAAGCGTCTGGTCGGATTAAGTCCGACAACCTATCGCGCACGTGAATTGAACCGATAAATCGCGCCTAAACGCCCGGTGCCGCTGTTAGAGATCCAGCACGACCGTCGTGCCGGGTCTGCCGCGGGAAACGCAGCAGGCGATTGCGCTGTTCGCCTCTTTTTCCTCGTCGTAGAGACAGGCGTCACGATGGATAATGTCGCCTGACACCACTTCCGTAATGCATGTCCCGCATACGCCCTCGAGACAGGAACTGTCCTTCGATATGCCTTCCGCGTTGAGCACGTCGAGGATCGATTTGTCCTCCGGTATCTCGAAAGATCGGCCCGAACGCGCCAACTCGATTGTAAAAACGCCTGAATCTTCATCGGAGAGATCGGCCACTTCGTTGCTGAACCGTTCGGTCCGCAGCCGTTCGGCTCCCCAGTCTCGTGTGCATCGATCGATCTCATCCATCATCCGCGCCGGTCCGCAGGCATAAAGCTGCGTGTCGGGCGGGATCGCCGCCAGATAGGCAGGCAGGTCGAGCCGCTGATTGCCCGCTTCGGCGCTATGGTGATACCGGATCCGATCGGCGAATAGCGTCGCATCGATCACTGTCTTGAACGCCACATCAGCCGGACTGCGGGTGCAGATATCGAGTTGGAAGGACCGGCCCGCGTCATGCAACGCAAAGGCCATATGCAGGATCGGTGTCAAACCAATGCCGCCGGCAAGCAGCCGGTAATCCGGCCGGCCATGATCCAGCGCGAATGTATTTCGCGCCGGGGAAATCGGCACGCGATCTCCGACCGAAAGTGTATCGCACATTTCGATCGACCCGCCCCGGCCGCCTTCCTCGCGCAGGACGGCGATGGTCACCCGGCCAGGGTCATCGCGTGAGAGGCCGGTCAGCGAATATTGCCGTACCGCGCCGCTCGGCAGATGGACGTCGATATGGGCCCCGGGCGCGGCGGCGCCAATCGCATCCGGCCGCTCGACGGCGAGCGTAAAGGCGTGAATGTCACGCGCCGCCTGCCATTTTTCGACTATAGTGGCTGACACTGTGTCGGACACGGTTTGCTATCTTTCCCAAATATACGATCCAGCGCGCGCAAGAAATGAAGCGCAAAACGCCTAGCCCGGGTCTCAAAACGTCCTGCGTAGTTCTACGCCAAAGGTCTGCGGTGCGCCCTGCACACCGAAGAAAGTCGCAACGCCCGGATCGACACCGAGGCCCGCAGCGGCCGGACTGGCAATGATCTGCGTGTAGTATTCCTCGTCGAACAGATTGTTCGCGAAGATCGAAAACTGCCACCGGTCGTCGCTGGTTCTGATCGTTGTTCGCAGATTGAACACGCCATATCCGTCGATGCGCGATTCCGGCGTAAGGATGGCATCCAGATATTGCGAACTGGCATAAACATAGTCTCCGCGTATCGACGCCTCCAGCCGGTCGCTTAACGCGAAACTGTATTGGAGGCCGCTCGAAAGCGTAAATTTCGGCGCCCGACTGAGCGTCCGGCCGTCGACGTCGATCAGCGTTGGCAGAAACAGGTCGATGCCCGGCAAGGCCGGATTCTGAACCGGCGCCGTGCCGGGGAATACGGTGTCGACATATTGCGATTCATTGTAGGCGGCCGCGATGTTGAAATCCAAACCATCGGCGATTGGCCAGAACAAATCGCCTTCGATACCGTAGATTTCCGCTTCGCCGGCATTGACGACGATGATGTTTGCGGGATTGGACGGATCGAACGTCTGCACCTGCAGATCGTTGAACGTCATATAGAATGCCGCCAGGTTCAGCCGCATGCCGTTCGCGAACACGTTGCGATAACCGATCTCGTAATTGGTCGACGTTTCCTTGTCGAAGGTCAGCCCGTTCGTGTTCAGCAGGATGCTAGCATTGATGCCGCCGGATTTCAGGCCTTCGGCATAGGTTGCATAGATGTTGCTGTTCGGGCTGATCTGATAATTCAGACTGGCCATATTGATGAAGTCTTCGTCATCAATATCGGCGGTGAGTCCGGCAAAAACAGGAAATTGGAGCGGGAATGGAATGCCGCTAGTCGAATTGATTCCCCGGTCCGGGTTTTGATTGATCAGGCCCGATTTGGATTCGTTATTGTACCGGAACCCATAGGTGAATGTGAGGCCGTCCACTATCTCGTAAGATAGCTGACCGAATATGGCGAATGCTTCGGTGTCCTGCGTGACGACCGAATTCGCGCTTTGCGGCTGGGTGATGGGATTGGGCGGCATCATCGCGTTGAACTGTCCGAAGAGCGGCACGCCGAACTGCGTCTGCGTGTCGGCCGTGAATCCTGAGTCAAAATAGAAAAGGCCGAGCAGATATTCGAAGCCACCGATCGGATCGTTCGAAGTCAGGCGGATTTCCTGCGAGAACTGGTGATCCTCGTTGCGGACCGATGTCAGGAACAGATCGGCGGGCGAAAAGTCGGGGTCGATCGACGCGAAATCCTCCGATTCCCGATAGGCCGTGATCGACGTGATCGTTGCCGGCCCAACGTCCCAATTGATCTCCGCGGATACTCCATATTGCTCCAGATCATCGGCTTCGCCTTCGTCGCTGCGCAACGTTTCGCGGTCAAAGCTGTCGAGCGGGACATTGCGCACGGCCCGGATGAATTGCACCAATGCCGGATTGCCCGTTTGCTGCGCGGTCTGGAAGATGGTCGCGAGATCGCCCTGGTCCTTCTGGAAGGCACCGATGGCGCGCGATGCATCGGTCGTTCCCTCGGAATAATCAGCCGACAGGGCGATCGTCAGCGACGGGCCCGGCTCGATGAGCAATCGCGCCCTGAACCCATAATCTTCGCTGCTGCCGATCGGCGCGCCAGTGACGGCATCGTCGAGAAAGCTGTCGGCGCGCCCATAATAGCCCGATAGCGATGCCCCGAAGCCATCTGTCAGCGGACCGGAGACACGGCCGCGAATATCGACCGTGTCGTAACTCCCATAGCCGAGCAGGAAACTGCTCTCGAAAGTGTCGCTTGGATCCTGGCTATAGATGTTGACGGCGCCGGCGGAGGTATTGCGTCCGTACAGCGTGCCCTGGGGACCACGCAGCACTTCGATGCGCTCGATATCCGTCAGCTTGCCAGTCAGCGCCGCCGGGCGGGCAATATAGACGCCATCGACGAAGAACCCGACACTGGGATCGATGCCCGGATTGCTTGTTCCCGAGGTGAGGCCGCGGATGTTGATTGCGACTTCCGACCGGTCGAAACCTTCATAGATGTTGAAATTGGGAACGAGGTTGGACGTGCCGGCAATGTCGGACACGCCAGTTTCCGTGAGCAGCTCGCTATCGAGCGTTGCGATCGAAATAGGCACCTCGGAAAGCGATTGTTCGCGCCTTTGTGCGGTCACGATGATCGGCGCACTACTCGATGCCGAGGCCTGCGCGCCGCTGTCCGGCTGATTTTGCGCCATGAGCGATTGCGCCGGTGCGACCAGTATCGTCGTTCCCAGCAACATCTTACCCAATCCACCGCTCAATACCCGCACATCACCTCTCCCTTGGATTTTTTGTCCAACCGGTTTTCAGGTTGGTTTCGGAGAGGCTAATCAATATCAAGCGATACCCGCCAATACCTTGTAACGGTATGTTCGATACCGAAACAGTATTCCAATATCGAGCAACGCTTCAATATGCCGATGATTGCACCGGCTCGCTGCTCGCTGCCCTGAACTTCTGGATCGATCGCATGAATCGCCTGAATTGCGGGCTCGTGTCCGATTTTCGATAGATGATATTGACCGGGCAATCGTCGGCCAGCGCCTTGAGTTTCACAAATCTCACGCCGAACCAGTTCATGTCCGTGACCGAATTGGGCACGACCATCGCACCGGCGCCGATGGCGAGCAGCATCAGTGCTGCTCGCACATCCTCGGCAACGGCGCCGACCGACGGATTGACGCCTTCGCGCTTTAGAATGGAGATGGTCTCGTCGGCAAAGTTCGGCCGACCGAGCGAAGGAAACAGCACCAGAGGCAGTTCGTCGAATATGGTTGTCCAATTCGTGTCGTCGATAGCGCCATCGAAATCGCGTGGCAGGCAGAGCGCCAGCCCCTCCGCTATCACTTCTTCGATCGCAAGTTCGGGTTCGCTGGGATAGTATCGACCGAAGCCGATGTGCAGTTGGCCGATCTTTAGCGCCTCGATCTGCTCCTTTTTCGACATGCGCCTCAGAGACAATTCGATCCCGGGATTGTCTGCCTTGAACAGGCTGAGAATTCGCGGCACCACGGAATAGGAGGTGGATCCGAAATATCCGATCTCCAAAGCGCCCAGCTCTCCGCGTTGGGCCGCCTGGCCGCGCTCCACACTGCGATTGACACGCGCCAGAATGGCCTGCGCATCTTCAAGGAAAATCTGACCCGCGGCGGTCGTTTCGGTGCCTTTGCTGGTACGCTTGAACAGGCGGACCCCCATCTCATCCTCCAGCTTTTTGATCTGGCGGGTAATCGGCGGCTGGGAGATGTTGAGCTTGCGCGCCGCCCGGCCGAAATTCTGTTCTTCGGCGACGGCGACGAAATACCGAAGCTGGCGTAATTCCATTCTCTGAGACCCTCCATTTGATCATGCGCCGATGGTATGACGTAGCGCCACGCGATACTCAATCGGTATATATAAACGGGCAGTTCGGTATTTTACGTGCTCGGATACCGTCACCTACTCTCGCCCCATCGAAGCAGCCAGATAAGCAGCGGGAGCTGAAATGAGTGACCATCATATCCATTCCGTAGAAACGGTTATCGTGGATCTTCCGCTGCGCCGGACCCAGCGCTTCGCCGCGGTCGGCGCGCAATCGACGGCCGTCGTGCTCATCCGGGTGATGACCGACAGCGGCATCGAGGGCATCGGTGAATGTTGTACGCCATCGGGGCCATGGTGGGCTGGTGAAAGCGTCGAATCGATCAAACTGATGATCGATACATACATAACGCCGCATATTATTGGGGAGGATGTGTTCGAGATTCGGGGCATATTCCGCCGCGTCGATCGCAAACTGTTCGGAAACGCATTTGCCAAGGCTGGCATCGAGATGGCGCTGCTCGATATCCAAGGTAAGGCGTCGGGCGTCGCCGTTTGCGAATTGCTTGGTGGCCGGCAGCGCGATTCGATGCCCTGCTCATGGCCGCTCGCGACCGGCACGGCCGAAGCGGAGATCGAAGAGGCCGAACAGCGGATCGCCGACAGGCAGTTCAACATCTTCAAGCTGAAAATGGGATTTCTCGATCCCGAGGTCGACGTTGTCCGCGCGTGCGCCGTCGCCCGCGGCCTGGAAGGCAAAGCCAGCGTCAGGGCGGACCCCAATGAAAGCTGGGATGAAGCGACCTGCAAATGGGCGCTGCCCCGGATGGAAGATGCCGGCATTGTCATGATCGAACAGCCTATGGCCCGCTGGAATCTCGAAGGTGCCGTCCGTATCACCGCGCGCTCCAAGGCGGCCATCATGCTCGATGAAAGCCAGTGCACGGTGCAGGATATGCTCCGGATCGCGCAAATGCACGCCGCCGACCTGGTTTCGATCAAGGTGATGAAATCGGCGGGGCTTTTGAATGCGCGCCGAGTGGCCGACATTGCGCTGGCAAGCGGCACGTCGCTTTACATGGGTACGTTTCTGGAATGCTCGATCGGGACCGCTGCGAGCATGCAATTGGCCGCTACATTCGACAGTCTGCCCTATGGCGGAGAACTATCCGGCCCGTGCCTGGTTGCCGAGGACATAGCCGTCCGACCGGCGCGCTACGAAGATTACGAGCTCCAACTGGAAGATGGTGTCGGGCTGGCGGCAGAGGTCGACGAGGACAAGGTCGGCGCCCTTCGGCGCGATCGGACCTATTCCGTCCATGCGGTGGGTTCGAAGAACGCCGATGCCAGCGCCGCGCAAAGTTGATTTGGACGAATTTCACCGATTCCGGACGATCGAACCGGCGGAAAGATTTGGGCCGGCCAATAATGCACTGAACATAATCGGGAGAAGATCATGGCGACGAGGCCAAATATCGACAATCAAACACAGCTGGCGATGTTCGATGCCGTCGCGCCGACCAACACCTATTGGCAAAGGTTGAAAGCCGGCTCAAAAGTCGCCGCCAAGCGCTGGTGGGACAGAACGGCGAGCCGATTGCCTTTTCTCGCCAAGTCGAAAGACGATATCGGCACGCCGGAGCTGCAGCTCTTTACGTCCGAAGCCGGCCAGATGGCGGACTGGTATTTCAAGGAATTCGGTTCCGCCGAAAAACCCGCGTCGGTTGGCGAAGTACCTTGGGATTATGTCGAGGAGTATCAGGAAGAAATCCCGTTCTTCGGCCTGCGCGAGTATTGGTACCCGGCGCTGTTCTCGCACGAGCTGAAGCATAACGAACATAAAGCCGTCGAGATGCTCGGTGACAATATCGTGCTGTTTCGCGACAAGGATGACAGCCCGTGCGCGCTGGAAAATCGCTGCCCCCATCGCGGCCCACTATTGTCACTTGGCCAGGTCAACGCCTGGGATGTCGGCACCATCACCTGTCGCTATCACGGCATGACGTTCGACAAGCATGGAGAGTGCGTTGCTTTCCTGTCGGATGGTCCGGACAGCCCTGCGTGCGGCAAAGTGAAAGCCAAATCCTATCCGGCGGAGGAAGTCGGGGGAATCATCTGGATCTATATGGGCATCAAGGAACCGAAGCCTTTTCTCGACTCCATGCCGCATGCCCGGGAGGTGCTCAGCGATGGCGTTTTGGTGCGCAATCGCATGCAGGTTCCGTACAGCTATCTCAACCAGCTCGATAACACGGTCGACATGACCCATGTGGGGTGCCTCCATCGCACCTGCTATCTTTTTGGTGACCAGAAGATGGGCGGCGGCGTAGCCTTCGAAGAACTGCCCGGCAACGGCGTTTATGCGCGGTTGCGGAAAACCGGCGGCCATGGCGGGACCAAGGCGATCGACGATATTCGCTGGTTCATGCCCAATCTCGTGCACCATGGGGAAGAATTCATGGATGGCGGCGTGCATGGCATCTATTTCTGGTTCGTGCCCGACAATGCCGGCTCGTTCACCGCATGGCTGATCGGCTCGATAAACGACAAAAAAGTGGGCAAGACGAAAGCCAAGTTCATGGCGACCACGCTCAAGCGGGCCCTTCAGTCAGATTCGCTGCCCGGCATGGCCTGTTTCGTCGGCGGCGACGCGCCGATGCAAATGGCACAGGGCCGCATCGCGCGCTGGGACAAGGATTATCTCGCCCGAACCGACCGCGCGGTTATCAAGGTCCGCAATATGATGAAAGCTGCGCACAAGGCAGAACAGGAATTGCGCAAGGAGGCGGGCCTTCCTCCTCTCGCGCATCCTGTATCCATGAAGACGCAAGCCGATGACCGCGTATAATTACGAGCGTTTCGACAACAAGGTTTATGGGCCAATCCCATTCGCGCTTCACTCGCCAAAGGTCGGAGAGTGTGCGACCGATTTTGAGGCGCGTACTCTGGACGGTAGTCCGGTTCGGTTGTCCGATTTCGAAGGCAAGCGGATTGTGCTCGAGACGGGCAGCATGACGTGCCCGATGTTCGGCGGCAATATCGAACCGATGAATGGTCTCGCTGACCGATATCGGTCAGATGACAGTATTGTTTTCCTGATCCTCTATACCCGCGAAGCGCACCCGGCTCCCAAATTTCCGGCCCATCGGAACGATCGTCACAAACTGAAAACCGCCAACCTGATCGCGCCCATGTTAAGCGAAAATCGAACCGTGTTGGTCGATGATGTTGCCGGCTCTGCTCATCGCGGGTGGGCGAGTTTCCGAATTCGATCTGGCTAATTGGGAGCGATGGTCTGGTCATCTATCGATCCGACTGGAACCATGTCGATATACTCACACGCCTGTTGGAATCCGATGATGTCGCAGCCGATGTTACACAGCTTGGTGAACATAATATGCCGAATTTCCGCCCCGGCCCGATCTTCGGCTGGCTGCGCGAAAAATCGGGATGGCTGAGTATCTGGGATATGGTGAAACAGCTGCCTTGGATGCGCGCCCGGCACCACGAGGTCCACCGGATGTATGACGGGGTTCAATATATGGAACCTTCCCGGAAACGAAATTCCAGCTGCTTCTAGGCAATAGGCCATCGCCGCGAATTTTATGATTTCCTGCGCAAAGAGATGAAATAACCGACCTCATGAGAGGCAAGCGCGGGCTCATTTTGGGGCTCGCTAATGACAAGTCGCTTGCCTGGGGAATCGCCAAGAAGCTCTCGGCGCAAGGCGCAGATCTGGCATTTTCCTATAAAGGCGCAGCCCTCGCCAAACGCGTCAAACCCTTGGCCGAGCAGCTCGGCCAGCATTGGGTCTTCGAATGCGACGTATCCGACATAGAGGTGCTCGACGCCGTTTTCTCAGAACTGAAATCGCGTTGGGGCAGGCTCGACTTCATCGTTCACGCAATCAGCTTCTCCGAAAAAACTGAATTGCGCGGCAGATATGTCGATACAAGCATCCAGAATTTTCTCATGACCATGAACATATCGGTCTACTCGCTGGTTGCTGTCACACAGCGGGCAAGCCTGCTGATGGAAGCGGGAGGGACCATTCTCACGCTTACCTATTATGGCGCCGAAAAGGTCATGCCCCACTACAATGTCATGGGCGTTGCGAAGTCGGCGCTCGAAAGCAGCGTGCGCTATCTGGCGGATGATCTCGGGCCAAAAGGTATTTGCGTTAACGCGATCAGCGCCGGTCCAATCAAGACGCTCGCTGCAAGCGGCATCGGCGATTTCCGCGAGATCCTCAAATGGAATGCTCAGAATGCGCCGCTTCGCCGTAACGTGACGATCGACGATGTCGGTAATGCGGCTCTTTATCTGCTGTCTGACCTTTCTTCCGGAGTTACGGGTGAAGTGCATCACGTCGACGCCGGTTATCATGTGATTGGAATGAAATGGGAAGCGGAAACCGGATGACTTATGAACGCACGTCTGCTTTCCCGCACTGCCAGCCTGAAAACGGACCGTCAGGAATGTCCCCGAAGCGGACATGGTGATACCTATCTTGTGATTGGAAGGAGCGTCCGTTTCCAAGCTATGGACCTAGATAGCTGAATGCCCGCTTTGGGCGCAAAGCGGGCATAATGCTGGAGCTGGCAGACATCCGATTAGCGCGGATCGCTCGCAATTTGGCCGGCAATCAACCGCAAAAAACTCCATTAAGTTATTGATTTTATTATATATATCTGGCGGAGAGGGTGGGATTCGAAACCTACCTATAAAGTACTGACAATATGGATAATAAATTTGGAACTAGCGGACAATACCATGCCAAATACCATATAAAAATCTCTAAGGGCGGATGCTGCCGTTTCCATATTCGAGGCACTCATGCTTGGCTGCGGTTTTCGCCTGGCCCCGTCGTTGTAAGATAACCACCCAAGTGCAGATCAAGTCGCTTTCTGCGAACAGTCGCAGTCTCAACGCTGTGATGAAATCCCGCTAATGAAACTTGGCAATGACCATATGCCGCTATTGTTGGCAAGATCAGCAGTGCTTTCGAAACCCATTATAAGAGTGTTGGCCCGCTGCTTGCCTGATACACTCAAAGCTTGAAGATCGCCTGTCGACAATTTTCGCTCTTGGTGCTGTCTTTTGCGTTCCGGTAGACCAGACTTCCAATCTCGCCAACAAGAGTACCGACCATGCCCATTTCGATTCGTCAGCTCGCGCCCAGCTTCGCCGCTGAGATTCGTGGAGTCGATCTGCGCCACATGCCGAGCCAGGCCGTGCTCGACGAGATATACGACGCGTTTCTCGAATATGGTGTGATCGTGTTGCCGGGCCAAGCGCTCGACCTCGATCAACAGCTTGCTTTCGGTCGGCTGTTCGGCCCGCTCCACGTTCTTCCCCCCATGAAGGGACCCAAGCGCCGCATAGAGGATCGGGCGATTGACGATGTTTCCAATCTGAAAGCTGATGGATCTCTCGCCGGGGCGAATTCCGAAAAGGCGATGTTCGCGCTGGGAAATCAGCTTTGGCATTCGGATCTCTCGTTCTGCGACAACCCCGCTCACGCATCGATGCTGCACGCGACGGAAATCGCCGAGGAAGGCGGAGAGACCGAGTTTTGCGATCTCGTCAGCGCCTATGAGACGCTCGACCGCGAGATGAAGGCAAAGATCGAAGGCAAGATCGCGGTGCACAGTCTTGCACACTCGCGCGTTCGCGGCGGACACAGCGAGGCCGATGTCGAATATCTTCTCGAACTTCGCCCGCCCGCATCGCAACCGCTTGTCCGCACCCATCCTGAAACCGGCAAGAAGGCCCTATTCATCGGGGCGCATGTGTCCAAAATCGAGGGGCTGGACGAAACCGAAAGCGCGGACCTTATCGATACGCTTTTGGATCATGCCCCGCAGCCCGAACGTGTCTACAGCCATCGCTGGGCCGTGAACGATCTCGTGATTTGGGACAACCGGCAGACCCTGCACCGTGGCCGGCCCTACGACGTCGACAATGTGCGCCGGGTCATGCACCGGGTCACCGTCGATGGTGACGGTCCGAATGTCGTGGACGGCAAGACCATCGAGCCGGAAATTCGCCGCCGGCCGGTGCGTGTCCCCGCATAGGCTCCGGTACCCGTATCGCGCCTCGTCGCCATTTTTTGGCGGCGAAACGAGTTGGAAGCGGACAACCCACCGCACCTAGACCTCCCGTCTTTCGATTATCGCCAAGCGACAAAAAGCAAACCAGCCCGCGCGATCGGTCGACGCGCCGATATTTTGCGTCCTCGGCGATCTGGAGAACCCCGTGACTGGTCAGAGTTTGGACGGACTTCGTGCATTGGTGACCGGAGCCTCCGGAGGCATCGGCGGCGAGACTGCGCGCCTCCTGGCCGCGCGCGGAGCTTTCGTGTCGGTCCATTTCAATAGCAACCGCAAGGATGCGAACACGCTTGTAGAGGAAATCGGCCAGTCCGGCGGACAAGCGAATGCCGTCGGCGGAGATGTGGTTTCAGATGCTGCCGAACTGGTGGCCCAAGCGGCTGGCGAACCAGGCAGAATCGATATTCTCGTCAACGGAGCCGGCAGTCTTCAGAACTTGCCATTTGGATCCATTACCGAAGAAGCGTTTGAAGAACAGTTTCGGACCAATGTGCTCGGCATGATCATGATCTCACAGGAAGCTGCTCCCTATTTTCCGGAGACGGGCGGTCAGATCGTGAATATCTCCACCAATCTCTCTTATGACCCGATCCCTGGAACCGCCGTCTATTCTGCGGCCAAATCGGCATTGATCACGCTGACCCACGGCTTTGCCCGCGAACTGGGCGCCAAGGGAATAACGGTGAATGCTGTCGCACCCGGCGCAACCGACACCGCCATGCTCGACTGGGTTCCGGAAGAGGTCCGCGCCGGTATCGCCGAAGCGACACCACTGGGTCGGATCGGCCAACCCCGAGACATTGCGGAGATCATCGCTTTCCTCGCCTCTCCCGCATCGCGCTGGATCAATGGCCGAACCATCGTCGCGGATGGCGGGCTGGTCTGAACAAATATACTGGAACGGAAAACATGACCGACACCATATCTGACATGGCGCCCCAATCGATCTGGCCGGATATCCCGGAGCCGCTTATGCCCTACAGCCCGGCGGTCAAAGCCGGAAACTGGGTCTTCGTTTCCGGTCAGCTAGCCAGCGATTTCAAGACCGGAATCGCCCCTGAAGCGCGGGCGGCCAATCCGAATCTGGCCGACGAACAGGCGCTGCAGTCCCGCTTCGTGATGGAGACGCTGAAGCGCACGCTGAATGCAGCCGGCGCCGATATCGCGAAAGACATCGTCCGCATATGGCAATGGTTTCCCTGGGATCGCCCCTCGCTGGAACAATTCGCCGATGGCGATTGCTGGCCTGGTCTTATCATCTCGCCATATCTCGAGACCCGCAACGATTTCATTTTCGAGCCGCGACCAGCGTCTACGGCAGTCAGCATTCGCGCCCTACCCGTGCGCAAAGCACGTATCGAAGTTGATCTCATCGCAATCGCCGACGATAGCGAACCGGAAGGTTTTGCCGCGCCGGAGGGCGTGCCGATGCCGCTTGCTGGTTACTCACCTGCATTGCGGCGCGGAGACTGGGTGTTCCTTGCAGGCGAAGTACCGACCGATTGGGTCGGCGACTATGGCGAAGCGCGCAATATGGGGATGCCCAGCGCGCTGGCCAAAGAGGCGCGGGTCAATCCCCATGTCTGGTACGGTTCGCCGATCGAAGCACAGACCGAATATACTTTAAGCAAGCAGGCCCGCATTGCCGAAGCGGCGGGCTCTTCGCTGGAACGGGCCGTAAAGGCAGACGTCTATATCGGCGATCCAAGCGACTATGCCGGTATGGACCGGGTCTGGAAGCGATGGTTTCCCGATAATCCGCCTGCCCGTTGCGTTATCCCCTATATGGGATTGGGAACACGCGGCAGCCGGATCGAAATCGCATTCACGCTCCTCGCCAATGATTCAAAGCTCGAAATCGAGACGATCGAGACGTCCGACGCACCTGAGCCGTGGAGCCACGAACCCCAGGCCGTCAAAGTCGGCAATTTCCTCTTTCTGAGCCAGCAGATGGCGTGCGATTCCCGCGGCGTCCTGGCCGATGGAATGCTGCGCCATCCGGAATTCCCATGGTATGGACTGCCGGGCCAGGCGCAGATGCGATACATGCTTCAAAATGTGGCTGCAATTTGCGAAGCCGGCGGCACCAGACTGGAAAACGTCGTGCGCAGAGCCTGTTTTCATGATGAAGGCGATCATTTCGCTGATTCCATAGAAGAATGGGCCAAACACTTCCCCGGGGTGAAACCGGCATCGACGACAATGAAGGTCGGCGGTCCTCTGGTGGTGCCCGGCGCAAATGCGCTGCTCGATCTTATTGCGTATGTACCCGACTAAGAGCCCCACAGGCATCGGTCGCACGAAGAAATTCGAAAAACTTATATACGTATTGAAACTTCGATATCTGCAGCCGTTCTTGTAGTCTTTCCGATATGATATGCCTCAGACAAGCAAGCGCATTAACCACCCATTTTCGGAGCTTTGATCATGGCATTCTTCACTGCAGACACTCCGGCCTCCGTGCGCCCGCTATTCGGACTGAGCCAACGCGGCCGGTCTGGCCTCGAAATGCTGGGTTCAATTCAGAAATTCTCGTCGACGGCGCTCCGCGACCAGGCAAAAGCAGATTTCGATGCGCTTCCCGAAGCGCAGGAACTCATCGCGGTTCACGGCAGCGACAATGATCGCGCCACCGTGAAAGCCAATGTCACCGCGGCCCGAGACCTTGCCTATTCCGTTGCCGCCTTTCGGTTGGAGCGCTTCTGCCAGGGTTTCGTGGCGCTCGACATATTCGCTCGCGCCCTCCCCGCTATCGAGGAGCGCCGCGACCAGTTCGAGAAGTATCTCGAAGATACCGGTGAAACGGCGGGCGGAACGGTCGAACTCAGCGACAATGCCGAGACGCCCAAATATTACGACAATAACTGGCACCTCGAACCCGATGGCTGGGACGGCTACGACCTTTACGGACCGCTCTTCGCCTTTGCGCTTGGTCCGCTCGTGTTCCGCCATGGCGGATATGCGGCGGTGAATGTCGGCGACGACCTCACCAAGAACCGGTTCGATATTTTGAAGGCCCTGCCAAAGACCGAATATGAACGGATCTACGAGCCGGGCTGTGGCGGCGGCACGACCATTACCACGATTGCCCAGGCATTCCCAGATGCAGAAGTCGTCGGTTCGGATATTTCGCCGCTTCTGCTGCGCATGGCGCATCTCGTGTCCGAACGGCGCGGGTATAAAATCCAGTTCAAGCAGCGCGAGTTGACCGATACCGGGGAGCCTGACGAGAGCTTCGACGCAGTGGTGACGTACGCGCTTCACCACGAGCTTCCGCCCAAGGAAAACCGGCGTTTGTTCGATGAGATGTTCCGGATCATGAAACCGGGCGCGGATTTCGTACTCGCCGATCCGCCGCCTTTCCGCGAGGTCGAGCTGTTCCACGCGGTGATCCTCGACTGGGACACAAAGAACCGGAGCGAGCCGTTCTTTACCGTGTCCTGTCTGGAAAACTGGGATCAAGCCCTCCGCGAAGCCGGCTTTGTCGATGTGGAATCCTATGCGGCAGGGCCGAACGGTTTCCCTTGGGTCATCCGGGGTTCGAAGCCGGAAACCGTTGACCAAGCGAAGGCCGCGTGAAGGGAACAGGCAGATGAACATGGAACCCAAATTGCACGGCACCAACACCGATGATCTCGGCAAGATAGTCTTTGCGCTTCTGACCGAGCTGTGGGTGATGCGGGACCGCCTGGCGGTAATGGAAAAGCTGCTGACGGAACGTGGCGGCCTGCATCCCGGCGAAATTGAAGATTACGTTCCCGACAGTGAATTCTCGGCCGAACTGGAGGCGCAGCGTGATCGGATGGTCGCTGAAGTCGTAGGCTCAACACTCATAACCGAGGAAATGGGCGTCGATGATCTGCTCGCCCGGGTCGGGCTCGATCGTCCGGAATCGGTGAAGCCCGAACCCGCCTGATCGGCTAAGCGATCAAGGTTTGACCGCCCGTCTTAATCTTCGGCGAACGGATCGGCGTTGCCATCCGGCAATGGTATCTGGAACGCGTTGATAGTCATCGAGATCAGACCGTAATAGCCCAGCAAGCCGACCAGTTCGACCACTCCCTGATCGCCGAGCAAATCCCGCGCACGCTCGAAATTGGTGTCCGAGACCTGCCTCGCGCGGAGCAGCTCAGTCGTGAAGTCGTAGACGATACGCTCGTCTTCGTGCTCGAACGACGGTGCATCTCCCTGCCTGATCGCCTCCACGTCAGCGGCCGGCAAGCCGCTTTCAATCGCTATCGGTGCATGAACATGCCATTCGAACCCGGCCTTCCAATGGGCACCGGTGATAATGATCGCCAGTTCCGATAGCCGCGGTGGCAGGACCGTTCCGTAACGGCAGAAGGCGCCGAGCGACTGGGCCCGATCAGCGAACTCCGCGCTTTCGAGCCAGATGCGCAAGGGCCCCTCGACCACGCCGCGCTCACCGGATTGAATCGCATCATGGACGCGCCGTTGGGCCGGGCTGAGCTCGCTCGGATCACGGTCCGGGATCCGGGTCATGGAATTGCCTCCTCGAGCCACCCTGCAACGATGCCGGTGAAGGTTTCGGATCGTTCCAGATTGCTCAAATGCGCAGCGCCGGCAATGGTCTCCAATCGAGCTCCCCCGATTGCATCCGCCATCTCCGCCATCGCAGCCGGATGCGGCCCATCCTCTTCGCCGACGACTAATAGCGCTGGCGTCTCGATTTCGGCCAGCCGAGGCAGAAACGCGAGTTTTTTGAGCGCTTCCGTAGCTCCCAGATAGCCATCTACGGACGTATTCAGGATCATTTCCGTTGCCGCCTCGACAATGTCGGGGCGCTCCGTTCGGGTCGGCTCGGTCAGCCAGGACGCGAGCGTCGGCTCCAGCACGCCAGCCATGCCCCTTTCCCGCACCATTTCCTGCCGTTCGCCAAACATGTCGCGAAACCAGTCCGGCGCATCGGCCCTGCAATCTGCGGCGACGATCCGAGTCACGCGATTCCGATGATCCAGAGCGAGGCCCAATGCAACCATACCACCGATCGAAAGGCCGAGTACGGCGGATCGGCGGATACCGAGATTGTTCCAGCATTCGAGAACATCTCCGACCAAGTCCTCCCAACTATATGGCGGCGGGAGCACGGCCGATTTTCCATGACCGCGCATGTCGAGCAGTAGAAGATTGAACGATCGGGCGAGCGGCTCGACCTGCGGCTGCCAGAGGCGTGAATCGGTCGCCAGCGAATGCAACAGAGTAAGCCACGGGCGATCGCCGGAAGCGATTACAGAGGCGGACAGTTGCAATCCGGACAGATCAATGCAGGTGTCGGTCACGCTCGACACAAAGCACGCTTTTCGACTTCAAAAAAATTAATTGTATGCTGGTTAGTCCATTAGAAGTTATGATGGCCGTATGCGAGACATCCGTCTTTTCGTCGCCGCCTATGAGGAACGGTCTTTCACGGCTGCGGCGCAGCGCGAGAATGCGACCCAGTCGGGCGTCTCCCAGCATATCCGGAAATTGGAGGATCGCCACGGCGTGAAACTGTTCCGGCGAGAAACGGGCCGCGTGATACCCACACTAGCAGCGAAGGTTTTCTATGAACATTGCGTGGAGTTGCTACGCATCCGGGCATCGGCGGAGAATGACCTCCAGCGCTTCGAGGGCGGACCAGTCGGCGAGATCGTCGTCGGCGTCATGCCGACGATCAGTTCACATGTTCTGGCGCCGGCACTCATGCGGTTCACGGAAGAATATCCCAATGTCGAGGTTCAAGCGGTCGAAGGCTACAGCCACGCTTTGACCGAAGCGGTTCTGGCCGGCGAGATCGATTTCGCCGTGGTTCCGAAGCAGACGCACGAGCCAGGCGTCGCCATGCAGCATTTTCTGACGACGCCTGAAATCTTGGTATCGGGCACGCGCAGCGGACATGAGCCGATGGAAACACTGCGGCTCGGTTCGCTTCCGCCGCCCCGGCTGGTGCTGCCGGGACGGAAGAATTGTCGTCATGATTCCATCCTCGGCTTTCTCGCCGCCAACAGGATCAAGGTGGAACGGACGATCGAACTCGATTCCATGATGGGCACGCTCGACTATATCGCCTCCTCAGACTGGGTCGCCATCTTGCCCGCGCTGATCATGGCCGGGCCGGCCTATAGCGATCTGCTGGCCGCCAATCCGTTTGCGGAACCTAGCCTTTCGCTCGACCTGGCGACGGTCAGCCTCGTTCGGGCTCCGCTGTCGATCGCGGCCGCCGCATTCCACGACGTGCTCCGAAGCGAGGCCCAAGCGGCCGACGCCCGCTGGCATGAGGCGGTGCAGCAGGCTGTACGACCCTAAAAGGCCGGCGCGACCTTCTCCGCCATCAGTTCCATCGAACGGATCGCGAGATCACGGTCCACCCAGTCGTGCCCCGCATAGAGCAGCGTGCCGAATTCTCCGACCTCTTCCCGGAAAGCGGCGAGTTCGTCGATCACCTTGTCCGGCGTTCCCCAGATAACGACGTCGTCGACGACCCCCTCTATGGTAACCGTGTCATCGGGTGCATCCGGATCTTGCTTGAACAATGCAGCGCGGCCGCTGCGGATCATCTTGGTCGCTACCGACCGATAATAGCCGTGATAGGGACCGCTGGTATCAGTGGCGTAACGCTTGGCAGTATCCAGGTCGTCCGCAACAAAAATGCTCTTGGCGACGCGCCAATCGGCCATGTCGGGCGTGGCGCCGATATCCGCGCAGCCTTCCTTATATTTGGGCCAGTGGGATTTTACCCATTTGGGCAGCAGGAAATTGCCTGAGATCGGTTCCCAGCCGCGCCGCGCGGCCTGCGTCATGCTATTGGAGTGGGGTGACACGACCGTCGTGATGATCGGCGGATGCGGTTTCTGATATGGCGATAGAATCTTGCCCTGCCCCAGATCCTCGATCAACGTGCGCTCGGTCGACGTGGACCAAAACTCTCCCTCGATATTATACGGCGGCTCGCCACTCCAGATCGCCAGAATCTGGTCGATGGCCTCGATGAACATGTCCCCGCGATTCTTGTCGAGATTGCCGAACAGTTCGGCGTCCGACATCAGCCCGCCGGGGCTGATCCCGAACAGGAAGCGACCCTCCGCCATATGGTCGACCATCGCCACCTGCGCGGCAACGTGGGCCGGATGATAGCAAGGCAGGTTGACCGTTCCGCTGCCCAGCTTGATGCGGTTCGTTGCGTGAATAAGCGATGCGACGAAGATCAGCGAAGAAGTGATCGTCTCGGCCGCATCGGTAACGTGCTCGCCGAAAAAGCCCTCTTCAAAACCCAGCTTGTCGGCCAGGATTGCCAGTTCGCGATCCTCCTTCAGCGTCTCGGTAACCGAGCGACCCAGCGGATGGATTGGCATTGTAAAAAAACCGAGTTTCATTGGTCTTTCTCCTATTCAGGAATGATCGGCAGGAGCAGCCAGCCCTCATGGCTATCCCCGCAATGGATGGTGGTCGTTCCGCCGAAAACGTCGTCCGGCCGGTCGCGCGGATCGTCATGGAGAAAGGGGCCACAGCCGCGCAGCTCATTCTTGAAGTTCGACTGTTTTCCGCCGGACTTCCCGCTATCATAGTCCCGCCCGCGCACGGTCAGGACGAGGCGCGCACTCGCCGGCACCACGATGGATGTCGGCCAAAGCTCAACGTCGAGACACACAGGCGCGCCGGGCTTGAGCGGCTGCAGTTCATCATGTGTGTGATAGGGCCGCCATTCAGCTGATAGTTCAGCGTCGAGCTTACGATGAGATGCACGCAACCAGCCTTGCGCGATCGGCGTGTGCGGATCGATGGCACCCTGGAACGTCACTTCCTGCATATCGGCGGTGAAGACACGAAGCGTGGCAAAGATGTCGGCATCGTTCGTTGTCGACGACACCCACAGGCGTAGCGCGAGCGGACCCGTAATCTCGCATTGTCGCGCCATCGGCTGGCCGACGAAGCTGATGCCATCGCCCATCGCCTGGAAAGCACCCGTCGTTGCGGTCGCCGGTTCATCATCGCCGAGAGCCCCCCTGCCCGGATCCAGCATCAGCTTGGTCCATTGCGTGCTCGGGATCGGCCAGTCCTTTTCTCCCCTCTCTTCGAACCTATCGATATGGCGGACCTGCAAGCGAACCGGCGGTTCGTCCTGCCAGCTGGCGCTGTCGCCTTTGAGGAACCGATCGAAGAAGCGCAGCTGCAGTTTGCGGCCGTAATCGGTGTAGAAGTGGGTCCAGTGTTCGAGCCCATGGGCCTCCAGCCATTTGTCATTGGAGGCGGCCCGGATAAAGCCTTCGAAATTGCCGCGCGTATGCAGGCCCTGCCCGCCCCAGTTGGCCGCGGTCAGGAAAGGAACGGTAATCTTCGACCAGTCGGGCGAACGCTCACGGTGATACTCATCGTCAAGCGGATGGGCGAAGATTTCATTCCCAAAGTCACAGCGGGAGGCAGCGAGTGCTGCCTCGTCCAGCAGTTCGTCGCCGCAAATGAGTTGGCCCGTCGCGCGGCTACGACGCCCGGCTTCACCAATGCCGTATTGGACGGTCCGCACCTGCATATCGGACCAATTAGCCCAGAAGGTCGACAGAATACCCCCATGATGCGTCATGTCGCGGTAGAAATCCGCCGCGCCCTCCCATATGCACATTGCGGCCAAGTGCGGTGGCTGGAGCGAGGCGACCTGCCACTGGTTGATGCCGAAATAGGACACGCCGTTGAGCCCGACCTTCCCGTTGGACCAAGGCTGGACTCCGGCCCATTCGATGCACTCGTAGAAATCCCTGGTTTCACGCGGCGAGAAATGATCGATATAGCCAGGCGATGTTCCGCAGCCGCGGCTGTCCACCCTGATCAGGGCATAGCCTTCCGGAACCCATTTTCCGGGATCCGCAACTTCCCAATTCTGGTAAAGGTTGGACGATCCGGCCGTCACGTCGGGATGCCCGTCGGCCATCGTCTTCCAGGCGCTTGGATACCCGTCTTGGAACGCCAGGCCCTTGGCATAAGGGCCGTGCGTCATCAAAATGGGGTATTGCCCAGGTTCCAGTGGCCGAAACACATCTGCCCTCAGGACGAGACCGTCATCCATCGGGATCGGGACGTCCCAATCGATCTGCATGCCGTCGCGGATTTCGCTGCTGCGCGGTGCCTCGTTCATCGGGAATCTTTCTCGGAAATCGCCAGTGCAACCGCTGCGGTATCGTAATCCGGGTAGCGCGTGATCGCCGTGCGATAATGTGGCAGAGTGGCGTCGAGCAGAGGCGTCCCGGCACCGACTTCCTTTGCCAGATTGGCGATCGCCGCGAGATCTTTGGCCCACACGGAGAGCTTCATCGTTGGCGGGGAGAATTTCCGGTTCGCGATCATTGGCGCACGCAGATCGAATATGCGGGACCCGCCAGCGCCCGCCGCAATGGCGGGGATCAGCATCTTCACATCGAGACCGGCTGCCTCGCCAAGCAAGATCGCTTCGGCCGTCGCCAAGTTATTGATCGCGACGAGATGGTTGGCGATCAGCTTTACCCGCGTCGCGTCGCCATAGTCCCCGACAAGGAATGTTTGTCGCGCGATCGCGGCGAGCACGGGTCGTACGGTTTCTAGGGCATCGCGATCGCCGCCCAGATAGAGGATGGCATCGCCCGCCGCCATCTGCGCGCCCGTGCCGCTCACCGGGCAGTCGAGGAGAATATGACCGGCCTGTGCGTTGGTTGTCAGACGCAGGCGGTCGGCAAGAGGCAGCGTACTCGTCTCGACGATCGTCACGGGTTGCGCTGGCAATTGACTCAGCGTGGACTCGACCGCGGCCACGGTGGGAAGCGAGGTGATCACGACTTCAAGCGTCATGTCCGCAGGTGAGGCGACGACCTCGACCCCATCATTCGCCGCGCGCTCGCGCATGGCGGCGTCCGTATCGTAACCGACTACCTCATGGCCGGCGGCGACGAGGTGTTTCGCCATGGCGCCGCCGATGATGCCGAGGCCGACAAGCCCGCAGCAACGACAAGGTATGGCATCGGAATCGGTGGACATAGGCAAAACATGCACGCGAGCCGCCATCACTCAAAATAATAATAAATGCGATTTGATATTATGTTTATTGATGGCAGCCGCTTGACGGCACTCCCTCAATTGTGAACCCATCGGAAACCCGGCGAGCTTGTCGGCATTCATTCGACCCATTCGACGCCGAGCGCTTCGAGCATGGGGCGACCGCCGCGCAAATCGAAAAGAGTAACGCCATGGACGAGCTTGGCTTTCGCTTCCTCCAGCTCCACGCTTCGCTTCTCGGCCAGCTCGATGACGGCTTTCGCATCCTCTCGGGGGATGACGACCAGACCGTCCATGTCACCCAGCACGATATCGCCGGGTGAAACCTCCACACCGCCGAACTCGACGTCGACATTGATCGAACCCGGCCTGGCGGCAACCGTGTGTCGCATCGTTGCCGACCGGGCGAAAACCGGTGTGCCGCCTTCCAGAATGGCCCGGCAATCGATCACGGCACCATCCACCACGGCGCCCGCCAGATCACGGTTACGAGCCGAGATCGTGGTCCCGTTGCCCCAGACGCCGGCGCCGCAATCTCCGCCTGCCGCCACGACAATCACATCGCCCGCCTGCGCAATCGATGTGGCCGCAATGCTCATCATCGTGTCGGTACCATTGGGAAGGACGGTGACGGCCGGGCCGCAAATCCTCCAATCGCGATTGGCCAAGGGCTTGATAACCGGGTCGACGATATGGACTTTGTCGGCAGCCGACTGAGCAACCGTTTCGATCCAGACCTTGCTGAACCGATCGACGATGTCGGGTGCGGGGCGTTCGATCGTGGCGTATACTGTGTGCACGCTCATTTCTCCGTTGCTCGTCTTCGCCGCCATCCGCAAATGGACCGCGATATCTGACCGGCACCGGTGCCCGGACCGTCCGGGGCACCGCCCCCGTCCATCGTCCTGCGCGTGAGGGTGCAGGCTGGCCGAACGATCAGTACCCCCGCGAGAGATCGACCCGTCCCGCCAGCTCCTCGCCCGCCATATAGCGGCGCATATTCTTCGCGATATAGGCCATCACCCGCGGAAAGAATTCAGGCGTATTGCCCGCAAGGTGACCCGTGATCAGCGTATTGGGCGCGTCCCACAACGGATGATCGGCGGGCAGTGGCTCGGGCGTCACCACGTCCAGCCCCGCCCCCGCAATCCGGCCATCGACGAGCGCGGCCAGCAACGCATCCTGGTCGACGAGCTTGCCCCGCCCGATATTGTGAAAATAAGCCGTGGGCTTCATGAGCGCGAACTGATCCGCCCCCATCATGCCCTCCGTGTCCGGTGTGAGCGGAACCGACAAAAGGACATGATCTACGCTCGCGAGCAGTTCCGGCAGATCCTCCCGGCCGAGCATCCGGTCCACTTCGCCGATATCGCTGTCCGACGGACTGCGCCGGACCGCCCAGACCTTCATGCCCAATGCCCGTGCCCGCCGAGCCACGGCACTGCCGATCGCGCCATAGCCGACTATACCCAATGTCTGGGTACCGAGTTCGAACAGGGTCGGGGCATGGGTCTGCAATATCCATTCGTGACGCGCCTGACGTCGCACTAGCGTCGGCAGACCGCGCGCAAATGCCAGAATGAACATCAACGCGTGCTCAGCCATATTGTCGATATTCACGCCCTTGGCATTGGACAGGAGGAAACCGCGCTCGCGAAAACGTTTCTGGAAGACACCCGGCGGCAAGCCGGCACCGAACATCTGGATCCATTTGAGCTTCTTCGCCGCGTCCAATTGTTCGTCCGATACGGGCGGGCCTCCCGCGACCCATATCTCTGTCTCCGGAAGGGCTTCGCAGATCGCCGGGTCGTCCAAGGGGCAAAAGGTGAATTCGGCGTCGGGCATCGCCGCATGGAGAACCGACAGATCAATCGGCTCCGGCCAGCTCACCAGCACCTTTTTGGCTTGTGACGACATTTTCCCTCCGCGCATTTGACCCGCCAATCCGCTCCGTTATTCCGGCGCCCCCGAAATGCGTTCGTTCGCCAAGGTAACAGGTTCAACACATGGTTGGTGTTTAGATTTCGCGCTGATCGGAGACCGAAACCAAAACCCAATTCAATCGCCTGCCGATCAACGCGCCCGCTGATCATGGAAATGGCCCGGCAGTGGCCCCAGCAACAAGATGGGCGGACCGGACGGCAAATGCACCGCGAACAGACGTCGCGATCGCGGCGTTTCCTGCGGTCCGATTGCCTTTTGCGGTCCCACAAGCGTTATTGTGGATGGCGCAGTTCGAAAGAGATTGAATGATCGAAAGCATATCGCCGCAAGCAATCGCCATAACGTTTGTTGTGTCGGTTATTGCCATTTGGCTGAGCTTTCGGATCGGACTCTGGAACACGCGCGACCATACATTATGGAAGCGCTACGGAGCCGGATCGGACATTGTCCGGATCGATGGTGTCGATATCCGGATCAAGGACGAAGGAGACGGGCCTGCTTTGATTCTCGTCCATGGCGCGTTCGGCAATCTCAACTTCTGGGACAGCTGGGCGAATGAACTCATAGCCAAGGGCTATAGGGTCGTTCGTTTCGATGGGCCGCCCGAAGGCATCTCGGGTCTGGACGAGAAAGGCCATTCGCACGACCGATTGGCACAGCTCATCCCAATGCTCGCCGACAAGCTGAAGATCGAACAATTCGCGGTCGGCGGAACCTCGCGCGGTGGTCCGGCAGCAATGATATGCGCGGCCAAGCACCCGGGAAGAGTGACAGGCCTAATCCTGACGCAGACGCCAGTGTACAATTACGACCTGCCGAAATTTCCAATAAAGCTGAGAATTGCCCAATTTCTGACGAACACGATATTCGCCGGCTATCGGCCGAGATATTATTGGCGGCAATATCTGGGGAACATCTTTGACGACAAGTCGGCTCTCACACCCGAGATTGTCTGCGAGTACACCGATTTCTCGAATCGTTCGGGACACCGCGAAATCCTCGCCGCCATCCAGGCGCCGGGACAAAGCCGGGATCGGGAGCGTAACCGGGAAATGGCCGGCTCGATCAAGGCGCCGACCCTTATTCTTGCAACTCCGAATGACAATGTGTTGAGCCTCGAGCATCAGCGGACCCTGGCCAGCTGGTTTCCCGCAGAGAGCTGCAAGCTGGTTGTCCTGCCAAATGGCGGGCATTTTCCTCCTTTCGAGCCACACACCCAGTCGGCAAGGATCGTGCGCGAATTTCTTGACGAGACACGATCAGATGACTGAGCCATGGACATTGCGCGAGGTAGCGGGCGCGGGAGGCGTTCCTCTTGTCGTTGCCGAAGGGGGGCTGGAAGGCGCCACTCCAATCCTCTTCATTCACGGGATCGGCCGCAGTTTCACCGACTTCAAGGCACAATTCGAAGGCGCCCTGTCCCAACGGTTCCGCCTGGTCGCCTTCGATCTGCGCGGGCACGGAAATTCCGGCAAGCCGTGGGAACCGGAAGCCTATCTGGATTCCGCCCTATGGGCTGAGGACGTCAGAGCGGTCATGGAAGCGACCGGGATCGAACGACCGGTCGTCGTCGGCTGGTCATATGGAGGGATTGTTGCTCTCGATTATGTGGAAATCTTTGGCGATGGCGGGTTGGCGGGCATCAACTTTGTCGGCAACGCTCCGGTCCTTGTCTATGGCGAAATCGCGACACCGCTGACGGCTGCGAAGGATCTTTGTGCGCTCAGCGCCATCAGAAATATCGAGGGCTATCGAAAGTCGGCCAAGGGTCTTGTGGCCCATTATCGCGGTGAAGAGTGGAGCCAATATGCAACGCTGATCGGAATGATGATGCCAGCCTATGTCCGCAGGGCAATCTTGACCAGGCCGCTGGACTACCGGGATATCGTCACCAAGCTCGAGGTTCCACTTCTGATAAGTTATGGAGAGCAAGAGCGCGCTTTCAACCAAGAACTGCCTATAGCGATAGAAAAGGCGATGCCCGGGTCGGTCGTGTCGATCTATCCCGATGTCGGCCATTCGCCGTTCCTCGAAACGCCAGAACGGTTCGACGACGAACTGGGATCGTTCGCGGATCGGGCAATCCGGTCCCGCCCATCGCAGGGGGACGGTCGATGAATGCAACCACCGAGACGTCGGCCGGCACTGCGCCGGCCGTGCCCTGGGACGAGGCCGGCACGGTCCCGGTTACCGGCGGCTATATGCACTGGGCGAAGATCGGCAGCGGGCCCCCGCTCGTGCTCATGCCTAAGGTAGGCGGCTGGATCGCCGACTGGCGGCATGTCGCAAAACTGTTGGCCGAGGATTATCAGGTCATCCTAATCGATCCCCCCGGTCATGGCGGGTCGAAAATGTTCGGCGAGCCACCCTTCGTAATCAGTCAGGAACACTCCGCCGCAGCGGTCATGATGGTTCTCGACATGCTCGGGATCGAGCGTTTCGCGGCCGCCGGAAACTCGATGGGTGGCATGATCCTGTTGGCTGCATCGATGATCTGGCCCGATCGAATCAGTCAGCTGTGCATGGTCAGCAGCTCACTCATCTATCCGGTTTCGATGGCAGAATTGCAGGAAAAGGCCGCGCGGCGCGACGGCATCTATGACAGCGATTTTTCCTACGAAACCGTCGATGCCATGTTCTCGCTAACCCGCGAAACCTATGACGAATTCGTCTTGAGCCAACGGGCAGCCGGTGATTGGAAGGACCCGAATATACGAGGCGTGGCGCTTTCGGGCCCGATGCAGTTCCTGCCGCGGAGCGATGCCCCGACCATGTTGCTGTATGGCGGCCGTGGCACGATTTATTCGAAATATGCGCCCGAAGCGCAACGCCTGCGCCCCGACATCCGGATAGAGACGGTCAGCGATTGCGGCTCTTTTGTCCATCAGGACCGGCCGGACGAAACCTATGCGCTGATGCGCGATTTCTTCGAATAGGCAAACCCAAACCAGGCGTGTCAGCGGAGCACCTGCTGCCATTGTCGAGGACGTCAAACCGTCGCCGGAATGCGACGAGAACACGATCAACGCGATCAAGAAGGCGCTCTACCCGCACAAGGTGGTCAACGATTGGAGCAAGCAGGACCGTCTGTTGCGGCGCCGGACTGTTGCAGGCGACGTGCCGGTGTCGGGCGCGGGCGCGCCGGCCCGCCTGGTTTCGAGCGCGTAAATCGCCGCCAACCGCCGGCCTTCGGGGGCATTCAATAATCTGATAGATCAATTCTGATTCCGAACTTCCCAACGGCCATAATTGCTTACATCGTCGGCATCGTGGCTATCGAACCGCGCATCGTCTGCAATCCGGCATATCGGTTCCTGGCCCCCGGAGGCGAGAAGGCTGGTTTTTCAGCCTCCGCGGAACCGAGAAGGAGAGGACATGGCGAGCGAAATATGTCCCGCAGATGCGATCGCTCGGGTGCGAGACGGAACTGCGAACACCGCCAGTTGCGTCGCCGGCAAGCCTTGCCAGACAGCTACCGGAATCGGCCAATTTGTCCGACCTGCAAACAAACTTCGCGAGATAGGTCCGCGATCCCGGCATTTCATGTTAATTAGCTCCGGCTCGACGTTCCAAATACCCGGCGCAAGAGCATAAGGAACCGTAAGAATGAAATTTCATCACGTTGGCGTGCACGTTTCCGACTTCGATAAGAGCAAGCCGTTATATGATGCCATCATGAACGCCCTCGACTTTGAAGACTATGATGTGCCTGGGCATATCTGTCATGCTTGGGGAACAGTAACCAATAGTTTCCGGATCGTGCAGCCGCCCTCCGGCGAGATATCTGCGAGTTCGAGCCATATCTGCTTCGAAGCGCCCGACGAGGAAGCGGTGAAAAAATTCTACGAAACCGGCGTGAAGTTGGGGGCCAAGGGCCTGTCCGCGCCCAATGAATATGTCGACTGGGGCATGCGGCACCTCACGACGATGCTCGAGGATTATGACGGCAACCATATTGAAGCGGTTTATGTGGACAAGGAAAATCCAGTCGGCCCCGAGGAAACAAGGCATCAATAACGACCGAAACCGATTGATAGCCTGAAGAGCCGCGAGGCGCGTTCAATCAGGATGGAGATTTGACATGACGATATCGAACCAATTTCCCGATCGCGGAAAAATCGGCCCGACGCCAGCGATGACACGGCTCGCCGATGAGTCATTTCTCGATTACCTGATTGACACACGAGCGCTCTTGTTGCGGGGCCGAACACATCGGCCAAAAGTTAACGAGGCGATCGAGAAAGCCGGAATAAAATTCGAACCCAATCACGAATCCGTTGAAACTATTCGTGAACTGATCCGACGCGACTTCCCCGAGGCGGGCACAGTCCAGCGGGTGTTTCGCACGACCCAGGAAAATCTTTGGAAACGCGTTTCCGACTCTTATGGGCTTCGCGAGTCTGACATCCTGCGTATGCTCGACGAATATGATACACGCGGGCCAGGCTCGGTAACCTGGGATCCGGATTATGAGTATCCGGATTATACTGCGGTCGAAACGCATCTGCAGACCGGTGGCTTCGTCGGCGACATGCTCAGCGGCATATGCTTCGATTACGGCACCAAGGTTTTCTACGGCTATGACGACGATGGCTACCACGAGAAGATTGCGGAGCGTGCTGAAATTCCGTTGGACGGCAAGGTCAATCGCATAATGGATCTGGCCTGCAGCGAGGGGAAGCTGACATGCGCACTGAAGCAAAGATTTCCTGAAGCTGAAGTATGGGGCAGCGATATCAGTGCCGGCATGGTGCGGTATGCGCATTACAGGGCGGTCGAGCAGGATTTGGATGTTCATTTTCTGCAGAAGGCCGCTGAAGATCTCGATGAATTGGAGCCGGGCCAATTCGATCTGATCACCTGCTATCTCCTCTTCCACGAAGTTCCGATGCCGGTGGTCGATAAGACAATTGAAAATGTATTCCGGCTCCTTCGTCCGGGTGGGACATTCTGGTTTTCCGATTTCCCGACGCTCGGCAACGATCCCGATGGTTTACACTATGATGGGATGCTCGGAGCTTTGGATTCGGCCGATAATAGTGAGCCATACGCCCCTGAATTTGTCCGTAGCAACGTCGAGCAACGCTTGAAAGATGCTGGCTTCGTGCTGCGGTACGAAGATCCCAAGGATATCAATGTTCACGGCCGCGTTTGTGATAAACCAGCCTAAGGGGTAACGATGTCTGATCGCGCAAAAATCGACGAAGAAACGAAGTACGTCCAGGATCTGCCGGGGTTCAAGAGAACAAATCCCCATTACTTCTCGGATCCGATGATTGACCGGCTGCTTGAGATCATACTGCTCATGGGCGGAGAGATTTGGTCCTTGCGGCACAGGCAAGCGATAACGGAGAAGCTGCTCGCTTCCGGCGAGCCCGTCAGTCCCGACATAATCGAAACGTTCAAACCTGACGACGGCTTCAAGGAGCTGATGGAGAACGAAAGACAAGACCTGATCAAGCGGATGTTCGCTAGCCTGGCCGGAGGTCAATTCCCCGATCCGAAAGCGCCCGGTTTCACATGGGTGACCAACCCGGGTGAAGACAAAGACTGAACGCGCGTCTTTGGCGCACTTGGCCTTTATAGCTTGATTGGATCCGACTGAGCTTTACAAGAATTCGGTCCGCTCACTGACTGGTAGAGCTGGTAAAAGGGTTGCAACCAGCCAGTTAAGGCGCGGAGACTTGTCATCGGCTTTCATCCTTATCCGATGCCGATGGTCGATCATGCCCCGCTCGGAGCCAGCCTGGGCTATGGTCTGAAGCTACGGATTGGCTATTCAAGAATACTGCGATCGACGATGCGGCCAGTTAACTCGGGAACACGATGTCGTTATCTTCCTCGAGGAGTGCGGTGCTGATCGCTCTCGCGCCTTCCTTGATTTCTGACCCGTAACGCTCAATTGCAGTTTTCATCGGCATGGCAGCTGAAAAGAACACCAGTGCCAAGATTCCGCAGATTTCGGACCCGAAGAAAATCGGCGCAGCGATGGCGGAATTCTTACCGGCTATCGCAGTGCCCGACGTTTGACGGGATGTCGCAATTCCGACCTGACGAATCCTTTCCAACTCACCGCTAGTCCGCGCCAGTTTGATTGCATGATGATATGTCTTCCCATCGCTGATTTCGATGCCTCTCAGACAAACCTCCCTTTCTTCGTCTGAACAAAAGGCCAGATAGGCCCGGCCAGCAGCCGAATCGAGCATCGGAAAGATGAAACCAGGATAAAAATGCCTGAACGTATTTGACGTCAATTCATGAGTACTGTCGCGGATAATCATCGAGCTGCCAAGTCGTGTGGCAATGGTCATCGGCCATTCAAGTTCTTTGGTCAGACGAATGAGGGTGCTGCGGGACACCTCCACCAAACGACTGTTTTTCTGAAAGCCATGAGAAAGCGACTGCACCAAGCCCGTCACTCTAAACCGCTTTCTAGCAGGCTCGCGTTCCAAATATCCCTCGGCAACAAGAGTATGAACAATACGGCCCACAGTGGGATATGGGAGGCCAGAGCTTTTCGATATGCCCGTCATGTTCATCGCGCCGTTCAGGCTGACGATGCGCAGAACCTCCAGGCCCCTGGCGATCGATCGTATCGGCACTGGCAACGATTGGGCGCCCTCTATTTGATACTTCAACTGACAAATCAGCCTTGGCCAATACCAAGATCCGACAATCGTCGCAATTGTCTAGACCACGGCCCCGCAGGCAAAAGCTGTTGAGAGCGGGCTCCGCTTAATCCTTTGATTTAACTCTTCAACTTCATCGTTCTGCAAGTAACTTAGAGCTGTGCCAGATTGTTCGGAACCCATCGTGGATTTTGGGGCTCAACTGTTTCACCAAACTCCGACGGATGCGATTTCATCAGCTTTTTTACACCCGGATGACTGCTGGCAGGTGCGTCCACCGCGTTTTCCATTTTGGTAGTCGGATTATTGGATGCGCCCGCCAGAGCCAAAAGGCTCGGATTCTGCCACCAGCAAAAAACGGTCCCGGAAATTTTCACAATTTCCGGGTCCGTCCCCCGTTATCGCCTTTAGAAACTGTAGCGTATGTTTACGCCTGCCGTTAGCGGATCGGGCAAGAACACGACCGCGCCCGGCGGGAAGCCTGGCTGGGAAAAATCCGCGCCTCTGAACACACTTGTGGGTGTATCGTCATCAAACAGATTTTCGATATAGGCCGTGATACTCCAATTGTCCGACGTAACTCCGGCCCGCAAATCAACCCGCCAGAATGCCGGAGCGCTGGCTAGATTCGCATTGGAGAGAAATCGATCGCTCTGGTAACGGACGTTTGGCTCGATGAAGAAGTCAAACGTATCGCTGATCGGAGCCGTATAGTTCGCGAAGATCTGGAACTGGTGCTCCGGCGTCTGGCTAACCCGATTGCCCGTCCAGGAAATGATGCAACCCTGCTGACCATTTGGTAGCGTATCGAACCGTACGCACGGACCGCGCGAAGCCGTACCGGCTGCGCTGGTAAAGAACTCATATTCCGTGAATTTCGTATTGATGTACGTATAGCTGCCACTGATAGTCAGCTCGTCCGTCGGACGCAGTATGAGTTCAAGGTCGACACCGTAAAGACGGGATTGGCCCGCATTTTCCGTGGCTCCCCGAGGCACGTTGGAATCCGTATCGAAGACCGTCGATAGCACCTGCTGGTCCGTATAGTCCTGGTAGAAGAACGCGCCATTTGCAGTCACCGCACCGTTGGCGAAGTTCGATTTGACGCCCAGTTCATAACTCCAGAGATTCTCGGCTTCAAAACGCGTAAACTCGTTGAAGGTATCAGCGGCGCCCGTCGAGTGTCCGGCGGGCTTTATCCCCCTTGCAACCGAGGCATATAAGGTCAGATCATCATTAGGCCGGTAAGTGATCACAGCTTTCGGCGTAAAATAATTTTCGTCGATGAAGCCGGGTTCCTGTGGATTCGGGATAACCGAAACCTGCAGGAAATTTGGCGGCGTGCCGGCAACCGGATCACCCGGGAAACCCAAAGCGATATTCACCGTGTTGTCGGTTCGATAGCTTTGTTGCTCGTTCGAATAACGCCCTTCCACGCTGATCGAAAGCTCGTCAGTAATATCGAATTCAGCCCAGGCGAAGGCCGACAAATGCTCGGTCTTGCGCCTGAACGAGCGGGTGTAGTCGAACAGTTCCCGGCGATAGAAATCACGTATGTCCGCCGTCGAAATCTCGCCAAGCGGGATGACAGTCGGCTGATCCTGCCGCTGACGAATTGTTTCTTCCCAATACAGCCCGCCAACCAGCCAGCGGAACCGGGCGTCTTCATCGCTTGAAAATAGCTGGATTTCTTGGCTGAAAATCTCGGTCTCGGTGAGAAGCGCGATATATTGCGTCACAAAGCCTGGCGATATCGCGCCTGTGCCTGCGCCGTTGGGCGTGCCGTCCGGATTGATGAAAGGTTGGGGCTGGAAGATGCTCGACTGAAAAGTGTCGGAATCGACGCTGATGTAACCAGTTAGCGATCTGAGAGTAACACCGCCAAAGTCATTTTGAATGTCGCCGGTAAAGGTAAACGTCTCCGTATCGATCCCCCGCGCATCTTCGCCGGTGAAAGGATCAAGCGCGACAAAAACCTGATCGGTCCCAACGTCGGGAACCTCGCCGACCGAGATCCTCGCGGTCGTGGCATTGATAACTGCCGCAACATCGGCCGGAAAGGTTATCGTCGTATTGGGAGGAACAAATACGCCAGGACGCGTTTCATCGGTAGACTCCGAATATTCGGTCCTGAAAAAGGCTGTGAGATTGTCGGTCGGTTGAAACAATAGTGAGGCAGCTACGCCTTGTCCGTCGCCACCGCCGATGCGATCGCCGCTCAGCTGATTCCGATATGAACCACCATCGTACCAATAGGCGGCGACCAGGCCAAAGCTGGCTACACCTTCGGAGATCGGCCCGTTCACTCTGGCTCCCACCTCATATTCCCGCTCCGAATTGAAGCCGGCATTGATACTGCCATTCCATTCAAAAAGATCGGGGCGCCTGCTCACGAAATTCACAGCACCGCCAAATGCGGAACGTCCATACAGGGCGACCTGCGTGCCCTTGACGATTTCAATCCGCTCAAGATCCAGCAATCGTTGGTTCGGAAAATAGCCAAGACCTGAGGCGTTGATTGCTTCGGCCGTGGCATCGATACCATCGATGCGGAGCGCGACAGAGCTGCGGCCCACGTCGACGTTCAATCCGCGTATCGCGATTTGGGTAGAAGAAGGCCGGCTACCTTCAGTAAGCTGCAAACCCGGGGTGAAGCGCGCAACGTCGTCTAGCGACTGAATGTTGAGCCGCTCGATTTGCCCCTCATCGAGCAAGTTGATGACAAGAGGCACATCGGAAAGCAGCTCGGCGCCGCGACGCGCGGTCACGACTATCTGGCGATTGTCTGTATTCGCGCTGGCTATCTGGACGCGATCGGCACCTTGATCAGCAGACGCACCTTCGTCTGTCTGAGCGTCGCTAACCTGCGCAAAGGCAGGCGTCGTGGCCAATGCTGTTGTCGCTAATGCGGCCACTTTCAAAGTGGTAGACAATTTAGCCAAACGGTGAAAATTGTTCATTATGGAACTCCCCTTATGCAACCCGTCCGGAGCAATCGTTCGAACCGCTCCGGCTTTTTTGGTTTCCCTGGCTCTCAGTCCTTCTGGCTTCAAGGTTTCCTAAAGCCATCCCACGCCGACCACCCGAAATATCAGGAAAAGAAATCGGGTTGCCAAATTCGTGATCTGAAAAAGGGTATAGCTTTCTGAAAACTCGACCCAACCAAACGCTAAAATTTGGTCGCTGGGTGACTAATCGATGATTCTTGGGCAGATTGCGGCGGCGTCTGATAAAGAGAGACCGGAGCCGATCAATAATTATATTTCAGTGCCGGAGATGAATATTACAGTTGAAGAGCGAGTATTTCTTCAAGACTGTTTGCAATGTCACATATAATCAAGTGACTATGATGAAAGCCAAATTTAGTAATGGGAACCGGATGACCGAAGGCCTGAGCCCACACCGAATGATCGCATCTTGGGCCGCGCTGCTGCCCGTTCCGATTCCGCCAGATATCAGGTGCGACCGATGAACCTCAATCAGCTTCGCTATTTTGTTGCCGTGGTGAAGCACGGAAGTTTCCGGCGCGCTTCCGAGGAACTCAATATCAGCCAGCCGGCCCTTTCAAACAGCATAAAGAACCTTGAAAATTTTTTGGGCGCAGAGCTGTTGAAGCGCGGTCCCAAAGGGGTAGTGGCGACCCCTTATGGCAATGCAATCGAAGCATTTTTCAGTTCCGCGATATACTCGGTCGAGCGTGCGACACACGAAATCGATCTCATGAAAAAGGGGTCGCGAGGCCATGTGAGCATTGGGGCGCCTTCCGGCCTGCTGGGCCAGCTGGTGCCAGAAATCATCGCCGAAGTGCGGAAGGATCACCCGGAATATACGTTTTCGGTCAGCTTCGCCTACCTCAACGAACTGCTCAACCAACTGCGTGACGGGCATGTCGATTTTCTGATCACGACCTACTGGCCGGAAGCCAATCTGACGAAGGATCTGGTGATCGAAAGTTTCGCGGATATCGATTTATCGATCTTTTGCCGCCCCCAACACCCTCTCGCCAGGAAACGAACGGTTGATCTGGAGGACTTGGCATCATCGGAATGGATCATTCCGGATTCGCCCGGAACGAGGAGTTTCATAAAGGACCTTTTCGGCGAAAGTCACCTAACCACGATCAAGGAACCCATCTCTTCGGGCTATGTACCGTTCATTCACGCCATGATGCTGAAAATGGATCTGATCGGCATCATTCCCGACTATTTTGTCGCTGATTTTGTCCGCCATGGCCAGTTGGTTCCCCTCAACTGTGAGACCACGACGCGGGATCTTCGGGCCGGCATCATCTACTTTCAAGACCGTTTGCGAACGCCGGCAATGTTCTCATTCCTGAAAACAGCGCAGCGGATCGGCAAGGCGCATTTCAACTGACGATCGAAGGCTGGGTACTCGACCGATGGTACCAAACTTGCCCCATTAGCGACCGCCTGCAGTACCAGACCAGCGAGTGTTAGAGCGGTCATCACGTTCCCTTGCTCGCTGCCTGATGTTGTCTTCCTCGATCGCACCGCCATTTCACGCAACGTCCCGAGAATCTGCTCCAGCCGATCTCTTGTTTGCGTCATCAAGAAGCATTGCTGAAGCTCAAAATAGCTGAAAGCTCGGCCCAAAGACTAAATTGTTTCCCCTAGGGGAAAGGCCGCTTCAAGCGAAAATATTTGAAAAAACTATCAAGAAATTCAAACTCGGAATTGGTCGACATCGTGTCGGATCGCATAGGAATCCACGAGTCTCGCCTAACCATTGCGGTCCATTTGGATCGCAGAAACTTCAGCCAAGGCTATGAGAAGATGCAATCTGAGAAGCTGCAGAAGGTAACGGCCGAACATCGCGAAACCTATGAGCGCGACGGCATCGTTTTCGTAAAAGGCGCGTTTGATAACCGCTGGATCGAACTGCTGCTTTCCGGCTTGCGCCGGATCCAGAATTTGCCGGATGAGCAGATATGCGATCTTCCGGACAGTTTCCTCGAGAACGATCCGCTATTGCAGCGCGAGATCGAGTCCATCAAGAGCTCCAGCGCGGCGGAAAGAAGCCATTACACCGAGCAAAGCAAGGGATTCATCAGATACAAATATATGTATTGGTGGGCACCGGAGTTTCGTTCGTTCATTCAGAACTCGACTGCCGCCGAAACAGTGGCGGACGTTATCGGCGCGACCAGTCTGCGCTTCTTTGTAGACGCGATATTCTTGAAGGAAGCACAGTGTTCGACCAAGACCTACTGGCATGCTGACGAACCGGCATGGCCGGTTCGCGGGGCCCAGGTGCCGACAATGTGGATGCCACTTCTACCCGTCGATGCAAAACTGAGCAGTCTGGAATATATCGCAGGGAGTCACAGAGAACAGGTTTCGCCCCAGCCCTGGCCGAACACATTCAATGCGAAGATGGCGGATCAGCCTTCCGACCGGCCCAATTTCTACGACTGGGAAGAAAGACGGGACGATCCGGATGTGCGGTTCATCGCGTTCGATATGGAGCCGGGCGATGTCGTCATCCTCCACCCGAACATGCAGCATGGCGGGGGAGCCAATCTGCATCCCACCCAACCGCGGATCGCATACAGCACGCGCTGGTTTGGTGATGATGTCGTCTGGGATCCGAGGCCGGAATGCGTCAACACTCCCGGCATGCCGCTCGACAAAATGCCGAAAGGCAAACCGGTCGATCAGGACGATATCTTCCCGGTGATTTGCCGCCGCGATTCTTCAACCGATCAATTGACGGCTTCACGTGCGGGATAATCGCGACGCAATCGACACGAACGCTCTGCGATGGCGATCTCTGAGTGACGTTTTGAGCTTCAAGCTGCTGAACGGCGACCGGAATAGCGGACCGCATACGATGCTCCTCAGGTCGAGCACCCGCCCCCCTGGTCTGGCACGGGGACAATATCATTCGGCAGACGAGGAATTTCTGTGTCTCGGCGGAGATTTCACCTTCGATGGATCGACCTGGTTTCGAAAAGGGTCTTACGCATTTTACCCGGCTTACTTCGTCCACGGAACCAAAGTGCATGTGCGCGGAGGATATGAAGTTTATTTGCGTATCAGCGATACCAATACGACATTCTGGGAAGACGAACCAAGGAGCGACAAACCTTATGTCGCGGCTGGCCGCCATTCGGACGACTATGCTCTCCAGCTGCCGCGCGCGACGAATTTTGGCCGCTATTCAAAACCGCTGGCGGCCGAAGGTGTCCACGCAAAACGCTTGCACGAGGTGGCGGAGACCGGCCGCGGCAGCACGCTCCTGGATTTCAGGGCATCCGCTCAAGGTAGATGGGTGGTGGTGGAGACGTCGGGTCTGCTCGAATTATTTGTGATGACCGGGAAATTTTCCATCCCAAATGGCGATGAGCTGCGAGACCAGACCTATATGTGTCGGGTTGGCGATGACGCTTCGGTTTCGCTTCAATGCCGACGAGCCGGCCGGATCATGATCAGCCATGATGCAGCATTTTGCATTCGCAGTGGCTGAACCCGCGAAGACCAGACCACCGAGTATCGGCATCGCCCCCTTTTCGGAGGGAAACCCGGACACCTGCACAAGCCGGTTTCACGATCGGCGCGCGACTTCGGCTGCATGTCGAACTTCTCGCCAGTTGAGCATTTTCAAGTTACCTTGCCCACTATTTCGGAACGTAATGCAATCTTTGAATGTGGGAATTTTTACAACCCAGATCTCGCGATTGGACGGATGGACCTGAATGGTAGACTCGGATGACGAAGCCAACGGAATAGGACCCATCGCGCCCGCAGGATCCAACCAGCTGGCTGGTGCCGCCGCAACGGAGTTCGTCGGAACCGAGGCCTTGGACGATGATCAAGGCGAGCGGGTCGTACCTGGCCTGACATCCCCGGCGGAACCCAAACTGAACGTCAAAACCGCGCTCGGGTGGGCCTTCGGATCGACCGGAACGGCCGTTTTGCTGGGGAGCGTCAACACGCTGCTCCTGATATATATAGTGGACCACCTCCTGCTCAGCGCTACTCTTGCCGGCACCATTATTTCCGCAACCCGCCTTTTCGACGCCGTTATCGATCCTTTGATGGGATCGATAAGCGATCAGACACGCTCGCGCTGGGGGCGCCGTCGGCCCTATCTGTTGATCGGCGGCATCCTCTGCGCCCTTTCCGTCCTTCTGCTTTTTTCCAATCCGCTTGGCGTGGCGGCCCAATATCCGGCAATTTTCGTGACCGTGGCGCTCTGCTTCTACGCAATCGCCTATACGGTTTACGCCGTGCCCTACATCACGATGTCCTACGAGCTGACGGGCAATCCGAAAGAGCGGACATTGCTCATGTCGTACAGGGTCTATGCGTCTTCCGCAGGTCTGATGTTTGCTCAAGCGCTGGCACCGTGGATTGTTGCCCGCGGCGGCGGCGGCATGGCCGGATTCGCGATGATGGGCTATGTGATGGCGGCCATCATATTGATCGCTTGCCTGACGTCTTTCGTCATGACAGCGCATGCCCGCGTCATTCAAGTTGACAATGTCACTCAACGTCCGCGGCTTCGCGATATGGGCAAGGCGCTTGGCAACAAGCCGTTCGTGCGCTTGGTCGGTGCCAAATCCTGTTATCTGCTGGGGACTGGTATCCAGGCTGCGGCGCTGGCGTTCTTCCTTACCGTCGCGCTTGAGAAATCGCTGGCTATTCTAGGCTTGCTGAGCGCCGCTCTCCTGGCATCCGTCGTTCTCTCGCAGCCCTTTTGGGTGTGGGTGTGCAACCGGATCGGTAAGCGCAACACGTTTTACCTGGCGGTTCCGTTGAACGCCGGAGCAAATCTCAGTTGGTTGCTGGCGCAACCCGGTGAATCCGCCGCCGGGTTCGTCATACGCGGAATCCTGATCGGTTTGGCGGGCGGTGGTATGCTCCTGGTCATCCAGGCGATGCTGCCTGACACCCTGCAATATGAGTCGGAACGGGGAGGAGTTTCCCAGGAAGGCGTATTGTCCGGCGTGTTCACGACGATCGAGCGTGGCGTCTCGGCAATCAGCGTTGCAATCGCTGGCCTGATAATGGGGGTCGGCGGCTATGTGGCAGGACAGGCAGATCAAAGCGACAGCGCGATCCAGGCACTGTATTTCTGTGTCGCCATATCGCCTGCCATCGGGATGATAATGGCGGTCCTCGTCCTGCGAGGCTATTCACTGAAACACTGAGTAGACGGCACCCTCGCCTCATTCGTCTGACTTTCCCGACACCGGCATCCCCGAAAAGTAAGCGACGGAAGCCGGACTCAGGTCATCGAACGGAAGAAAGACCCCACTTCGCCCTCATCCTCGTCACGACCGTCAGACAGTTCGCGCGCGCGGCCAGACCGTTCCAATTGGCGGCGCCAGACAGGCTTGTCCTCGCATAGAGCGAGTATCCGCTCCCGCGTCACATTGTCTGCCACCAGCATACGGGATATCCGATGCAAAAAGTCGGCCCAGGTTGGGCTCTGAAAACGTTCGATCCAGATGTCCCGAGAATCGATGTCCTGCGCCAATGACCAGTTACGCGCGCCATCACGGCGGCGAATTCGGGCATAGTCCCGCATCGCGCTGCGAAACTGCGTCACATTCGCTTTTGGCACCCGATACTCGACGGTCAGCCACACCGGCCCGGATCTCGGATCGACCTGAGGGGCCCGGTAACTGTCCAGCTCGAACCTTGGCTGCAGATCGTCTTCGTTGGGATCGTAGAAATGGACCAACGAGGAAAATATGGCCGCTCCGGCGGTGACCATCCCTGATCCTATCAATGCCGTCGTCATGCCAAATTCCGCGGCCAACAGGCCCCAAAGCGCAGCTCCGCTTGCTATTCCCAGGGCAAAGGTCGTGCTGAATATCGAGATCGTCCTCGCGGTGACCCAACGCGGGCAAGCGGTCTGCACCGTAACCTGCAGAGTGGACGCGGACTGTATCCAGCCAAATCCCCCGATCAGCAATGAAAAGGCGGCAAAGAACAGATTCGGGCTTGCCGCGAGCGCGATGCTGGAGACAGCCAGACAAAGCATGGCGAAAAGCAATTGCCGCTTTGGTTGCATATGCAGTCTGACCGACGCGACGGAGAGCGATCCAACCATTGCGCCAACGCCGAACGCCGTCAAAAGTATGCCGAATCCTCGCGCTCCGACATCGAGCTCCAAAGCCACTACCGGGGGCAAGGCCAAAAGAGCCGACGCGGTAAATGTCAGCAGAAAGCCGCGGGCGATATGGAGACGAAGGCCCGGCGATAGCCCGACGAACCGCAGTCCGTCGACCATCGCTCGGCCGATCGATTCCTGTGGCAGGGTTTTTCTGATGGGTTTGTACCGCCACACCAGAAGCGCGGCGATCATGAACAGATAAGATACCGCATTGGCGGAAAACGCCGCCGCAATCCCGGCGATAGCGATGATTTCCGCGCCGATGGCAGGGCCGACCGCCCGTGCAATGTTGAAACCCAACGAGTTGAGCGAAACCGAGGCGGCCAAGTCCGCGCGCGTCACCATCTCGATCACGCTGGCATGCCAGGCTGGCAACATGACCGTGAGGCCCACGCTGGCTATGCCTGTGAGCGCCAGGAGCCTGTAGGGCGTGATTTCGTCTTGCACTGTCAGGACCACGAGTAAGATGATTGCCGCAAGGCTCAGCACATTGCCGAACAGCATCTGCAGCCGCTTGTTGTACAAGTCGGCCGCCGCCCCGGCAGGCAGGGCGCATAGCACCAGCGGTATCGTGGCAGCGGTTTGAACCAAGGCAATCAATACAGGCGATGTGGTCATGGTGGTCATCAGCCATGCCGCCGACGTGGCTTGAATTACCGAACCGAGGTTGCTGGCCGTTCCGGCCGCCCAAATATTCCTGAAGGGCCGATTGGACAGAGGGGCAAAGGTCGTGCTCAACCACGAGGCTGTGTGTGTCGACAATCTGCTCATGTCCGGCGGAACAATCGGAGGTGGACAAGATGGTGGATCAACGGCCACCGCTCCAATGCGATTGGTACCCGATTGGACGAAATGCGCCGTTTATGGCTGCCGAACACCTATGCCGGCAAAGCATTTCAGCCATCACTCGGTTCACCATGAACGGCAGCCCATTTCTCTTCGAGTGCCCAAACATCAGGAAAACCGATAAACTGCTGAAATTCGTTGAAGTCGAGAAGCTCGAGCGAGTCTGACTGCGACGTTCCCGTGGACTTGAGTGTCGTCAGTGCCTGCTTCATCGCCGCTGAAGCGGCCAAGGCCACCATCGCGGGAAAGATGGCCGCCGAAAAGCCGATTTCCTCCAATTGGGCAGCGGGCAGGATCGGTGTCCTGCCGCCATCGGCCATATTGGCGAGCATCGGCTTGGCGATTTCGGAACATGCGGTCCGCATGTCCTCCTCGCTTTCCAGGGCTTCGACAAAAAGAATATCCGCACCAGCGTCGGCATAAGCTTGGGCCCTTCCGATAGCCTTCGACAGGCCTTCCGTCTGAATGGCATCGGTCCGGGCGATGATCAGGGTTTCTGCAGGATCCGTTCGCGCGGCACAGGCCACCTGGATCTTCTCGACCATCTCGTCGCACGGTACGACGCGGACATTGGGCGTGTGCCCGCATTTCTTGGGAAAAGTCTGATCCTCGATCTGGATTCCGCGCACACCCGCCGCTTCGTAGCCTTGAACGGTGTGATGCACGTTCAGCAGCCCGCCATAGCCGGTATCGGCGTCCGCAATGATCGCAGCCTTCGAGTTTTTCGCGAGCAGCGAAATGCGCGCGAGCATCTCAGTATAGGTTGCGATCCCGACGTCCGGCAAACCATAGGCCGACGCGACCTGCCAGAAGCCGGACGCATAGACGAAATCAAAGCCCACCAGGTCGGCAAGTTTGGCGGCGATCATGTCGTGAACCCCGGGCGCGGTCACGAAACGTTTCTTTTCGATGGCGGAGCGAAGGCTGGCGGTAGTCATGAAACAATTTCACCCTGTGAATTGGATTTGCAGTTGAGACCGGTCGCCTGGGAAAGTTCGCCGGTGTCGAGATAAAGCCAAGGGAAATTCTCACGCTGAGTTCGCTCGAATCGATCTATGTCGTCGATGTCTTGGACCAGAACGTCTTCGATCTCATCTAACCCCTCGAGCAGCATTCGCCGCGATTCGGGGTCGACGTCAAAGGTGATTGCCGAACCCCTCGCCAGACGGATCTCCTGATCGTTCAAGTCGATTGTTACCGGTTCGGCACGCTCCGCCGCCTTCAGCAGTTTAGCATAAGGATCGCCATCGAGAAGGACCGGAAGGATCCCGTTCTTCACGCAATTGGCTTGGAATATCTCCCCGAGCGATGGCGCAATCACGCACCTTATCCCCGCATCCGCGAGCGCCCAGACCGCGTGCTCGCGGCTCGAGCCGGTCCCGAAACCGAAGCCACAAACGAGGATAGCGGCTTGTTTATACGGTTCCCGGTCGAGTACGAATACATGGTCTGGACCGCCGCCGAGTGATGCGTGGTCGTGGCGCAGGTCGTGAAACAGATGCTTCCCCACCCGCGATCGGTCAATCAGCAGCAGAAAGCGTGCGGGGTATATCAGATCGGTGTCGATATCTTCACGCGGCAAAGGCGCAGCGACCGACGTTACCATCGCAAATTTATCCATCCACTCCCTCCAACAGCCGGCGCACGTCAGTGATCTTTCCAGTTACAGCTGCGGCGGCGGCCATCTCGGGACTCATCAAATGCGTCCGGCCGCCCCTCCCCTGGCGTCCTTCGAAGTTCCGGTTCGATGTCGACGCGCAGCGCTCTCCAACCTCCAGCCGATCGTCATTCATCGCCACGCACATCGAACAACCAGCATTGCGCCATTCGAACCCGGCCGAGCGAAAGATGCGGTCCAGCCCTTGCGCCTCGGCCATCTCCCTTACTCGAGCCGAGCCCGGAACGACCATGGCATTGACGCCTTCGGCCACTTTCCTTCCCCGCAAGACATTCGCGCTGCGGCGCAAATCCTCAATCCGCCCATTCGTGCATGAACCGATGAAGACGCGATCGATCGCTATACCCTGGATCCTGTCACCCGGTTTGAGGCCCATATAGTCCTGACCGCCGACCGCATCGGGAACTTGTCCGGTCACCGCGGCGCATTCCGCAGGCGTAGTGCCCCAGGTCACTTGAGGTGCGAGGTCGGAAAGATCGAAAGAAACCTCATGATCGAATACCGCGCCTTCATCCGTGCGGAGCGCACGCCATGATGCGACGGCGCGATCCCACAAAACGCCGCCCGGCGCGTAGGGCCGCCCCTCAAGATAGGCAAAGGTCGTATCATCCGGGGCGACCAGCCCGATCCGCGCGCCGGCCTCGATCGACATATTGCACAGCGTCATCCGCTCTTCCATGGACATCGCCAACACCGCGGGGCCAGCGAATTCGACGGCAAAACCGCGCGCTCCGCCGGTGCCGATCCGAGCAATCAGTGCCAATATTGCGTCCTTCACCGATACGCCCCGGCCGAATTTGCCAGTCAGGCGCACCCGCATCCGTCGCTGCTTTTGCTGCCGAAGTGATTGCACAGCGAACACCGTCTCGCATTCGCTGGTGCCGATACCGAAAGCTAGTGCACCAAAGGCGCCATGTGTGGACGTGTGACTATCGCCGCAAACAAGCGTCGTACCGGGCAAGGTAAAACCAAGTTCGGGCCCGATGATGTGAACGATGCCGTGGTCACCGCTGTCCATAGGAATATAGCGAATGCCGTGGCGGCTGCAGTTTTCGGTCAGGCGCTGAAGCTGTTTCGCGGCGAGGCTGCCCGGTCGGGGGAGCCTGTCCGGATCAGTCGAGACGGCGTGATCGGCGACGGCGAGTTGCGCACCCGGCCTGCGGACGTCGACCCCTCTTCCGTCGAGACCGGCGAACGCTTGCGGGCTGGATACCTCCTGCACGAGATGGCGATCAATATAGATGAGTTCCTTGCCGCTCGGATATCGTTTCACAACGTGGCCGTCCCACAAGCGGTCGTACAAGGTTCGTGGCATGGACATGCTGGTTAGTCGGCTCCTGCACAGGCCTGCGTTGGGCGGAACCTGCTGTTGCGCGATTGACATATCCATATTTGAATACGTATTCAATAGTCAATCTACGCTGGGTCGCGCAGTGCGATTCGAACGAAAGGGTTAAACCATGAGACTGGGTGTCGACGTTGGCGGAACCTTCACCGACCTACTCCTTCACGATGACGACCGGCGATTGACCTATCGCGCGAAAACCCCGTCTACTCAGGAAGATCAGTCGATTGGTGTGACCAACGGTGTCCGCCTGATCTGCGAACGCGCCGGCATCGAATCGGCGGAACTGGACCTGGTTCTGCACGGCACGACAGTTGCCACCAATGCGGTTCTTGAGGGTAAAGGCGCTCGTGTCGGGCTCTTGACTACCGCAGGTTTTGAATACGTATTGCACCTTGCGAAATCCTGGACGCCCGGGCCGCTGTTCGGATGGATCACGATGGACAAGCCGGAACCGCTGGCGACTCTCACCGACACACGCGGTATCCCCGAAAGGATCAATGCGCAGGGCGAAGTCGTCGAAAAACTCGACGTCGACCGGGCTATCGAATTGATCGACGATCTCTGCAGTTCAGGGATTGAGGCGCTGACAATCTCGCTCATGCACAGCTATGTTAACCCGGCGCATGAGCGCGAGCTCGCACGGATCGTTGGCGAGCGCTTCCCGGACATACCGATTTCCCTTTCATCGGAGATCCTGCCTGAATTCCGCGAATATGACCGCACCATCACCACGGTTATGAACGATTATGTGCGCCCGATCATGACCCGCTATCTGTCCCGTATCGAGGATCGCCTGGCCAAGGAAGGCGTTGCTGCACCGCTTCACATAGTCCGGTCGGACGGTGGACTGATGAGCGCTGGAAGCGCCGCCGAACGCCCGGTACACACGGTTCTTTCCGGTCCGGCAGGCGGCGTGACCGCCACTACGATGATCAGTCGGCGCACCGGCATCGACAGGCTGTTGGCGTTCGATATGGGCGGCACGTCCACTGACGTATCGGTCATTATCGATGGCAAACCCATTATTTCGCGCTCCACCAAAGTGGGTTCATTCCCCGCCAAAGTTCCAACACTGGACGTACGCAGCGTTGGGGCGGGCGGCGGTTCGATCGCGGAAGTGGGAGAATTGACCAATTCTCTCCGTGTTGGCCCGCGCAGCGCCGGTGCCATGCCTGGACCGGTCGCCTACCAGCGCGGCGGGACTGAACCAACCGTAAGCGACGCGAATGTAGTGCTCGGTTATCTGCCGCCGGTGCTACTGGGCGGCGAAATGGAACTGGACGTCGAAGGAGCCCGAACGGCCGTCGGAAAGATCGGTGAGAAGCTTGACCTGTCCGCTGAAGCGGCGGCGCAAGGCATGCTCGATATCGCTAACGAGGTTATGCTGGGCGCGCTGCGCGCCATCACCGTTCAGCGCGGTCTGGACCCGCGGGAGTTCGGCATGGTCGCATTTGGGGGTGCCGGGCCGCTTCACGGGAATGCAGTGGCGCAGCTGCTCGGCTGTTACCCCGTGGTTGTACCAACCAATCCCGGAGTGTTGTCGGCTCTCGGATTCCTCGAGGCCGAGTTCAAGAATGAATTTGTCCGCACGTTCATCAAGAGCGCGGCAGGGACGGATCCGGAAGACATCTGGAACGCGTTTCGCGAGATGGGCGAACAAGCCGTGGACTGGCTGACTCAGCAAGATGTGCCGTCGGATGACCGGCGGATCGAATATTCGATCGACCTGCGATATGAACAACAGGGTTTCGAGGTTACCGTGTCCATTCCGGATCAGCTGATCTGGGATGGCGGCTCGCTCGACAGCGTTTTGCGCGATTTCCACCAGATGCATGAGAGTCTTTACGGGATCTCGTTCGAAGTGCCCGTCGAACTCGTCGCGCTGCGGGTCGTCGCCAATGGCGCTACACCCGAAGTGTCCCAAACCGCAGCGGGCGAAGGCAGCGATGGAGTGGAAGACGCTCTCGTCGAGACCCTTCCGGGATTCTGGGACGGCGAATGGCAGGACACCCCGCATTACGACAGGAGCCGGCTGGGTAAGGACACGCGAGTCGAGGGGCCCGCCATTTTGCGGCAATATGATACGACGACCGTCCTGCTGCCGGGCCATTACGCGCAAGTCGATGGCCATGATAACATCCTGATCTGGCCTTTGGAAAAGGAGGCAAGCGAATGACCGCCACCGTCGATCCCATCACCCTCGATATCATCGAGAACGCGCTTATGAACACGCGTCTGGAAATGGACAGCGTCCTCATGCGCATTTCGCTTTCTCCGCTGATCCGCGAACAGCATGACGCCTTTCCGATGATCTGCAACGAGCGCGGCCAGATGGTCGTGGGGCAGTTCGGATCCTATGTCCCCGGCGTACTGGAGCAATATGAAAACCGGATCGAGGAAGGCGACGTTTTCGTCTGGAACGACCCCTATGCCTGCCGGGGGTCGATCTCGCACAATAACGATTGGTGCGTGATGCTGCCGATCTTCCATGACGGGACGGTCGTCGGATATGCATCGATGTTCGGTCATATGGTCGATGTCGGCGGCAAGGTCGCCGGTTCGATGCCCTATGATGCAAGGTCCATCTGGGAAGAAGGGCTCCGGGTTCCGCCGGTCAAGGTCTACGAAAAGGGCGTGCTGAACGAAGGCGTGCTGGACATCATGCTGAACAACAGCAGGACCCCGCACACCAATCGGTCCGACCTGATGGCTCTCATCGCCGGCTGCCGAACCGGGGCGAAGCGGGTAGGCGAAATCTGCGACCGCTTTGGCCAGGAAACCTATCTCTCGGCCTGCGATCAACTGTTGGATCGCACCAAAGAAGCAATGCGGGCACTGATCCGCAAATTCATTCCCGAAGAGCCGGTCAGTTTCACCGACTATGTCGACGACGACGGGCGCGGCAACGGCCCCTTCAAGATGACATTGTCCATTCATCGCCGCGGCGACATCGCCGTGTTCGACTGGACCGGCACGGACGACCAGGCAGAGGGCCCGATCAACTTCCATATCCATGAAGGGCTCTGCAAGCTGTTCTTCGGCATCTATATGATCATGGCGTTCGATCCGGAGATGCTGTTCAACGAGGGCTTTTACGATCTTTTCGAGGTCGTCCTGCCCGAAGGCAGCCTGCTCAATCCGCGCTTTCCGGCGCCGCTCGGCAACCGGCTTAACACGCACACGCGGTTCTTCGACTGCCAGGCGGGCGCGCTCGGGCAGCAGGCCCCTCACCTTTCGATGGCCGCGGGATATGGCACCAGCCCGCACTTTATCTTTTCCGGCCATGACAGCGAGAACCAGTATTTTCAGATGATGGAGCTGCTGTTCGGTGGGGTTCCCGGCCGGCCGCGCGGGGATGGCCTGGACGGCCATGCATGGTGGCCTTTGTTCAGCGCAACGCCGATCGAATACATCGAAAACTACAATCCGGTCATGGTCGAAAGCTATCGACCCATCCGCGACTCCGGAGGAGCCGGTCTGCATCGTGGCGGCGGAGGGATCGAAAAGGTTTATCGCCTGCTTCAGAGCGGCGAGATTTCCATCCATGATGATCGGGAAACGGTCCCCCCCTGGGGGATCAACGGCGGGCTACCCGGGGGCACGTCGAGCAAGTGGATCATCCGGAACGGCTCCGACAAGATGGAACAGATACCATCGAAAATCGACAATCTGCCGGTAGAGCCGGGCGATCGCATCATCTTCCGCACCGCCGGTTCGGGCGGATGGGGCGATCCGCTGGAGCGCGAACCGGACCTCGTCGCGCGCGATGTACAGCATGATCTGCTTTCGACCGCCAAGGCCGAAGCCGAATATGGCGTCGTCCTTTCTTCCGATGGCGCTGTCGACGCGAAGAAAACGGCGGCGCTGCGCGCGAGCATGCGCGACGAACGCGGCGAACCCGCCCGCTTCAATATGGGCTTCGAACCCGATGAAGCCCGGCAGCTAGAGCCGGCGCTATCTTAACCGCTCCCGCGCGCGCCGAAGGGTGGGGAGAGGAGATAGTGTCCGGCGATAATCGTAATCGCGACATCCCATCCGTGATCAAGACGCGATGCATCATGACCGGCGCGCATCTACGCAGCTGCATCAGGAAGCGTTGCTCCCCATAAAATCTTACAATCCAGAATGATATCCGACTCAATTTTTGGGGGATCGGAACCCTCCTCCCCCGCGTCATCGATCAGCAATCCGACTGTCGTTTGGACCATGGCCTGGATGGGTTGGACCATGGTAGTGAGGCGATACGGCGCGCGGCTCGCTTCGGGGATTCCGTCGAAGCCCGCTACCATGATGTCTTCTGGCACACGCCTGCCAAGCTCGAAACGAAGCGCATCGATCGCGCCCATGGCCATCACGTCATTGACTGCGAAAATACCATCGGGAATGGCTTCTCCGCCCACCCCATAAGTGTCGCGGATCGCCGCGAAGGCGGTGTCGTAGACCGATCCGCCTTCGATTTCCATCAAAGCCGTAGCGGGAATCCCTGCACGCCAGAGCGCATCACGAAACCCCTGCACGCGATCATGGCTGGTCGTGCCCAGCGGATCGCCCTTGATGATGGCGAAGCTGGTTGCCCCGGCAGCGAGGAAGGCGCGACCCAGAGTTTCCGCGCCACCGGCATTGTCGCACCGAACGGCAACGGTTTCGATCCGGGGAATATAGCGATTGAAGAGGACGATCGGAATGCCCCGATCGCGGCAGAGGCTGGTCGACTGGGTCGATAGTTGCGCCGCCGTCAAAATGATGCCGTCCACCTGATGCTGCAGGACACGCATGATGACGTCGTCGCTGGACGAACCCGGATCGACGACGAAAGTCAGAACCTGGCGCCCTCCGGCCTGCAATTCGGCGAGAAACTCCTTCAGCACCCCGATATAGAACGGGTTATCCGTGTTGCCGACGATGAGCGCAATCGTGTTGCTGCGCCGTGTGATCAGCATACTGGCGATCGAATTCGGAACGTAGTTCAGCCTCTTGGCCGCTTCCAGAATGCGGGCGCGCTTTTCGTCCGAAAGAGCGCTTCCGGCCGTAAAGGCACGCGAGACCGAGGATTGCGAAACCCTGGCCAAACGCGCGACGTCTCGCGACGTCACCCGGCTGGAACGAGCACTCATTTCCCGGAATCCCGAACGATGAAAAACTTCATGTTTGATCGCCTGTCGAATGGCTGGGCGTTGGTTGCAGACTCTTGCGAGGTACAGTTGAATACGTATGCAAGTAAAGCTCAAACTCATCCGAACAGGAACAGTACATGATCCGCAAGCTCAAGACCGCCAGAACTTCCGAAGAGCGTCGCCTGGACGACAAGGCAGTCCGCGAAACGGTCGAGAAAATTCTAGAGGATATCGGTGCGCGCGGGGACGCCGCAGTGCGGGAACTGTCGATCAAGTTCGATGGCTGGGACCGCGATTCATTTCTGCTGACTGACGAGGAAAAGCAGGCGTGCGTCGACGAACTGTCCGATCGCGACATTGCCGACATCACCTTCGCGCAGGACCAGGTCCGCAATTTCGCCCGGATCCAACGGGAAAGCATGCTGGATGTCGAAGTCGAAACGCGCCCGGGCGTTGTTCTCGGCCACAAGCATATCCCGGTCAACGCTGCCGGTTGTTACGTTCCCGGCGGCAAATATCCGTTGCTGGCGTCCGCCCATATGTCAGTCATTACCGCGAAAGTTGCGGATGTCGGCCGGGTGGCGACCTGTGCGCCGCCTTACAAGGGCAGGCCGGCATCCGCCATCGTCGCCGCGCAGGTTCTGGCGGGCGCGGATCAAATCTTTGTACTCGGCGGAGTTCAGGCGATCGGCGCGATGGCTATCGGCACCGAGACCATAGCGCCCGTCGATATCTTGGTTGGTCCGGGCAACGCCTATGTGGCAGAAGCGAAACGCCAACTCTTCGGCCGGGTTGGAATCGACCTGTTCGCCGGCCCGACCGAGACTTTGGTAATCGCGGACGAAGCGGGCGCGGACCCGGAATTGTGCGCGACCGACTTGCTGGGTCAGGCCGAACATGGCCCCGACAGTCCCGCAATCCTGCTGACCACCTCCGAACGCCTTGCCCGAGAGACGATGCGCGAGATTGACCGTCTTCTCGAGATATTGCCCACGGCCGATCATGCGGGAGCCGCATGGCGCGACTATGGGGAAGTCATTGTATGCGAAACCGATGCGGAGGCGGTCGCCGTCGCCGATGAAATCGCTTCCGAGCATGTCCAGGTAATGACCGAGGATCCCGATTACTATCTCGCCAACATGACCAATTACGGCGCGCTGTTCCTCGGCGCGCGCACCAACGTTTCCTATGGCGACAAGGTTATCGGCACAAACCACACGCTGCCGACGAAAAAGGCCGCGCGCTACACTGGCGGGCTTTGGGTCGGCAAGTTCCTCAAGACATGTACCTATCAGCGCGTGCTGACTGACGAAGCCTCGGCCGAGATCGGGAGCTACTGCTCGCGTCTCTGCGCCCTGGAAGGATTTGCAGGACACGGTGAACAGGCCAATATTCGCGTGCGCCGATATGGCGGACAAAATGTACCTTATGCCGGGGCGGCCGAACCCATTACCGCATGAAGCCTTCCCTGCCGCAACAGCCTTCCTTTTCGCTGGCCGGCCGCCGGTCGGTCGTCACTGGCGCCGGCAGGGGGATCGGATTGGCCTTGGCGACCGCGCTGGCGCGAGCCGGCGCCGAAGTAACGTTGGTAGCGCGCACGGCGAGCGAGGTGGAAGAAGGCGCCGCTGCATTGCGAGCCTATGGATACAAAGCCCAAAGTGCGCAGCTTGACATATTGGACATTGCGGCCGTGCGTACGTTCTTCGACACACAGCAGGCGTTTCACGTCTTGGTCAACAATGCCGGCACCAACCGTCCGATGCCGATGCAATCGGCAGAGCCGGAAGACTATGATGCCGTGATGGGGCTGAACAGCCGGGCCGCCTTTTTCGTGGCTCAGGCCTGCGCACGCAAGATGATCGAGGCCGGCGAAACCGGTTCGCTGATTCACATCGGATCGCAGATGGGCCATGTCGGCGGCGCCAATCGCGCGTTGTATTGCGCATCGAAATGGGCGCTCGAAGGGATGAGCAAGGCGTTCGCGCTTGATCTGGCATCCCATGGTATACGATCGAACACGATCGCCCCGACATTCATCGAGACGCCGATGACAAAGCCTTATTTCGAAGATGCGGATTTCCGCGAAGAGGTGTTGCGCAAGATCAAGCTTGGCCGGCTCGGCCGGGTGGAGGATCTGATGGGGGCCGTTGTGTTCCTCACCTCCGATGCCGCCTCGTTAATGACCGGAAGCAGCATCGTTATCGATGGCGGATGGACAGCGGACTGACGGCAAAAAAGCAGCGACTAAAGAGGCGGCCAGGAGACTACCAGGCGATCAATCACCAATAGGATGTTGTCGTGCGGAAGGTGGGCGGTAATCTGGAACATTAAGCGGAATTTTCTTCAGATATCATCGGAAGGATAGGATAATGAGCGGCGGAACCCCCGAACTCGATACAACCAATATCCCCCTCGACAAGCTCTACATCGACGGCAAATGGGTTGATTCTCACAGCGGCAGGAAGATCGACGTCATCTCACCCGATGACGAAAGCATAGTGGCCGAAGTCACCGAGGCAACGGAAGAGGATGTCGATCTGGCCGTAGAGGCCGCGCGACGCGCATTCGACAAAGGCCCCTGGCCCCGGCTTTCGATCGGGGAACGCGCCGACTGGGTGCGCAAGCTATCGAATGCGCTATCCGAGCGATCTGACGACATCGCACTTTGCTGGAGCCGGCAGATCGGCGCTCCCTATAATCGCTCGAAAAATGCTGCGCCGTTCTTCACCAAGACTATGGATCCTTACATTGAGATCGCCGGGGAGCTGGATCTCGTCGAGCAAAAGGAGACCGCCAGTCCCGGCGCCGGATTGTTGACCTATGAACCGGTCGGCGTTGTTGCCGCGATCGCGCCGTGGAACGTGCCGGTGAATACGATGCTGAACAAGATCGGACCGGCACTGATCGCCGGCTGCACGGTCATTATGAAACCATCCCCGGAAACGCCGATCGAGGCGTATATCATCGCGCAATGCGCGGACGAGATCGGCTTGCCTGCCGGTGTCCTTAACCTGATCAACGCCCATCGCGACGTGTCCGACTATCTCGTCCGCAGCACCGGCGTCGACAAGGTCAGCTTCACCGGAAGCGTCGTTGCGGGCCAGAGGATCGCGTCGGTGTGCGGCGAACGCATAGCACGCTGCACGCTCGAGTTGGGCGGCAAGTCGGCCGCCATCGTCCTTGACGACTATGATCTGGACAAGGCTGCCAAAACCCTGGTTGACGGCATCTGCGCGCTGAGCGGCCAGAATTGCGCTGCGCTGTCGCGTGTCCTCGTCAGCAGGAACCGGCATGACGAACTGGTCGAGAAGATGAAGCAGGTCGCCGAAAACGTGAAGATCGGCCATACCTTCGATGAGGATACGGCCCTCGGCCCGGTGGCGATGAAACGGCAGCTGGAGAAGATAGAGGAATATATTGCAATCGGTGAGCGCGAAGGTGCAACCCTCGTGACGGGCGGCAAGCGCCCTGCCCATCTCGATCGCGGATATTTCATGGAACCGACCATCTTCGCCAATGTGACGAACGATATGCGCATCGCGCGGGAGGAGATTTTCGGCCCGGTCATATGCGTCTTGCCGTATGATGATCTCGAACAGGCTATCGAAATCGCCAACGACTCCGATTTTGGCCTGTCGGGCGCGGTGTTCACGGAAGATCTTGAAGAGGCATACCGAGTCGCTCGTCGCCTGCGAACCGGCACCGTGGGCCAGAACGCCCCTAAGGCCGATTTCTCAATCGGGTTTGGCGGCTTCAAGAAATCCGGCCTTGGACGGGAGGGCGGTATCCAGGGCTTGAAAGGCTATCTCGAAGCCAAGACTGTGCTGCTGGACGCGGTTCCCGAAACACTGGAAACAGCATGAAAAAGGCCCGGCAGAGGCTTTTGCTTGCCGGGCCTTCCTCCCCTCATCCGCGTGATTAATCCGCTGCCAGCGCAACGACTTACTCGCGCGAATCCCCGAAATGAGGCTTTGCAGTTTGAAATTCCAACCCTGTCGGGTCCCTCTCTCAATCAATGGCACAATTACGCCAGTGCGGCTGCTCGATGGGCTCATTTCGATAAGCTGCACGCGGGACGCCGGGAATGGTCTTCTTGCCGTTTCTCGCAAAGCGATCATTGCGGCAGCGCCATGTCGCCTGGATACTTCCTGTTAGCGTAGCGCTTTGACCGAGCTGGAGGGAGCAGGTCGATGAAAGAGAAACTCAAGCTTTGGTGGCAGCTCTCCGATGAACAAAGCAGTGAGACTGCCGACAACCCGCACGCGCCGCTCCGGCCCGACCAACGTCGCGATACGCTCCCTCTCCTCACCTTGGCTTTTGGATGGGGGTTTCTGGTTACCGGCCTGATTGTCGGCGGTGCCCTGGGCAATGGAATGGCATTTGGCGATTTGTTGAAGGTAACCGCGATCGGCAATACGATCAATTTCGCGATTGGCGCTGCGGTGGCTTATGTCGGCTATCGTACCGGCTGTAACAGCGGTCTTCTCTATCGGCATGTTTTTGGCATTCAGGGCGCAAAGGTCCCGGCGCTCTTCATCGCATTTCTGACGATCTGCTGGCAGGGCATCGTCGTCGGCGCTTTCGGCTTCGCGTGGACCCAGAGCTTCGAGAGCAATGCATTCTACGCTGTCGCGATTTTTGCCGGCCTCCTGTTCACCGCGACAACCTATTTTGGCGTGCGCGGATTAGAAGCCGTCAGCCTTCCGGCGGCTGTGATACTTATTTTGGTCGGCATTTATGCCGGAGCGATCAACATTGCCGCGGCGGGGGGATGGGAGGGATTTCTCGCCTTGTCCGAACGCAACGCGGTCACCGATCCGCTGACTTTGCCGCAGGCAATCAACCTCGTCGTTGGGTCATGGATCGTCGGTGCTATCGTCATGCCGGAATATAGTCGCTTCGCCAAAAAAGCGTGGGTCGCGATCGCCATTCCGTTCATCGTGATGATCGTCGCCCAATGGTTCTTGCAAATCCTCGGCGCGCTGGGCGGAGTCGTATCGGGAAGCTATGATTTCACCACCTATATGCTCGCGCAGGGTGCGCTGATCGGCACCATCGGCGTGATAGCGATGAGCTTCGCCTTGTGGACGACGGGCGATACGAACCTGTATCTACCTGCGGTTCAAACGGCGAGCGTATTCCATCGCCCCCAAAAGGCGATGACTGTGATTTGCGGCCTGCTTGGCACACTGCTCGGCCTCGGGATATATGAACGCTTCGTTTATTGGATCGACCTGCTCGCCAGCCTGGCTCCACCAGTCATCGGCCCGCTCCTCGTGGAATTCTATATTTTCGGCAGGCGCCAAACAGCCAAGCGCGAGACGGCCTTACCAAAGTGGAACTGGTCGGCATTCGCCGCCTACGCGTTGGGTGCCGGATCAACGTTTATCGCACCGGACTGGATCGCCAAGTCACTGGTTGGGCTGACCGTATCGATCGCCACTTACTTTCTTTTCCGCACGATAGAGAATGCTACGCGACCTAGTCTCCAATCCGATCAACCTTAAGCTCTGCCCCATGTACGGCAAGTACTGAAAACGGGCTCGATCCATTTATGACGACCGCGCAGCCACCAGCTTTCCTGTATCGGTAGCTACCGGGTTGCAGTTGAATATGCTCGGATTCCAGTCCTTCCCCATCAACCAGCAGCAGTTCCAGAAACCCCGTACTGTCGAGTGCGAGCTCAATACTCTTATTTTCGCGGACATCGACGAGTGTAGTCCCTCCGCCGGACACACGATCTTGCCGCAACCTATGCACCTCGACCATCGAGCCATCACCGGTGTTGGGGACACTGTGCACCTCGACAATCTCGCCTGACGCGCCGCAGTCAGCCGGGAAATAGGCCTCGTTCTGCATCGGGTCCTGCACCCATTCGAGCGATGCAGGTCCGTCGTAGCGGAGCAGAAGACTGTAACCTTCGCGAATGTATACGTTTGATCCGTGCACGCATCCTCTCGGATAGAAAGCATAACCGCGCTTTTCGAACCAGAGCGCGCCATCAAAGGTGAAACGCCCGCCCAGAACGAATATCTCCTCGTCAGCGGAATGATACTGCCCTCGCCGAGAATCGGCGGGCCGCGGTCGCGACTCTATGAGCGAAGTCGTCGCTTCCGATCCGCGCGTGCCGTTGAGCAGCTTGCTTCGCACCGGCAAATCCGGATCGCCCCGCCACTGCACATCGTCGCTGTTCGTCCATGGTTTTTCTGTGCGCATGAAGTTCTAGCCCCGGATCAACCAATCGCCCGATATCTGGGATTGGCACGCCGAGAGCGTATCGCAAGTCCGAAGGAAACCCGATTGATCACGTGCATAATAACCGCAGATTGATAAAAATACCGATCGATATGGACAGTCCCGGTACGACAAACGATGGTTTTACAATGTATAACTGCGCAAAATTGGCGGATGCCGCAGCGAAAGATCCGGAAGGCTTCTGGTCCGCCCGCGCGGAGGCCCTGGACTGGGATCGAAAATGGAACGCAGTCCTGGATCGCGACGCGAAACCCATCCCGATTTGGTTCCCAGGCGGAAAGATCAATGCCGCCTGGAACTGCATAGATCGCCATGTTGTCGCCGGCCATGGCAAGCAGGCAGCGATCAAATTCGAGAGCCCCGTAACGGGAACTTCGCGGACGCTGACCTATGCTCAATTGCAGGACTTGACTGCCAAGCTGGCAGGATCGCTTCGCGCACACGGCGTCGGCGCCGGCGATCGCGTGCTCATTTACATGCCCAATTCCCCCGAAGCGGTTGTGGCCATGCTGGCGAGCGCGCGGATAGGAGCTGTTCATTCTGTCGTTTTCGGAGGCTTCGCCGCCCCGGAACTCGCCGCACGGATCGACGATGCGGAGCCCAAGGTGATCATCTCCGCCTCATGCGGGATCGAAGTTGCGAAGACGATACCGTACCAGCCGATAATCGATGCCGCACTTAATGCAGCGGACCATACCCCTGACGCGGTGATGTATTGGCAGCGCGACGAGTGTCGTGCGGTCTTTTCGAGCGGTACAAAGGGGACGCAGCATCTTCTGGACTGGGATGAAGCGATCGAGGCCGCCGATCCTGCGGATTGCGTTCCGGTGGATGCGACCCATCCCCTTTACATCCTCTACACTTCGGGAACGACCGGCCAGCCGAAAGGAATCGTCCGTGATACGGGCGGTTATTTGACCGCCTTGGCCTGGACTATGGACGCTGTGTACGATTGCCCGGCAGGCGAGACATATTGGGCGGCAAGCGATGTCGGCTGGGTAGTTGGCCATAGCTACATGGTTTACGGTCCGCTACTGGCCCGGAACACGACGGTAATTTTCGAGGGCAAGCCCGTCGGCACGCCGGACGCGGGCGTCTTCTGGCGGACGATCGCCCAGCACCAGGTTCGCACCTTCTTCACCGCTCCCACAGCAATTCGCGCGATCAAACAAGCGGACCCCGATGGAGAGTTACTTTCCAGCGTCAATCTGTCGGGGCTGAACGCGATCTTCCTCGCCGGCGAGCGCACCGATCCCGACACGCTCGACTGGCTCGGCCAGAGGGTCGATGTTCCCGTTATCGATCATTGGTGGCAAACCGAGACCGGCTGGCCGATCTGCGCAAACGCAATCGGAATCGAGGTTTTGCCGATCAAGGCAGGATCGACGGGACCAGCGCTGCCTGGATGGAATGTCCAATGTCTCGACGAAGGCGGATACCAGGTGTCTCCGGATGAAACCGGCGCGCTTGCGATAAAGCTGCCGCTTCCTCCGGGAGCGGCCCCCACGCTGTGGAACGCGCCTGATCGGTATCAGGAAGCCTATCTGGCGAACTATCCCGGCTATTATCAGAGCGGAGACGCGGGTTTCATTGACGGCGATGGCTATGTCCATGTCATGGGTCGGACTGACGATGTCATCAACGTTGCGGGGCATCGTCTATCGTCGGCCGCCATGGAAGAGGTTTTGGCGGCACATCCGGCCGTCGCTGAGTGCGCGGTTGTCGGCGTTGCGGATGAACTGAAGGGCGAAATTCCGCAAGGCTTCGTCGTATTCAAGGCTGGCAACACATTTGAAGCCGAAGATCTGCGAGCCGAACTCGTCGCGGCGATGCGCAGCGAAATCGGGCCGGTGGCCTCGTTCAAGATCGTGCACATAGTCGACCGGCTGCCCAAGACCCGTTCCGGCAAGATCCTGCGCCGCACAATTCGGCAAATCGCCGACGGGCATACCCCTTCCGTTCCCGCGACGATCGAGGATCCCCAAGTGCTCGACGACTATTACCAGATGTTCGCAGTCCCATGACCCGGCAAGCCGTGCTAAACCCTGAAGATACCGTCATTGACAGGTCCGATGCTGCCGAGCTTTTGGAATTGCTCGACGCGCGTCTGCGCTGGCTGTCGTCCTGGACAATCCATCATGCCAACAATCTCCGCGAGAATGCCGACGGTCTGAAAGTCGGCGGGCACCAGGCGTCATGCGCATCGATTTCCACGATCATGGCGGCGCTCTATTTCACGGCCCTCGGCCCCAATGACAAGGTTGCGGTCAAGCCTCATGCAGGACCGCTTTTGCATGCGATCCACTATCTCCTCGGCGAACAATCGCGAGAGCAGCTGGAGAGATTTCGTGGCTTTGGCGGCGCGCAAAGCTATCCGTCCCGAACCAAGGACAGCATCCCGGTCGATTTCTCGACCGGCTCTGTCGGTCTCGGCGTCGCTATCACCGCCTTTGCCAGCCTCGTTCAAGATTTTCTGCTCGCACACAAGCTGATGGCAATGGAAGATACCGGGCGGATGATTGCGCTTATGGGCGACGCTGAGCTCGACGAGGGTAATATCTACGAGTGCCTGATCGAGGCGTATAAACACGACATTCGCAATTGCTGGTGGATCATCGATTATAATCGGCAGAGCCTGGACGCCACGACCGCGGACCGGATGTTCCGTCGTTTCGACGATATCTTCGAAACCTGCGGCTGGCGTGTCGTAACGTTGAAATACGGCAAGGCGCAGTTGGCGGCTTTTAAAAAGCCGGGCGGCCGAAGTTTGCAACGCTGGATCGATGAGTGCGGCAATGCCGATTTCGCGGCTCTCACCTATCAGGGGGGCGAAGCATGGCGCGAGCGCCTCGTCAGCGACCTTGCCAACAACAGCGAGGCCGTGGCGCTGGTCAATGACTATGATGCCGAGGAACTGGCCCATCTCATGACCAATCTCGGCGGTCATTGCGCCGAGACGCTGGCCGATGCGTTCGCCTCGGCGCAAGATGACATGCCCACCTTATTCATTGCCTACACGGTCAAGGGCTACGGCCTGCCCTTCGCAGGGCACAAGGACAATCATGCTGGCATGATGACTGCCGCACAGATTCAAGGCCTGCGCGAGGATATGGGAATCGGCGAAGGTGAGGAATGGGAGCCATTTGCCGGCATCGGTGCTAATGCATCCGCCAGCCTGAAGGCATTCGTCGAAGCGGCGGCCTTCCGCCGTCAGTGCGGAACCGAAGAGAACGTTATCCCGGTACCGGCGATCACGGCACCGAAGGAACGCGCGATCTCGACGCAGGTCGCCTTCGGCAAAATCTTGCACGAACTCGCAAAATCGGACGAACCACTTGCCGATAGGATCGTCACCACCTCCCCGGACGTGACCGTTTCCACCAATCTCGGTCCGTGGGTCAATCGCCGAGGTTTGTTCCGCCGTGACGAACTGGCCGACGTTTTTCGAGCCGCAAAGATACCTTCCGCGCAAAAGTGGGGTGGAGATCAAGCCGGGCAGCATATCGAGCTCGGCATCGCGGAAACAAACCTCTTTCTGATGCTCGCCGCGGCGGGGCTGTCCGCGCCCCTGTTCGGTCAAAGGATCTTGCCGATCGGAACGGTCTACGATCCCTTTATCGCCCGCGGCCTCGATGCTCTGAATTATGGCTGCTATCAGGATGCACGGTTCCTGCTCGTAGCAACGCCGTCGGGACTGACGCTCGGACCGGAAGGCGGAGCGCACCAGTCGATCAATCCGCCCTTGATAGGAATGGGCCAACCCGGCCTTACCGCTTTCGAGCCCGCATTCGCCGACGAATTGGCCGCAATCATGCAATGGTCTTTCGAATATATGCAGGCGCCGAACGGCGGCTCGGTCTATCTGCGCCTGTCGACCAGATCGATAGAACAGGCCGGGCGAAATGATGCGGGCTGGCGACAGGAGATGCTCAGCGGCGGCTATTGGCTTCACGAACCGAAGGGTACGGAAGCGATCATATTCATGGGCGCGATGGCGCCCGAGGCGATCGACGGCTGGAACCGGATCATGGAACTGCGGCCCGGAGTGGGACTGCTCGTGATCACCTCGCCAGATCTGTTGCACCGCGAATGGTCGATGGCAGTGGCGGCCCGCTCACGCGGCAAAACGCCCCGTCCCTCTCATGTCGAAAATCTCCTTGCCCCACTAGGGCGCGATGGAAAGCTCGTGACGCTGTTGGACGGCTCGCCCAGCGCGCTGTCCTGGCTGGGCGCGGTACATGGTCAGAAGGTCGCGCCGCTTGGCGTAGACCGGTTTGGGCAGACCGGTAATTTGCCGGATCTCTATCGTGAGTATGGGCTTGACGGTGCGGCCGTGGCCAACGCCGCACTGTCGCTGTTCCGCACGCTATGACGGAGGTGCACAAGATCGACGTGGGAGATGCGGAGCTGCATGTCGAAATTTCGGGGATCGGTCCCCCGCTCCTGCTCCTCGCGGGATTGGGCGGCCGGGGGGCTTTCTGGCGAAACCAAGTCGAGGCATTCGCGCAGACCCATCGCCTGATCGTACCCGATCACCGCGGATGCGGCTCCAGTACACGCGGCAAATGCGTGACGGGCATAGATCATATGGCTTCGGACATATTGGCTTTGATCGATGCCCTCGGACTCCAGAGCATCGATTTGGTCGGCCACTCTACCGGAGGCGCAATTGGCCAATACATAGCAATACACCACCCGAATCGAATTGAGAGGTTGGTCTTGAGCTGTAGCTGGGCCGGACCAGACCAATATTTCAGCGCACTGTTCAGCAATCGTAAGGCAATTTTGCAAGATTCCGGGCCGGAGGCCTATCTGGCCCACGGTACGTTCTTGGCCATGCCATCAAGCTACCTCCAACCCGTAATGCGATCGGGTGAAGATATTGTCGCAGATCGTCTTGCAGAGTTTCCGGGAATGGATGTGGAGCTTTCGCGGATCGCCGCCGTGATGGGGCATGATCAACGCGACGGGCTCAGAAAAATCAGCGCGCCTACTTTGTGCATTGGAGCGCGGGACGATCAGATCACACCGCCAGGCTTTACGGAGGAGCTGGCCGCCCGCATTCCCAGCGCCGAACTTCACCTGCTCGATCGTGGGGGCCATTTCTGTGCGATAACCGCGGCTCGCGAATATAATGTGCGCGTCGGCGCATTCTTGAACCAGTAAGGAGGTTGTGATGGACCGGATTGAATCGTGTATAGTCGGACCCGATGAAGGCCGTTCGCTATGGCAGCCGCTCCCCTCGCGGGGTTATGTGACGGTGAATCTGACACCCGAAAACATGCCTTATGATACTTTTTCCAGCGGTATCCAGGTCTTGCCCCCGGGGTGCGAGGTGCGTGAACATGGGCATATACAGAACCACGAACTCGTATTCGTATACGAGGGAGAGGGAATCGTCGAAATTAACGGCGAAGTCACGAAAATAACGCCGGGCTCGACCGTGTTGTTCTCGCGGAATGCCGTCCACCGGATCGAAAACACCGGCACCGACGACATGCGGATGTTCTGGGTGTTCTTCCCGCCGGGTTTGGAAAACTGGTTCGAGGCAATCGGGCGTGAACGCAAACCAGGTGATACCATGCCCGAAGCCTTCGATCGGCCGGACAATGTCGAAGAGGTCATGGCGCAAATGCGCTTCCTGCCACCGAGAGCCAAGGACTGAGAAGGGCTGCCCTCGTCCCTAAAAGACGATTGCCTTTCCATGAGCGCGTGTTGGCGAAACAGCCGGTGAGGATGTGTCAACGCGCCGATCGGTCGGCCAGGAAAGCGGCACCATCGATGCGATCCGGCGCCGACTTGCCGGTCGATGGATCTGATCGCAGCGCCGCAAAAACATTATCCAGAGCGGCACCGACGGCGCCCAATGCAACACCCGGGAACAGCGCGACGCTGTAGCCCAGTTCGGTCAGTTCGGCCGCGCTCGATACATCGTCTCCTTCCCTCAGGAGATTATGCAGGATTGGAACGCGCCCTGCCACCGTTCGAACAAGCTGCTCCATGTCGCGCTTGCGTGAGATGGACTCGGCGAAGACCATGTCGGCCCCAGCCTCAATGAACGCATCGGTTCGTTCAAGCGCTTCACCTAAACCAGCGCTACTCATCGCGTCGGTCCGGGCCGAGATCATCAGGGACCGGTCGCGCCGCGCATCAAGCGCAGCGTGGATCTTGTCGGTCATTATTTGCAAGGAGATCAGCGGTCGCGAGAGCGGCGCCGAAGCCGGCTTGATTTCCTGCTGATCCTCGATCTGGATCCCGGCTGCGCCCGCCCGTTCCAGCATCGCAACGCAGCGCGCGACGGCGTAGCTGTTGCCGAAGCCTTGATCGGCGTCGACGAAGATCGGGATCGTCACGCGTTCCGCGATCCGCGCGACAATTACCGATAATTCCGAGGCATCCAGGAGCCCGATATCCGGTCGCCCCAGATGGGTTGCAGCGAGCGCCGAGCCTGAAACGAACACCGCCTCGAAACCCGCAACTTCGGCCCGGTACGCACTGAACGCATCATATACTCCGGGGGTGACCAGGATTTCGGGGGCCGTGATGCGGTCGCGGAGATTGCTGGTGGGACTCGGGCTGAGCATGGAATTTCCCTTCGCTGATGGTGCGAGCCGAATAGCCGCTGATCGCTGCGGACACGATGGGCAAATAGTTGCCGATCGTATCTCGAACAGAACAGGCGGCGCGAGGCCGGCGATCTGATGACGTGCCGGCGGATCAAACTCTCTCTCGTTATCCGCGAGACGGACAGATTCGAAGCAATCCCGAACGAATACAGGTTTTTGGCGCATCCTTTTTCGCAAGGCGACGAGGCCGCAGAATTCTTTGAGCCTGAAGAGTGAAGATATCTAGGTTTCAAACATGGATGTCCCTTGGAGTTAGGTCAAAGTGAAACAACATATCACGCAAGTCGCGATAGCTGGCGCCGGGCCGGTAGGGACTGTCGCGGCGTATGCACTCGCACGAAAAGGTATTGACGTGTTCTTGCTCGAATCGGGCTCGGATTGCGCGCCGGACCTCCGTGCTTCCACTTTTCATCCGCCGACACTGGAAATGCTGGACAGTTTCGGCGTCACCGAAAAGCTCATCGAACGCGGCCTGAAAGCGCCTATCTACCACTTTCGCGAACGCAGATCTGGCGAAGTTATCGAGTTCGATATGGGCGAAATTGCCGATGCCACTCGCTATCCATATCGGATTCAGTGCGAACAATACCACCTGTCACGAATGCTCTCCCGCCTCGTCCGCGATACGCCGGTCGCGCAGGTGGCCTTCAACCATCGCGTCGTCGGATTTCATCAAGATTGCGACGGAGTGGATGTTTTCGCCGAGACTCCAGTCGATATCGCTCAAATCCGAGCGGATTATCTGATTGGTGCAGACGGTGCGAACAGCATTATTCGTAAATGGCTTGGGGTCGAGTTCCACGGCTTCACGTACAACGAGAAATTCGTCTGCTACACCACGCCAGAACCGATCGAAAAGCATATCGAGAATCTGTGCTACGTTAACTACCTGTCGGATCCGGAAGAATGGATGGTCTTGCTCAAAGTCCCGGGTATCTGGCGGATACTGGTACCGGCACCCGCGCTGCTGAGCGACGAGGAGATTCTTTCGGACGAGCGGACGACGCAAGTATTCGAACGACTGATCGACAAGGGCGGATCGGTAACAACGCGTCATCGCACGATCTATCAGGTACACCAAAGGGTGGCCAAGGAGTTCCTTCACGGCCGCGTCGTAATCATCGGGGACGCGGCGCATCTGAACAATCCTTTGGGCGGATTCGGGATGAACAGCGGCATACATGATGCCTTCAACCTGACCGACAAGCTGATCAGAATCTATAAGGGCCGTGAGGACGCGGACACGGCCCTCGAAACCTTCGCCGAGCAGAGAAAGAAGACGACCCACCATTTCATCCAGAAGCGGACGAAGGAGAACATGCGATATATGTCCGGTGGGCAAGAAGCCGCGCATGAGCAACGAAAGAGGGAAATGCGGGAGATCAGAAACGACCCGGCCAGACGGCGCCAATTCCTCCTCCAACAGGCGATGATCGAAAGCCTGGAGGCAGAACGCGCATGAGCGATCAAACCAGCGGATCTGCAATCAATGCGCGCGGATATCGCCGCCTGCTCGGGGTGATCGGCCCTTCGACCAACACGATCGTCCAGCCGGATTTCGACGATTTGCGCCCGCGCGGCGTGACGAACCATTACAGTCGCATCCTCGTACAAGATGCCGAAGCCATCTCCGACGAAACCTTTATGGCAGGCACGCAAGAAATATCGCGCAATACGATTGATGCGGTGAAGGGAGTGCTCACCTGCAAGCCCGACTATCTGGTCATGGGAATGTCTGCCGTCACTTTTTATGGCGGTGCGAAGGGCGCCAAGGCCTGGCGTGAGAGGATCGAGGACGCGGCCGAGCTCAAACTTTGTACCGGCTCGCAATCACTCATTGAAGCGTTCAGAGCTTATGGCGGGATCTCCCGTATCGCGGTACTCTCGCCATATTATCCATCAGCCAACGCGGAAGTCGCCCGTTACATGACCGATCATGACGTGGAGGTTGTACGCGACACATGCTTGCGCTGCCCAAGCTGGACGTCAATCGCACAGGTCGACACCGCCACGCTGCGGAAGGAACTCAGAAAACTCGATGGTGACGATATCGACGCGCTGGTCCAGGTGGGAACCAATCTGTCGATGATCCGCTTGGCGGCAGCCGCCGAGATGTATCTCGGCAAACCGGTCATCGCGATAAACACCGCCACCTATTGGAATGCATTGCGACAAAATGGCATTACCGATCAGGTCGACGGTTTCGGCACGCTAATGCAATCATACTGAGAAAGTGACACCGATTTTGGACTATCCCTATGTCCCCATGCCCCACCGGCAACCGATACATTGGCCAGACGGCAAACAACTGGCGTTAGTCTTCACGTTCAACCTCGAAACCTGGGACTTGGTAAAAAACACGAACACACCCTACTATGCGGGTGGTCCTTCTATACTGCCCGATATCTTGCCGGGTAATACGCCCGACTTCCCCAATTACACTTGGCGCGAATATGGCCAGCGGGTCGGCGTTTGGCGGTTGATCGACCTGTTCGACGAAATGGGCATCGCGGCTAGCTGCGCTACCAATGCGGTTACGTTTGAGCGACGCAAGGCAATGACGGACGCCATACTCGAAAGGGGGTGGGAGTTGCTTGCTCACAATTATGAGCAAGGAGAGCTTTTGACCGCCGTTGCGCACGATAAGAAGGCCGAACGCGACATCATCCTTCGGTCGATCGCTATTTACGAAAAACATGTCGGTAAACGACCCGTAGGATGGCTGTCTTCGTCGCTTCGAGGCACGCTCAACACGGCCGGCATCCTCGCAGAGCAAGGGTTTAAATTCTACTGCGATATCATGAATGATGATCAGCCCTTCATGATCGGGACGGATGCGGGGCCGATCATCGGCATCCCCTATTCCAACGTCATCAACGATTTTACTATGGTAACCCGGCAGGCGTTGACGACCGATCAATATCGCGACCAGCTGATTGAAGAGTTCGATGTCCTATATGCCGAAGGAGAGCACACTGCGCGCATTATGAACATTGGCCTACACCCCCATGTCTCTGGCCGCGCGCATCGGATAAGAGCAATCCGCGAATTCATCGAGCATGCCCAAAAGCACGATGCAGTTTGGTGGCCCCGGCGCGAGGAAATCGCCGATTGGTATGCACAGAACCACGAGGCGCATTTCCCGGGCCAAATCTAACGCGTCCGACCTGGAATCCTAAAGTCGACGATTAATCATCATACAGCCGAGTGAGATCGAACGCCGCCCGCGCACTCACGGCTGCCGCGCAAGACGATCAACGGCGCGCGAATTCCGCCATTTTCTTATTGAAATCCGCCCGCGGATATTCGCCCAGCGACATGTGATGTCGGCCGAATGGACAGCGACAGCCAGTCGTGACAGCGTTTTGGCATCAGCCTTCGGAGGGGGAAAGTGGCATGCTTGGTACGAAAATGATCGAAGAACATAAGACAGCGCGCGAATATTTTGAGGAGGTTTTGAGAGACGAAACCCGGTCAAGATTTGGATTCGGCAAAAAAGCCGCCATCGTGAACGTCGATATTCAGCAGGCCTATACGCAACTCGACAAGTTCAAAACTGCCTACGAAACGGATCCGAATCAAATCGATTACGTCAATCAAATCTCACAGCTGGCAAGGCGTATCAATATGCCGGTCATCTGGAGCCGCGTGGCCTATAAGGCGGATGGCGGCGATTGTGGCGTCTGGGGGACAAGAAGCGACACCGTAGATAGCCTGCAGAATATAAAATATGATAGCGAGCGGCACCAGTTCGATCCGCGCTGCGACATCGATACCGACGATCTTCAATTCACGAAACGCATGCCCAGCGCATTTTTCGAAACGCCGTTGGCAAGCTACCTTGTCTGGCACAGCGTAGACACGGTGATTGTTACGGGCGGGTCGACATCGGGATGCGTCCGAGCCACCGCCGTCGATGCCCTCAGCCATGGCTATCGGACAATCGTACCGTTGGAAACGACGGCCGATAAACATGAATCGCCGCACTTCGCCAATCTGACCGATCTTCAACTGAAATATGCCGACGTCATACCGGTCTCCGCCGTGATCGATTGGCTACAATCCCAATAGCGACAGCATCTCTCATTATCCGGGCACGGTCGAGAGATATAACCTCCCAAGGCCGAGTACCCAGTCAACGTTGATCGTAGTGCAGATTGGCAAGTGCAATGCATATTGCCCCCGCTTATCGCCGCGACGGTATATCCGCACAGCGGATAAAGATGCCCCCGATTTTGCTCGTTACTCGACAATTACTATACTGGCTCGTCCCTTGGTGGTCGCTTCGAGACGGTTATCCGCAGTTTCGGCCAAAAAGGGAAGCTTGGGCGAGAGTCGAGGAGACGGGCATGTCCAAAGGTGTTCCGATACGATCTGTCAAACGCGCACTCGATGTGCTCCGCGTGATCAACCATTACGGTTCGCTGACGATGATGGAAATCTCGAAGCAAGCCGGCGTCCCTTACCCCACTGCCAATCGAATAGTTCAAACGCTGATCTCTGAAAACTATCTTGAGAGGGAGCCGGACCGGAAACGGTACCGGCCCACCGCTTTGGTGCAGACTCTGGCCCATGGATTCCAAGATCACAGTGGCCTCGTCGAGGTCGCGCGTCCTCATATGGAGGAACTCACTCGGAATCTGCACTGGCCGGTTTCGCTCGTAACCCGGGTGGGCGAGATGATGGTGGTTCGGGACTGCACGCACGCAATCTCGCCGCTCACTTTCGATACCTATTATCCCGGCGCATCCTTTCCGATACTCGATTGCGCCTCGGGTCAGGTTTACCTCGCCCACTGCGATGATCGGGAACGCGAACAGCTTCTCGCTGCGCTCCCGGAATCTGGTGTCGCCTATAATCCCGTGATCGCCGAAAATATGAGATTGGGGATACGGGCAGAGGAAATCCGGTCTGCGGGATATCTCGTCAGCGGGCACAATCAGTTCACGACGACGCCCGGCCGCACTTCGTCGATCGCCGTGCCCGTATTGCATGACGGGAAGATAGTGGCCTCACTGGTCATCATATGTTTCGCTAACTCCCTGAATCTGGACGTGGCACTCGAGCAATATCTGCCGTCATTGAAAAACGCGGCGACGGCTATCGGGAGAGAATTGGGCTTCGAAAAAGACGGAGAAATTGCAGCCTGACAAGTAACCCGGCTCCAATACTCCATGAATGAGATCCGGCAGTTTCCGCGGGCCGCAGCGAATTGAGGACCGGCACGTCGCACGATTGCTCGTCCGGCGCGGCTAATCTGACACTTTTCGGTTCAAGATCATCAAGCGAGAATGTTCGGCCACGCCGAAATGGGCGTAATCTGTGCCAATGCCCGATTGCTTCGCAGATGGCATGGGGACGGAAGCAGAGAAGGAACCGTGATCGTTGATCCAGGCCGAGCCCGTTTCGAGGCGGTTAGCCCACTCTGTCGCCTGATCCAGGTCTGAACTCCATATCGATCCGCCCAGTCCATATTCGCTGTCATTGGCCATGGCGACGGCATCCTCAAGATCGTCGAACGGAATCAGCGGCAACACCGGCCCGAATTGCTCTTCATCAACCAGCATTGTGCCATGCGAGATGTCTTCGAAGAGTGTCGGGGTAATGAAAAGACCCGGGCCTGCTTCTCGAGCCGCGCCTGTCACGACGCGTCCGCCATGCGCGACGGCATCATCGATAACCGACCAGATCCGGTCAAACTGCGGGCGGTTCTGGACCGGCGTCATGGTTGTGGACGGATCGAAATTGTCGCCGCAAACAACAGCCTCGGCCTTGGCCATCAGCGCGTCGCGCACGTCAGCGAAAACATCGCTATGAATATAAAGTCGCTTTGCGGCGGAACAGAAGTGACCTGCATTGCCAAGCGAGATCTCGAAGACCTTGTCTGCAAAGGCCTCAACATCTGCATCCTTCAGCACAATTGCAGCATCGTTGCCGCCGAGTTCAAGGGTGAGACGCTTCAACTGCGGGGCCGCGGCGGCGGCGATCCGACGGCCAGTCGCCGTTGATCCGGTGAAGGAGATTTTCGCAACATCGGGATGCACCGTCAGCGCCGCGCCAATCGAGGCGTCTCCGGTAATCACATTGAAGACGCCCGGCGGAAGAACGCTGCGCCCCAATCGACCGAGATAGAGTGCGGTCAATGGTGTGAAAGGTGATGGGCGAAGCACCACGGTATCGCCCGCCAGCAGAGCATTGGCCACCTTGGCAATGCCCAGAATAACAGGGGCATTCCATGGCGCAATCGCACCCGACACGCCGAGTGGGCGATGTGTGAGTTCAATTTCCCGGCCCGGTTGGTCGAACCGCCTGGCAGGCAGCTTTACTCCGGCGATCATGCGGACAAATTCGACGGAAAAGTGAATTTCGTGCCACGCCTTGCGCAACGGCCTCCCTGTTTCGCATGCGAGCAATATCGCCAGCTCCGCATGATTTTCCCCTATCGCTTTGGCGAGGCTGTCCAACGCTTCACGGCGTTCGTCCCAGCCGGTTTGCGACCAGTTCCGAAAGGCCCGCTTGGCCGCTTCGACCGATCGATCGACATGGGCCATTTCGGCGTCAGGATAGGTAGCCAGGGGCTCCTCGGTGCACGGATCCGTCAGACTGCTCCTGGCGTTGGCGGGTGCATCCTCGCCATCGATGGTCATTTGGAGGTCGAGCTGCGCCAACCAAGCCGGCCGATCGCCCGGCGCCGTCGCGTAGAGGTTCTCGGCTTCCTTTGTCATGTAATTATGTCCGCCACTTCAGGATGCTCCCACGCCATGTTCGGCCAGAAACAGCTCCATATCTTCCACCGATTTCTCCGGAATTTCCCAACTTGGATAATGCCCAACGTCCGGATAATGAATCAGTTCTACAGGTGCTTTCGCAAACAAGGCCGCGACTTTGTCGCCTATGTCCGGCAACAATACAGTGTTGCCGTCACCCCACTGGATTAGGGTCGGACAGCGCACGGCCCCGGCGTTCCGGCGTTCGTTCTCCACCCATTTCAACCCTTCTGGCGTACGTCTCGACGCGAGATACTTGGCTTGACTTTCGATGACACCTTGGGCGGCGCTACTCGCATGGTACATCGCGACGAAATGCTCCGTAATCCGGGATTTGTCGACAATCAGGTCATCCACATAAGCGCGATAATACCAGCGCGGTTTGTAGGTCGGGAACAACGCGCCACTGATCCGATTCATGGCAGTGACGACCGGGTTGCGATACTGGTCAGGCCGCGGACTATAGAGGGGCACGGTTGACAGCGCGAGAGCACGAACATTCTCGGGGTGGGATGCCGCATAGTTTACCGCCGCGTTGGCTCCGGTTGAATTCCCCACAAGTATGAGATCGCGCAGATCCAGCTCTCCGATCACGCCCTCCAAAAGCTCAAATTGACGCCTTGGAGTCAGGGGTTGGCTATCTCGTGTAAGCGGGGATGGCGGCATGTCGAAGCGGACGATACGGTAGCGATCGCGCAGCAACGCCACCCAAGGATTCCAGAGGTGCAGGCTCGTCCCGGCACCGTGGATCATCACCATGACCGGGCCGTCTCCCTCATCGCGAAGATGGATGTTCGCGCCGGCGATCTTGACGAATTTCGACGGGTCCTGCGCGAAACGATTCCGGACGGCGGAAAAGCTCGGCGAAAGCTCACCTTTCCGCGCGCGCACGAGCAGGGGTGCGGTGCCCGCCGCTATAAGTGCGATACCACCTAGAACCTTCCTAAACTTGATCATGCTTGAAATCCTACCGACCCCTCACTTGCTGCAAATTGTGAATTCGTTTGTATCCATTCTCTCTTGCTCTTCCTGCCATGCGGGATCGTCCGGATCGATTGCGGTGCGCAGATAGCTCAGCACTGCCCGGGCAAGGTTCTCGACCATTTCTGGGTCTTCATCTTCCCCCGTTTCACGGCGATTTGGCGCGATGATGCCATGCAAATAATGTCCCGCGCGCTGCAGGACGAGAAGCGACTTGTCTCGCGGATCCGAAGTGTAGGGATCGCTATGCCAGGTCCAATCGCGTCCCGCATGGGCTGAATCGTCTTCCTTGCCCGCGACGATCAACGCAGGCCCTCTCATATGGCTGTAATCGGTATGTACATAAGGGGCGGTCTTGCCCATTTCGCTATCCAGCGAAACGCATCCGGGTGGCGCGAGCATCGCCCCGGCGACGATGCGGGTATCCTTGAGATTACAGGCCTTGCCGGTCGTCTCATCGAAACTGCGGGCACCCAGAAGATTGCCGACGGAAAGACCGCCGAATGAATGACCTGCTGCGACGACGCGGTTCCAATCGCCCCGATCAGCCAGCTGTGGGATGGCATCAAATAGAGCATCACCCTGATCGACGATGCCGCTGATCTGCATGACCCGATCATGCCAGAAGCGCCCGAAACGCGGATCGTCATATGTCGTGAATTGATCGGGGTGTGATGGCTGGATAACGAGGAAGCCACCTCGCGCCCATACCTCCACGAGTGGCTGATAATCTGCACGGCCATAACCTGCGCCATGGGAAAAAATCAGGACCGGGAGGCTCTTCTGGTTCTGCGGAGCGGTGACACGGATCGGGAATTCGAGGTCCCGTGCCGTGACAGGGATCGGATCGAAGCTGAAAATCGGCTGGTTTTCGTCCACCTCGCTTTTGGGCTCCCTCACCCCCACTTGGCCAACCCGCGTCTTCGAGATTGCGGGATCACGATCTCACTTCCGGCAGCGGTTGAGTAGACTGGAAAGGCCATTGCCAACGCCGATAAAATGCTCCCGCCAAGACCGAAACTCTCATGCGCCGATCCTCCGACAGGCGGACAGAGTCGATTGCTTCCTTTGGGCTTCCCGTCATTGCTTGGCAGATAACTAGACGAGCGCGGCCGGATTCTGTCAATCTCGTCGTCACTGCACAGAAAGAGAATCCAATGCATTTGAACGTCGAACGTGCCCGCCAGATTATGGACGAAACCGGTCTCGATGGTTTGGTGGCCGCCACTCCGACCAACATCTACTATCTCAGCGACTATTACGGCCCGATGCTCCTGATGTCGCATAATTATACAATGTATGCCGTCTATCCGCGCGCCGAGGACGCATTGGCAGCGCTCGTTATGCCGGCGGCCGGCGCCTATCATCTGGAACATATACCCAGCTGGATGCCTAATCTCGTTGGGTTCACCTTTCGCGTTAAACCAGGTGCCGGAACCCCGCGCGATTACGACAGCACGGTCGAAGAGTATGTTGACCCCGATGAACCTTCAGAGCCGCGCTCGGGGCCCGACGTTCCGCCCATGCCCTATCCATCGCGCGGCGAAGAATTTTTCGTCGATCGAGATCGGCAATTGAAGGCGCGCTATGACAGCATGCGCGGCCGTCTGGAGCCAACCGCATTATATGCGCTTCGCCGCGCGTTACGGGAAGCCGGGTTGGAAAAAGGCCGGCTCGGTTTCGACGATCCCCGTGTCCTCGGCTGGCTGCAAACGGTTGGAATGAAGGATCTCTCAGGAATCGATGCGCTCAATATTTTCAAACGTATCAGGATGGTGAAGACGGAGGAAGAAATCGCACTCCTCAAAATTGCCGGACACAATACCGAAGCTGCGTTGAATGACGTAATCGACGCAATGGAACCGGGTGTCGAACTTGCAAGCCTGCACGAGACTTTTGCGATTGCCGCAGCCAAGCGTGGGAGCCAAGCTGAATGGATCGTCGCCAATTTACGGGGGTTGGCGACCGGGGCAATCGAGCCCAACGAAATCATGAAGCTCGACGCAGTGAGCAGCTACAGACAGTATCGCGGCGATGTGGGGCGGTCTGTGATCTGCGGAACGCCGACGGACGAAATGCTGCGGCGCAGCGCTGCGGTAACGCGCGGGCTACAGGTCGCCTATGAGAATATTCGGCCAGGGGTGCCGATGAAAGACATCGCAACACTGGCTCGCGAAACGGTTCAGGCGGAAGGCTTTCCCGGCTTCGTCATCGCCGCACCGCATTCGGTCGGGCTCGAACATACGGACCATCCGACTTCGATCGGCCCGGAAATGCCCGGCGAGCATGATATCGTCTTCGAAGAGAATATGGTCTTCACACTCGACATGCCATATCACGAGTTCGGATGGGGAACGACGCATGTCGAAGATATGGTCATCGTCCGCCGGGATGGTTGCGAACCGATCACGTCGCTCGACACAGCGCTACGCATAAAACCGCTTTAGGCGGGTTTTTTGGATTCGGGCGGCACAGATGCGTCCGCCTGACGCCAGCAATCCACGATCTCTGAACCGGATGCTGACCAGATGTCGGCTTGGGCCGACAATTCGGCAAGAATGGCCTCCAGCGAAACGATCCGGTGCGACTGTCCGACAACCCATGGATGCAGGTTCAGCGACAATATCCGGCCGCCTTCTGCCGCGGCCTCGCGTGAGAGATAGCGGTACTGGTCCAGGACCTGTTGGACGAAGGCGCTCTCATGATGCTTGTATTCGACGATGATCTGCCTGTCGTCGAGTTCGTTCGAATGCGGCATCGCGACCAATGGATCGCCCCGATTATGCATGAAATATGGCATATCGTCGTTCGGCCAGTCACAGACATAGCCGATGCCCGCCTCTGCGAGGAAGTCCGGCGTGGCCGCCGATTCCGACTTGCCCGGCGAAATCCACCCTTGGACGGGAGATGAAATCGACTGCCTGATCGCCTGAATCGTTTTGTCGATAAGCACGCGTTCCCGGTCTTCACCCATCCCGCCGAAATGGGGACTGGCCATGTCCCAGCCGTGCGCCAGCACTTCTTCGTTCCGCCGATCGATGTCACGAACAAGGCAGGGCAACATTTCGGCGATCGCTCCGTTGACCGCCCAATTTGCTGTAACGCCATATTCGTCGAAAGCGCGCATCAGACGATAGATGCCGACGCGATTACCATAGTCGCGCCAGGTATATGTCTGCATATCCGGATAAGGCTTGGCGACGCTGCCGGGCAATCTGAACGGTTGCCCGTCATCATCGAGCGGAAAGAATTCAACGGCGACTGTGATCCACAGTGCGACCTTTTTTCCACCCGGCCATTCGACGGGCGGTCGATGTTTCAATAGCGACCAATCATACCGGTCATGATCCATGCCATAGCGGCGATTGGGATAATCGAAGGCTTCAGGTCCGAGCGGCATCAGGCGTTCTTCTCCGATATATCGGCGATCGCGGCATCCCAGTAATGCTCCATCCAATATTCGGCGATTTCCCGTCCAGTGGTTATCCAGACATCCTCGTGGCTAGTGACGTAATCGAAAATTTCGCCGAAGGGATCGAGGCGAAACGGCTGGGCGACGAGATACGCGTGCAGCGGAATGCACATCACCGTCCCTGACGCCTCTCCCTCGGCGTAGAGGCGATCAAAACCTGCCTTCAGCATGTCGACATAACGATCGGGCGACAGCCGCTGCAGCTGGAAGGCGATGCTGTCGTTGAATTCGAGGCTGTAAGGGACTGAGCATAGCCGGCCCGAAGCCGTCTTTACTGGTGTGACCTGATCGTCATGAAACAGGTCGCACGTATATTGCAGGCCCATCTCCGCCAGTAGGTCGAGCGTGTGCTCAGTATAGGTTAAGCCGGGCGAGAGCCAGCCGGCAATCCGTTGGCCTGTAGCCTGTTGCACAGAATCGATCGAATCCCGGATGATCTCGCGTTCCTGGGCTTCGTCCATCCCGTACACGAAGCGTGTGTTGTAAATGCCATGGCTGAAGAACTCCCAGTCGCGTTCAACGCAGGCTTTGATGATTTCCGGATGATGATCGAGCAGGCCCACCGAAAGCGAGATCGATCCCCTGAGGCCGTACCGGTCGATCAATTCCATCATCCGCCAATGACCGACGCGGTTTCCATAATCGCGCACGGAATAGCCGACATTATCCGGATAGGGCCGCGGCCAAGCGCGCCTCGTCGGATTTGCCGGAGGGTCAAGCTCATAGAATTCGATATTTGGCGCGACCCAGAATGCGATCCGCGCGTCGTTGGGCCAGCAGATCTTGGGCCGATCGCGATATGGCCACCAGCCGTAAGCTTGCGGCGTGCTTTTCATGCGTCAGCCCGTCCCAGGCCGGCAGAGGCAGCAATGGCCTGTCCGGCGGCTGCTTCCCCGGCCAGACGGCCGAGAGTCGTTGCCGTCATCAGACCATTGCCCGCCACATAACCTGACGAACCCGGGCCCGATACGCCACGGGCGGCGCCGCCGCCAGCATAGAGATTCGGCAGCGGATTTCCTTCGCGATCGAACACGCGCGCATGTTCGTCCACTTCCAGCCCGCCTTGCGTGTGAAATAGTGCCGGGTTGACCTTCACCGCAATGAATGGCGGCTCAAGGCGTTTGTCCGGCGAAAAACTCCGGCCGAACCGATCGTTCGCGCCTGACCGCGCCAGCGTTTCGATCTCAGTCATCGTTTCGGACAGCATGTCGGCGGGAATGCGAATTTTTCTTGCGAGCTCCGGAATCGTATCGGCCGTGAGCAATGCGCCAGCCAAGCGCACCTCGCGATATTCGGCGATCTCGTGCATTAACGTATCGATCCGTTGATCGTAGATCGTCCAGGCGAAACCGTCCGGCTGCGCGGCCACATCCACCGCTTGCTCTGAATATCCACGCGCCTCGTTTGAAAAACGATGCCCCTCGGAATTCACCTGGAAGCCGCCCTCGGATATGGCCAGCCAGCTTACGAGCAGTCCGTGCCCCGCCGCGATGTTCGCGTGGCCTTGATAGGCCGCCAGGTCGCCGGTCGCCGCCCCGAGTTCTTCGCCCCACAGCAGCGCATCGCCCTGCGCGCCCGGATGGGTGTGAGCCTCGATATTTTCGAGTTCGGGAATATTGCGTGAGACAAGCTCCCGGTTGCCCGCGAATCCGCAAGTTGCAAGGATGAGCGTGTCGCAGCCGATGCGCTCGATCGAACCGTCGGGGCGCGAAACTTCCACACCTCGGATGCTATTGTCGCCGTCCACCAGGAGCGCTGTCGCGATCGCGTTCGTCAGGACATCCACGCCAGCATTTTCGGCTGCGGTCTGCAGGGCCGCCATCAATTCCTCCCCAGTCCGGTTCGGCGTACCGTGAAGGCGCGCCCTACTATGGCCGGGAAGCGATCCAGCGGTCACGAACAGGCTGAGCGGGATATCGTGACAGTCGATGAGCCAGTCGACGGTCTGCGTCGATGCAGCGCATATTGTCAGCGCTCTGCCGGGCTCCAGCGCACCGCCAGTCTTATTGACAAGATCGTCCGCGAAACGCTGGGGGTCGTCATCCGTGATGCCGGCTTCACGCTGCACCTTGGTGCCCGCTGCAGGGATCAAGCCGCTCGACATGGCGGTGGTTCCCAGCGGTACCGGATCCCGTTCCAACACCAGCACCGCTGCACCGGCATCGCTCGCCGCCAGGGCCGCGGACAATCCGCACGCGCCACCACCGATAATCAAGACCGGAATGGTGAACTCGAACGGTTCGTTATCGTAGCGCTTGACGCTCATTCGGGCTCGTCCCCCGTCAAGCAATCGAAGCCGCTCATTTCGGGGCTGTAGAGTCCGCCCTTTTCCATCAACTCGCTTGTTCCGATCGCGTCGTTGATGCCCCTGAGATCGACCATCCGGTCCCAATACGCCTCCGTGGTGCCGTCGCGCTTCAGCACCGACAGCATTTCGCTGGCGGCGAATACGACTGTACGGGCGAAGGCCCCCGGAAATATGACGAGACGATAGCCCATATCGTGTAGCCGATCGTAAGACATGACCGGCGTGGTCCCGCCCTCCACCATATTGGCGAGCAGCGGCACGCGCGAGTCGAACCTTGAACACAGATCTGCCATGGCCTGTCTGGAGGGCGGCGCTTCGACGAACAATATATCCGCGCCAGCCTCGACATAGGCCTCCGCCCGATCGAGCGCCGCCTCGAGCCCCTCGACCGCAATCGCATCGGTTCGGGCAACGATCAGCGCGTCGTCTCGCGTATCGAGAGCCGCCTTGAGCTTGCCCACCATCTCGCCCGTCGAAACGAGCGCTTTGCCCGTCAGGTGACCACATCTCTTCGGAATCCGCTGGTCTTCAAGCTGGATGGCGGTAGCGCCGGCGCGCTCGAATGATTTGACGGTACGGATGACATTCAATGCATTGCCGAAGCCGGTATCCGCATCGACGATCAAAGGTATGTCCACCCGATCCGCGATGAGCGCGATCGTCTCGCTCACTTCCGACGCGGAAACCAGTCCGATATCCGGTCTTCCGAGCCTGGAATAGGCGATCGAACCGCCCGTGACATAGGCTGCTTCGAAGCCCTGCCGCTCGATAAGCGCGGCCGACAGTCCATCATAGCATCCCGGAGCAAGAACCCCTTTTGTCAGTAAGGAGCGCAATTCGCCCGCGCGCGCGTTTGAGGCCATCGTCATCGGCCTTTCATTGGCTCGCAAAGGCACGATCATTCAATTTTCAAGCAACTTCTTCTCGTCAAGTGATCATAATCGGATGAAAAAGTTTCCCCATTTCTGTCAGTGAATACACATTGCCGTCGCGGCTTCAGGGGCGATCTCATCTGTCATCGAGGCCATTACCGACGAGGTGAACCGGTGAAAAACCGCCTAAATCCATGGCAGGATCGTTGATCGATGGCGAAACCCGCCACAATCGCGCAGAAGATTATCGCCCGTGCCGCCGGCGTTTCTTTTGTTACAACCGGTGAGATCGTCACCGCCAAGGTCGATCTCGCCTTTGCTCACGACAGTTCGGGTCCGCGTCGCTGGGCGCCACAGCTGGAACGTCTGGGCGTCGGCCTCTGGGATCCAGCAAAAGTAGCGATTGTTACCGATCACTACGTGCCGGCCACGGATGCCGACAGCGCGGCTATCTTAAAGATCGCGCGTGAATTCGCGGCGACGCACGACGTCAAATCCTTTTTCGACATGGTTGGCATTTGCCATCTCGTGCTGCCCGAGCGTGGGTTGATCCGGCCGGGCGCATTCGTCGCAGGCGGCGACAGCCATTCCCCGACCGGTGGCGCTTTCGGCGCATATGTCGCCGGCTATGGCGCAACCGACATGATCGGTATCGTCGCGACGGGTGAAACCTGGCTCGCAGTGCCGGAAACCATTCGCATCGAACTGGAAGGCGATCTTCCCAACGGCGTTGTCGCGAAGGATCTCATGCTAATGCTGTGCCGCGAGCTTGGAATGGACAATGCTTTCCGGGCTTTCGAATTTGCCGGCTCGACCGTTGCGGCGATGGAGATGCACGAACGGATGGTGCTATCGAACATGGCGACCGAACTGGGTGGCGAAGTCGGGATCATCGCGCCGGACGATGTGACGTTCGCGTTTTTGCGCGAACGCGATGCGCCGGTGGAAGATGAAGACGCGGCCCGGGCACTCGCCTCCGATCCGGACGCACTATGTGAAGCGGTGCACCGTTTCGATGCGACAGCATTATCTCCGCAAGTTGCCGCCCCGCATTCTCCCGAAAACACCAGAGATGTCGGTGAATTCGCCGATGTGCGGATCGATCAGGCCTATATCGGCGCCTGTGTCGGCGCGAAACTGAGCGACCTACATATGGTCGCGCAGGTGCTCAAGGGACGTCAGGTCGCAAGTGGCGTACGCCTGCTGATCGCGCCCGCATCGCTAGAAACGATGAACCGGGCTGCAAGCGACGGCACTCTGGAAACACTGACGGACGCGGGCGCCCTGATCATGCCGACCGGTTGTGGTGCCTGCGCCGGCATGGGTGCGGGTGTCCTGGCCGATGGCGAGACCTGCATCTCGAGCACCAACCGGAATTTTCAGGGTCGCATGGGCCATAGCGGCGCGAACGTCTATCTCGGTTCCCCCTATACGACTGCGGCGACCGCCGTGGCGGGACGGATTGCCGATCCGCGGACCATCTTAGAGCAGATCTAGGATGGGCCGCGCATTCATATTCGGCGACGGCATCAACACCGATGTCTTGGCCCCCGGCAGCCTTATGAAACTCCCTCCGGAAGAACTCGCCCAGCATTGCCTGGAAGCGATCGATCCGCAATTCGCCAAAGAGGTCAGGCCTGGCGATTTCGTATTCGCGGGGCGCAACTTCGGTCAGGGTTCGTCGCGCGAGCAGGCGGTGGTTTCGCTCAAACTGCTGGGTGTTTCCGCGGTTCTGGCGACCTCATTTGCGCGGATTTTCTACCGCAACGCGATGAATCTCGGTCTTCCGGCAGTCAAGTTTGATGCGGTTGCTGAAATAAAAAAAGGCAACGAGATCGACATCGATCTTGTTACCGGCTCACTCGCGAACCGGGATACCGGCAAGACATACGCGATCAAGCCTCTACCCTCTCATCTCATGGAGATGGTCGAGGCCGGCGGCCTTATTCCTTATCTGGACCAGCGCTTGAACGCGCGCGCCTTCTGATCAGGATGGCCGAGTCATCGAGCGGTTCCATGTCGTCAAGCAATGGGCTGGAGCACGACCTGCGCGCCCTGTTGGAAGAAAGTGCAGTGGTTACCGCCGAGCGCGACCACTACCAAAAGGGCTATCGCTACGGCGAAGGGCGCACGGCGGCGATCGTCCGGCCATCAACCACCAGCCAAGTCCGCGAAATCGTGCGCTATTGCCATGCTCAGCAATTGGCGATCCTGCCGCAGGGCGCCCATACGGGGCTCGTCGGCGCCGCCACCCCGAGGCCCGAGGCAGACGAGCTTCTCCTCAGTCTCGAGCGCCTGAACATGGTGTCCGACTATGCTCCGTTGGACCGCACGATTACTTGCGGCGCCGGCACCTTGTTAAGCACTGTAAACGAGTATGCGCGCGATGACGGACTCTTCTTTCCGATCGATCTCAGCGCCGATCCGTCGATCGGCGGAATGGTTGCAACCAATACCGGCGGCGCAAAGCTGTTTCGCTATGGCGATGTCCGCAAAAACCTGCTGGGGCTCGAAATTGTCCTGGTAGACGAGGACGCCACGCTTTGGACCGATCTTGACGGCCTGCGCAAGGACAATACCGGGCTAGACCTCAAGCAGATGTTTGTTGGAAGCGGTGGTAAATTTGCCATCATAACGGCTGCGACACTCAACCTTCACCCCGTGCCGCGGCAATCGTCTTCGGCCCTGTTGGTACCGAAATCTCTCTCTGATGCGCCGCAGATCATATCGCGGCTTGAAAATCAGTTGGGAGAGCTGATCGTCGCTTGTGAGGGCATGTCTGGAGACGCCATGGCGGTTGCACTTCGCCATCATCCTGCGCTGCAAAATCCATTCGGCCCGACAGCGCCGCCATCCTTCGCCATGCTGGTCGAAGCGGCCAGCAGCGTGCCACCGGGAAACGGTCTCGAAATCGAAACGCTACTCGCCGACTCGCTCTGGCCGATGATGGAAGGTACCGACGCGTGCTTGGACGATGCATTGCTGACCGGAAGCGGTGACTTCTGGGCGATACGACATGCGATAAGCGACGGTTTGAAACGGCAAGGCCGGGTCCTGGCGTTCGATATTTCCACAAGGCGATCATCACTGCCAGCGCTGATTGATCGACTGACAGCGCTCACCGCCGATATCGCGCCCAACGCTCTGCCCTGCCATTTCGGCCATTTTGGCGATGGCGGCGTGCATTTCAATCTGGTGCTCTCCAGCAATCGACCATTCAATGAGGAGCATTTGCGCGAAGAGGTCTACGCGATCCTGGTTGGCGAATTTAGCGGCAGTATCAGCGCAGAACACGGCATAGGACCGTTCAACCAAACCTATTATGATCGGCACGTGCCAGCGTGGAAACGCAACGCGGCTCTCGAGCTTCAGCGAATGTTCGATCCTGCGAGCCTGCTGGACCGGTCAAACGGATACGCCGCCTAGATCAGAGGCGATGGTCGCCCCAGATTGTTAAACGGCTGCAAATCGGATCGGACGTGTGGCAATCAGGTTTGCGGCACTTTATCCTGCTCGCCCAGCTTTCCAGCTTTCTCCAGTTCCTTCATTTTGTCGAACCGGCGTCGTGATTCCTCTTTCAACCTCCTCACCGCCTCTTTCGACCATTCCGTTGCGAAGCCCCGTGGATATCGGCTGGCATCGTCGCGCCTTCCATCCTCGGACCAAAGCAGCGGGAAATGGGAGCCCATCGGTTTTTCGCCCGGGATCATTTCGTCGAAGCTGACCCCGGCCAGATTGTTGGCATCTGGACGAGGATCCCAGCGGATATCGTCACCGAATACCCGTGCCGATACAGCGATGCGCCAGTCATCGGTTGGATTGCCCCCCGAATAGTGCAATGTCCAAGGATGAACGACCAGCATGTCGCCACGGTTCATCTCCCAGGAAAGGAACGTATAGTTCGGGTCGCCGCGATGCGGCTCCATATCCGGGTGGGTCGGGCGATCGTCAGGTTTGATCATTTGCTGCGCATTGCGCGAGAATATCCAGTGTTTGGCGCCGTAAGTCTTGTGCGAGCCAGCCACCACTTCAAGCGAATTGGATTTTACAATTGGTGTCAGCGGGATCCACAATGAGGGAACCATGCCACCCGTAACAGGCCATCCCATGCGGTCATTATGCCACATGGTCACGCGATCAGTTTTCGGCGGCTTGGCAAAAACCTCTTCGAAGAAATACCGAATTTCCTTTGATCGCAGCAATTTACCGCTAACTTCTCCCAAAGGAGAATCGAAAACGAAGCGCCGAAACTCCGGAATGACGTGCGACAGATATTTGCTGGGCGAATGCGGCAATAGACCGAAATCCTCTTCGTCGATCTTCATCCGGCGGACGAAAGGTTCGAGCAGATCCATCCAGTCAGTATCGAACACATCGCGCAGCACCACAGCACCGTCGCGTTCGTAGTTATCGATATCTTCCTGCGTGACATCGCGTAACGGGGAGCGATTGAAAGCCATCGGGAACTCTCCGGTTTAGGTATTTTCTACCCTACATACTTATCGATATCGATCGCCTGGACCATCAACAAACTCTGCGTTGGTCGCACGATGGATATTGGCTTTCAACGAGACCAGCGCCGTTGCTGGGAAAACGGGCAGGCAAAAACCTCCCGCAACCGATGGCAACGCAACTCATCTTCTACCGCACAGCGAATACAATCCGCCCGAGACGCTGCCTTCACAACGCGGAAGAGCTATCCGCTTTCCGCCGGAAACAGGGGGTTTCACCCGTTTCCCGCGCAGTACATGGCCGGGAGAACTGACGTGATTCCCCAAGCGGGACGCACAAATATCGATGCACATCGTGGCACTACGGCGGCAAACCGCCGTTCAGTCTGGACTGCGTGCTGAGGTGACGAGCCAATGTCAGAATACGATTGCCGAGATCGATCCGGATCATTTCCGTACGGTACTCGGCCACTATCCGACCGGCGTTTGCGTGGTCACGGGACGCAACGAAGACGGCATGGCGGCGGGCTTGGTTGTCGGAAGCTTCACGTCCGTGTCGCTTGACCCTCCGCTGGTCGCCTTCTTCCCCGACAAGAAATCCAGAAGCTGGCCCAAGGTCCGAGATTGCGGCCATTTTTGCGTGAATGTCCTGGCCGAAGACCAGTATGATCTGTGTGAAGGATTTGCGAGCAAATGTGGCGACAAATTTGCTGGCGTCGCACACCGAATCTCCGAACGTGGCATGCCGGTGCTTGACGATGTGCTGGCCTATATAGAATGCACGATCGAGGATGAGATCGACACCGGAGATCACACCATTGTACTGGGTCGGGTCGAAGAATTACAGACTGAGCGCGACGCCGCCCCATTATTGTTCTTCAAAGGCGCATTCGGAAAGTTCTCGGCCGCCGGCTGATGGGGTCTCCCGCCGCCTGCCTGCGCGCGCAAACGCGATGTCCCTGCCCAAGGATATTCATGAGCGACTTGGCTACAACTGACGAGATAATCGACGAAGCGAGTAACGGGCGCCCCTTCATTCTTGTCGACGCGGACGATCGCGAGAAGGAAGGGGACATCATCGTCCCGGCCCAATTCGCCACGCCCGAGCGGATCGCGCAGATGGCGACCCATGCACGCGGCCTTATCTGCCTTGCGATCACCGAGACGCGGGCTAGGGAGTTGGAACTCTCGCAAATGGGGAGCGGCAACCAATCTCGTCATAGAACTGCCTTCACCATTTCGATTGAAGCGCGCGAGGGCGTAACGACGGGAGTTTCCGCAAAGGATCGGGCGCGCACGATTGCGGCAGCGATCAACTCGCAGTCAGGGCCGCGTGACATCCACAGCCCCGGCCATGTATTTCCGCTGGTTGCGCGCGATGGCGGTGTGCTCGTGCGGCCTGGGCATACCGAAGCGGCAGTTGATATCTCGCGACTGGCGGGCCTGTTTCCAGCCGGTGTAATCTGCGAGATCATGAAGGATGACGGCACCATGGCGCGGCTGCCCGACCTCGTCCCCTATGCCAAGAAACACGGAATGAAGATCGGAACCATAGCCAATTTGATCGAGTGGCGACGGCGTAACGAAAGGCTAGTCGAATGCATCACTATAGCACCTTTTGAAAGCCATTATGGCAGCGATTTCAAGCTGCATGTCTATCGTGATCTGACCGACCAAGGTGAACATATAGCGCTTGTGAGAGGCAAGATTTCGGCCGATCGCGAAGCGCTGGTGCGGGTCCACCGATTCGATATGGCAACCGACCTGCTCGGCTATCGCAATGCGCATCCAAATTGTTTGCAGCAGGCGCTTGCGGCACTTGCAGAGCATGATGGCCCGGCGGTCGGCGTATTTGTGCACAATCCGGACGCGCGTTCGATCTCTCGTCGCGCAACTAACACACAGATGGACAATGCACGGCAGAATAGCGGTCGCGATTACGGGATCGGGGCGCAGATATTGCGAGATACCGGGATCCGCAAGATGCGCCTGTTAACTTCGAACACGGACAAGATGGCGGCGCTCGAAGGCTTCGGTCTTGAAGTGACGGGGTTCACTCCGATTGTCCAAGGCGATGCGAAAGCCGGCTAGTCGAGCCTCGCTGTCGAAGGGACAAACTGCGGACGGGCCAACCATCGATATCGGCCCGCCGGAAGTCGCCGATCAGCGGCCGCTCTGCGAGGATTTATTCCGAGAATGAGAAGCGGATTTCCGTTTATGCCGGAGGAGCGACATCAGTTTTCGATCGCGATCCAGACTGCGCTCGGCGATTGAACCAGTATAGCCAGTATCGCGCAACTCGCTTTCCGCCCGCTTCACAGCCTCCGAAGGCCAAGGCTTCGGATCGCTGCGCGATTGGGCCACGCGAAAATACAATTCACTGAGCCGTTCAGCATAATCGGCAATTCCACCGGGCGCGTTGAGATCGATCGTTTCGAACGGCCCCATGAACGACCAACGCAAGCCCAGCCCGTCACTCACGGTCCTGTCTATGTCGGCTGCGGTCGCGTATCCATCCGCAAACAACGCCCATGCTTCATTGAGAAGGGCGCCCTGCAAGCGGTTGAGAATGAAGCCCTCAATCTCTCGCCGGACAACCACCGGCTTCTGCCCGATACGCTCCATAAAGTCTCGAATGACCGGGATTGCTTCGGGGTCGGACCAGGGCGCCGGCACAATCTCGACAACCGGGATGAGGTGCGGCGGGTTGACCGGATGAACCACCAGAAATCGCGATCTGTTGGTGAGATCTTCGGTAATCTGCGAAGCGGGAATCCCCGAACTCGAACTACCGACAAGGATATCCGCCGACGTCACCTCGTCGATCTGCCGGGCAACAGTTCGCTTGGCTTCGATCGTCTCGAATACTGATTCCTGCACATAGTCGACCCCGTCGACAACCTCAGCGATACTATCGCAAAGCTCGACGCGATCCGTCGCGCATTGTGTGCCTTCGACTAAACCATTGTCCCGCATCATCTCGAGATTGGCGCCAATGCTCGCAACCGCGTGGTCCAGTCGTTGAGGCTCCTGGTCGAACATCCTGACATGCAGTCCGGCCCGACAGAAAACCGTGGCCCAACCTATCCCGATCAACCCCGAGCCGATCACTGCGACGGTCTGAAAATTTTCGGCTTGTTTCATTCCGCGATCCAGTTTCCATCCTTTAGTGAAACAAGGCTCGCGGGTGGCGGAGAAGATCTCAGAGGCCTGCCCAGCAAGCTTTGAAAAGCATAGGATATCGCAGCAGCATCGGCTGCGCCGTTTGCTGCTGCTATTCGCCAGTCGAGAATTTTCTGAGACGGTTGCAGCCCCGTAAAGTCCTATTGCTATGTCAAAGCGAATTCGACGGTCCTTCGAACCTTGTTTCGGCAAACCGGAGCGGAGTCAGCGAAGGAAATCGAGCGGCGGACAGTTACCTGGAAGGCCCTGAATGTTTGACCATAGTCTGGCCAAGATCTTGTTACGCCTATGCGCGATCTCACTGATGGCGATCGCGCTGGCGGGAGCGACACATCGCCTGGCCCCGTGCTCGGAAGGACTTTTCTGCGATTTCGAGCGACCGGAAGATATCTCTCGTTTACCCGGCAGCGATTGGGCGCTGGTCAGCCAGCATGGCGACGAAGGGTTACAATGGGTGAATCTGGAGGATGGATCGCGCCATGGAGTCGACCTTTCCCCCGATGAACGCGAAACAATGATGGGCTCGGCAGACTGTAATGAGCCGCCAACCAGCATTGCGGCGCGCGGCAACACTGTCGGTCGCGTCCGAGGCAAGGAGATTGCTGCAGTCATCAATGGTAGCGATGGCGAGAGCAGAATAGAGTTTTTCGCCATAGAACGCGGATCGCATCCGGTCGCGCGATGGACCGGATGCACACAGGTGCCGAACCGCTATCTACTCAACGATCTCGCCATCGCGTCAAACGGGACAATCTACGCATCTCACATGTACGACCGACCGAACGACGAAGCCGGATTTGCCGAGGTCCTCCGCATGTTCCGGGCTGCAGAACCTACCGGCTTCGTCGTTCATTGGACTGCAGAGGATGGGTGGAGTGAAGTCTCCGGAACCGTGATGTCATTTCCCAACGGCGTCGCGATTTCCCCGAACGGCGACCGCTTGGCGATAGGCGGGACGTTTGAACAGGCGCTGATGATCGTCGCATTGCCCAGTGGGAATGCGACGCAAATCCCTTTGCCGCTGCAACCTGACAATGTGACCGCCCTGGCCGACGGGCGCTTTCTGGTGACCGGCCATACAGGCGAACCGGTAACCGGCGTTGACGGATGCCGACCAAGAGATGCGATACCCTGCGGTTTCCCTTTCGCCGTCGCGCAAATCGGCATCGGGCAAAGGGTTGAGATCATCTACGAACATGACGGAAGCGAAATTCCCGGCGCATCGGTAGCGATTCCATGGCAGGACGGCCTCATTCTGGGCAGCGCCTATGGTGACCGGCTGACCTTCGTGTCGGAGATGTCGCCGCGCTAGACGGACCTGCGAGCCAATCCCGTTCTGCCTAATTTGGCTGGGGCCGGTCTAGTCCCTGGCGGAGTCCGGCGCGAGTAAGGATACTCAGATGCGTTTCGTGATCGATGCATGAACCACTTGGTCGAGAAACTCCCGGACGATCTGCAGGCTCTCGTCCGATTTTTCCAAAGGGATCATGTGCGAGCCGCCCGTAATGATTTTCATCCACTTCAAGTCCGCGCCGATCGCGTCATAGGCTTGGCGGCCGCTTTCCACCGTCAGAAGATGATTGTCCCGGCCCCAGATCAGCAGCGTCGGAGCCCGGATCGCGACGAAATCATCAAGCCGCTTTTCCGGGCTATAGGCCGCACAGCCTTTTTCCAATCGGAGGCGATCTCCGAGCATGCCGGGTCGGTTCGCCTGGTCGGTCAAGCGTCGTATTAAAGCGCGCGTGGCTCGTGCCTTGTCAGTGAGGTTGGCCCGTATCGTCCAACCCATATGCCAACCGGGTTGATGGTTCACCAGCAACCGGTCGCGTATCCAGATCGACAGTGCATAGGATGGCGTCGGGCGCACCGATTTGCGGACATAGGGGAAGTTGATCAGGACGACGCCGGAAACACGTTCCGGATGATGGGCGGCAATCCGCCCAGCGGTCGTGCCACCGCTGGAAGCGCCAACCACAATATAATTCCCGAGCCCGATCTTTTCCGCAAATGCCGCAACAAGGTCAGCCTCCCGCTCGTAGCCGAAAGTTTCGAAGGGATCTCTGCCGGTCAGCCCATAACAGGCCCGATCGAGCCGGACCACGCGATGATCCCTGATCAGATTTGCAGCCCAGCCATCCCAGACGCCGAGATCGAGATAAGAACCATGGAGAAGAAGCAATCCCGGCCCCTCACCCTCGTCCAGATAATGGATATGAACGCCGTCGACGTTGATAAATCGCGAATTGCCGTGTGAATGGCGGGCAATGACTTTCGCATCTTCCTTGGCGAGCCAATTTGCGCGCGCCGCCAGCACGTAGAGCGCCGCTGCGAGAATGAGTACCGAAACGGCGATCGCAAATATGTAGGCCAATCCCCTTGCTCCTCCGCTACATCGGTCCGTGGGGATCCCCGTATCCGAAACGTCGCGTCGGAGATCATTCGATCAAGTTAAACTGTTCGAACAGCGGCAAGCCACGGGCGGCTCCGGCTCAGCCGTCGGCAGCGGCTGCGATCTCACCGATCAGGCCGCCCGCGCTGGTACTGTCGTCGAGAGCCCATACCGCAGACAGGATACGCTCGATCCGCGCTTCGGACAGCTTGCCCCGCGCTGCGTCGCGGAAGGCGTCAGACAGATCATCGTCGCTGAAAGGGTTCGTACCCGAACCGCGGAAAGCCGGAACGTCGGCCCGCTCGATCGTGCCGTCAACGAAATGGATCTTCGCAGTCGCCGACGCCATCGTCTTCATGGCTGGATCGTCGACGAATTCGACGCGTTCGCGCAGCGCACGCACCTCGTCGTCCACGACCAAATCCGCAAATGTGCAGTCGAAACTGAAAGCATCGCGCAACCATGCGGCCGCGATCCGCGACTGCGGGTCCGAATTGAAGACCAGCGGGTCGTGGATCTTCGGATGCCGCGCATATTTGCGTTCGACGCCGGTTGCCGTTCGCTGGTTGACCCTTACTACGATGCGATCAACTGTCGGGAGCTGCGTCGGATCGGTAAGGCGATCACGCAAGAGGCGCAACGCGGCAAGGGACGCCTGCGCATATGTATCCCCCGAATAGGGCTGGAAGAGCACATCGGTCGTGCGCCATTTCGTTCCCAGCAAGGTCAGCTGATCCATCAGCGCAGCGCGCGGCTTTCCGGTGTAGGCACGGAAGGCACCGAAATCGCCGTCGATCGCACACTCGGGCGCCTCGAAACCCGCCTGTGCCGCGCGTAGTGCGGCGAGGCCGGACTGCATGGCGCTTGCCGTCAAATAACCTGCGCTGGAAGTGCCGCCCATCTCCCACATGCCGATCCCGCTCATCGCAGCCATACCGAGCGCGTGCGTCGCGACGGGGGTCGGCACGCTATCGAGCACACATCCGGCCGCGACCGAGCCCAACGGCGCCAACACCGATAACGTCGCAAAACCGCGCTCGTGCAGCATTTCCGGCGCTGATGCGAGCGCAACCGCGATCTGCAGCTCGATGCCAGCCACGATCGCGCTGAGCAGAGTCCGGCCAGACACTGGCCTGCCTTCGAGCTCGCGCCGTTCGGCGAGCGCGAGCGCAGCGGTGACCGCCGGGCCGCCTGGGTGCGTCCCGCTGGTCATCTCCAAATCGTCGAGCAGCAGCAGTGTCCATAATTGCTGGTTGCACAACGCAGCAGCATCCTCAGGCAGCCGGGCATCGGAAAACATTACGCCGGTCGTGGCGCTGATCCCGGCCGACCGGGCGGACTCGGACGCCAGAAGAGCCGCCGGCAGCGGTCCGCCGACGGCCCGCACGACCGCACGCAGCCCGTTAAGCAGAATACGCACTGCCGCATGCCGGGCCTCCGCCGGAACTTCGTCCCGAACCGTCTCAAGAAATGCCGCAATGGTCGGGGCAGCAGTCAGCTCATCTGTTGGATCGCCCGTGGTCATCAGCTTCGTTCCTTCGATAGATCGTCGGGCGGTGTTCAGGATATCGAAGCAATACACCGCAACGTCGATAGCCTCGACGAGGTTCTTCGGAACGAGCCCGGTGCGACTGCTCCACCGGCTCGGTCGCGCGCAAATCGGGGGCAGTATACCAGTAGACTTGATCTATAGGACGTCGATACCCGCTTGAGCAGCCAGTTCATCATTGTCCGGAAAATCGCCGCTAATACCAATCGCTCCCACGATCTCATCCTCGTCATCCAAAATCACCAAACCGCCAGCCGAAGCCGCCATTTTCCCCTCCGTTATAGCATTCAGGCTTGCAGCAAAATGCGGTCGATCGTCGGCCATTGTCTGATAGTTTCGTGAAGAACTAGCCAGAGAAAGCGCCGTCCACGCTTTCGCGTGCGCTACATCGAACCGCAGCAATGTCGCTCCGTTTTCGCGCGCAAATGCCACGGGATGGCCACCGGTATCGACAACGATTATCGCCAGTGGCTTCATGTTCGATGTTCTCGCGAATTTGATGGCCGCAGAAATCGCCTTCTGTGCTTGATTCAATGCAATCATTGAACTTCCCAATCGTTTCGCTGCGCATACAAACGGACGGCCGGGATGGTATGCCCTCGGTCCATTATTCTCATCTACCGACTGTTTTCAGGAGCGGCACAGAGCAGCCAAATGTGCGACCGTTGCCGGCGTTGGAATTCGAAGGTTCCGAACCAGTTCAATTCAATTGCCGATGTCTGAACATTCAGAAAAGTTATATCCTTATTCTCATGACGAAATTGGCAATCTGATTTCTTTGTCCGAGTATCTCGGGTCGATGGTCGAGTGAGGCCGGCACGATCAAGGAACGCGCTGGATCGGGAGCAAGACAGCACTCGAAGAAGACGCTGTTAAATGTACAGCTGAGGACTGGGGTAGCGATGGAGGAGGAGAAGTCAGACGGGTGAGTTCAGCCGTCAAGCGACAAGCAGAAATTGCATGGAAGAAACGAAAACCTCACCGATTCCAATCCGGGCGATAACGCGCGGCTTGGAAGTTCTACGCATCATCAGCTTTGGTGGCTCCATGAACATGGCGGAAATCGCCAGATCTTCCAGACTTCCCTATCCCACCGTATGCCGCATTGTTAATACGCTGGTTTCCGATGGATATGTGGAGCGGGAACCTGCCCGAAAACGATTTCGGGTAACCGGCCTGGTGCAATCGCTTTCCCACGGATTCCAGAATGACAGTCGCCTGGTGGAGGTTTCCCGCAGTCACCTTGTCCGACTGACCAAGACACTTGAATGGCCGATGATCGTCGCAACGCGGCTTGGCAGTTCCATGATCGTACGCGACGGCACTCACGAACTGACCTCACTGACGCTCAGTCACTATTATCCCGGTTTCACATTCCCAATTCTTGATTCGGCTTCGGGCCGCGCCTATCTGGCCTACTGTTCACCCGAGGAGCGCGAGGCCTGTCTGAGGGGCATTGAAGTCGTCGAGGGGAGCGATTGTAAACATGCAATCAATCTGGCGCGGAAACACGGCGACCTCGAAAAGATACGTCAGGATGGGTTCGCCACCCGCGATCGGAACTCATTCACGTCGCCGCCTGGTAAAAACTCGTCAATCGCAGCTCCGATCTTCAATGGATCTGAAGTCTGCGGGGCTTTGGCACTCGTCTTCTTCGCTACTGCCATGCCGATGAAAGCGGCGATTGAGCGCTATGCATCCGAAATCAAGGAAGGCGCTAAAGCGATCAGCAAGGAGTTGAGATCGGAAAAGAATGGCGGCGCCTCTCTTGATCGCCCGCTATCTGTCGGACGCGATACCTTCGGCTTGAATCGTTCGCGCGCGCAACACGAAGCAATGGCGCGCGCTCCGCGCCAGCCGACAACTGTCCGCATTGGTCAAACCGGATAAAGACGCTCGCAAGCTCCGCCGTTGGCGGTAGCGAAGAGACAATGACCGGCTAAACACCCCAAGCGACGTCGATACCGTAGTCCTCATCTCGCGCACCTTCAAACACCCTATAGGCTACTGCCAGGTCCTGCGCGGCAATGCCGAGTGCCTTGAACGCCGTGATGTCGGCATCGGAGATACGGCCTTCTGCTTGCCCATTGATGACGTCGCCGATCTCGCCGGCAATATGCTCTTCGCCTACCACGCCCTGCTCGATGGCATCGATAAGCTCGCCTGCCGCGGAAAGGGCGGCTTGCCGGTAATCGACATAAAAACGGCTACGTTTCACGGTTTCATCATCTGTCTCTCTCGCCGCAGCCGTTGACGCGCCCATCAGATTGACATGAACACCGTCGGGAAGCGCCAGGCCGGGAAGGATCGGCGTTTTGGCTCCGGTGGTCGTGCAGACGATATCAGCCTCCTCGATGCACTCTTCAACCGAACCGAACGCCCTCGTGGCGACCCCGGTACGCTCTTGCTGGTCATTGACGAAAGCGTTCACGCGATCCGCATTTCTACCCCATACGCATACTTCATCTATCGGCCGGATAGCGGCGATGGCTTCTATGTGCAGCTTTGCCTGATTTCCATTTCCTAGAATAGCGAGTTTCCTGGCGTCTTTGCGGGCAAGCAAATCTGTAGCAAGCGCACTGGCCGCGGCCGCACGTCGCGCGGTCAATTCGGCTCCGTCCAAAATGGCCAGCAGCTGGCCCGAGGAGGAATCGAAAAGGAGATAGGCTCCTATAAGTTGAGGCAGTTGATCGCCGGGTTCGCGATCATATTTGCTCAGCAGTTTAAGGCCGAAGCAGGCAGGGTCCGTCATGGCGCCAGGCATCATCGCCAGTTTTCCTTCCACGCCCGGCACGCCCATGAACTGACGAAGAGGCAATGTCGCCTCCCCGCGTGAGACGGCCGCCATTGCCTGGCGAAGGGCAGCGATACAGTGTGGAAAGGACAGTATTGTAGCGACGCCCTTGCGATCGATTATTCTCATGGTCCCCGTCCGACTGAATAAATTGAAGGTCCGTACGGTTTTTTGATCCGCGAGACCGGATCGACCGATCGATATGGAAACGAGGTGTGCACGAGAGGAATGGTATGCGTCCCGCAGATCGCCAGAACTAATCGGTGGACGATCAAAATGGCGATGCTGGCATGTTTCCCAAACCGGCAACGCTATCCATCTTGCGCGACCGCGGTTCGATATGGGGCGCGGGGACAACCGCCCTTCATTCATGCCGAAGCGCAGCCGGGCTCCCGCGTCGCCAAGTTTGCCGATCGCCATGGCGCGGGACGGACTGGGAAAGGAAACCACGATGCCGATAATACAGATACATCTGCTCGAAGGACGATCGACGGAGCAAAAAATCGAGATGGTCAGACGGGTTACCGACGCCGTCGCCGATTCCCTTGATGAACCCGACACATCGGTGCGTATAATCTTGAATGAAATGGCGCCCGACGGCTTCGCCCATGCTGGCGTACTGGCGTCTCGGAAACCTGGTTAGCCGGCCATAGCGCGCAAAGTCATCAAGAGCCCCTCTGCGCAGACGTCGAATCCAGCAATGGCTCTATGTCGATCTTCGAAGGGCCTGCGGGCTCCCGGTTCACGAATTCCGGCGGATTGAAAGTTTCCTTCAACATCCGATCGCGATCCAGGCTTTTCGGCCAATGCGTTGCGAAACCACGGGGATAGTTCTTTGCGCTGTCGCAGTTCCCGTCTTCAGACCAGATTATCGGCAAAAGCGGGCCATCGGGTTCAAGCCCTTTCATCATTTCGTCAAAAGAAATGCCCGCGAAGTTGTTGGCGTCCGGCCGTGGGTCCCAGCGAATATCGTCCCCAAAGACGCGCATCGATACTGCCAGGCGCCAGCTATCCGTCGGATTCCCGCACGAGTAGTGAAGGCACCAGGGGTGAATTATCAGCATGTCCCCCGGCTGCATGTCCCAACTGAGGAAACGAATACGCGGATCCGACCGCAAAGCTTCGCCATCGGGATGCGTGGGCCGGTCCTTCGGCTGAATCATCCGGCGTGCATTGGCCGAGAAAAGCCAGTAAGGCACGTCGCCGCGATGCGAACCTGCAATACACTCCATCGAGTTAGCCGTCGTGATCGGCGTCAGAGGAATCCAGACGGAAGGAACCATCTGTCCCGAGACCGGCCAACCCATCCGGTCACAATGCCATTTGGTTACCGCATCCGAACGGGGCGGCTTGGCGAAAATCTCATCGAAATAGAAACGGATCCATCGGGATCGCAACGTGTTCCCTACGGCTTCGCCTAACGGCGAATCGAATACGAAGTTCCGGAATTCTTCTATCTTGCGGGCCATGTATCGGCGGGGCGTTGTTGGCAGCAGGCCGAAATCTTCTTTGTCGACGATAATCCGCCTCGCAAAAGGTGCGAGCATTTCCATCCATTCCGGATCAAATACTTCTCGCAGGCAGACCACTCCATCGCGCGCATAGATGTCGGCGTCCTCCTCCGATATAGGGCGAAGGGGGTGTCGATTGAGAGGCATATCGAAGATCGCTCCTGGAGTAGGGCAGGTCAAAACTGCGACTTAGGCAATCAGGAGACCACAAGAAGCGCGCGATGAAAAATGCGAAGTGCGCATAGCGCCATAGGCTGAATGCATTGCGTTGTGCATGTCAGCTATAGTCTGCGGTCCAGCCCCGTCGATTCAGCGTTTGCCAAGCTGCTCGGAGAGGATTTCGATATGGAGTTTCGTCAATTGCGCCATTTCGTGGCGGTCGCGGACGCCGGCAATTTCACAAGGGCGTCCGAAGACGTGTTCGTAAGCCAACCCGCTCTGACGCGCAGTATTCAAAACCTCGAGCATGAAGTGGGTCTATCGCTGCTTGTTCGGAGCCCAAGCGGAGTCGTGCCGACGGAGGAAGGCGAAGAACTGCTCGTAAGAGCGCGCGCGCTCTTGAATGATTGGGCGCGTGCAAAGTCCGATATCACGGCGATCAGGGACCATTCCGATGGTCATTTACGCATCGGAATCGCTGCGCTTTTTACACGAGGGTTGATGGGTTCCGTTTTAAAGGCATTCCTTGCCGAATATCCCAGTTCGACGGTTGACGCCATGCAGGGAGGATATGTTGATCTGCGCCGCGATCTGCTGGAAGGCGGTTTCGATTTTCTCCTTGCTGCAGATCCGCTTCAAGCCGATCAGGACGATGAAAGGCTGACTTTTCGGCCGATGATGGACATGAATGCGGATATACTCGGCTCGAGCGACCATCCACTCTCTGCTCAATCCGATATCTCAGCTACTGATCTCGCCGCATCGAAATGGGCATTCTTTAATCGAAACGCAGAAAGCACAAATAGATATCTCGGGCAGAACGGGATCGTTGTGGAAAGATCAGCGCTTCGATCCAACTCGGTTAATCTCGTGCTGAATCTCGTTAAGTCCGGGGAATTCCTGACGGTGCTGGCGCCCATCATATGTCATGAGGAAATTGCCAATGGAAACGTCGTGGTCGTAAAAAAGCTGGAGCGTGCGCTGAAGCGAAAGATCGGTCTTTACCATCTATCCAATCGTCCATTGCGGCCAGTTGAGGAAGCCTTTCTAGAGATTTTCGAGCGGCTTGTTGGTGATACGCAGCTACCTTCCTGACCCCGACATTGAGTTCGGGAGTTGGCGGGCGGTCCAATTGTTTTCAAACTGATGGGTTGCGGTGAGCTGCTTAGCAACTTTCTTCGCAGCGGGCCGCAGCAGCTGGCGTATCATCGCATGATCGCTGCCGCGGCAGCAGACAAGACCCGATGCGAGCTTCCCCGCCAACTCACTCAGATCTCGTTTCCGACATTTTGCAAATTTATCGCTAGATTTCCCATTCCCATTGGTTCCCGGAGGCCGGTTCTTGCAGAGTATCGGGCGATTGGTTGAAGCGCCTGCAGGTTCAAGAGCTTGGAACGATCTGCCGTCGTCGCACAATGGGATCGATAGTATTTTTGAGACTGTGTAATGGGAAATCAAAAATCTCCTAGTTGAACCGGAAATCTTATTGTGAATCGTCATCCCATCGAACCGATTACTCAGGCACAGGTTGACGAATATCGTCGCTTTGGCGTGGTCTGCCTTCGCAAAGTATTCGATCGGGACTGGGTGGATTCTCTGTTGCCGGTGGTAAAGGAGATGGTCGCGAGCGAAGGCAAAACCGGACTGTTGCCGACGGCGCCGTTGCGACACCCTGCTCGCATCTATGATGCGGTTCGCGAATACGCATTCAACTCACCATTGGCGGAGGCCTGTGGTCAAATTTTGCAATCGAATGAGATCCGGTATTTCTTCGAAGAGGTCTTCGCCAAGGCGCCGCAATCGGACGAAAAGACGATCTGGCACGCGGATAGAGCCGGCTGGCCGGTCAAAGGGGAGATGGTGCCTTCGGTATGGACCGCGCTGAGCGAAGTTACGCATGCAAACAGCCTGCAGGTACTTCGCGGCTCGCATCTTCATGACGTTCTGTATTGGCTATTTTCGCCGAATGCGAAGCAAATGATCCAGCCGTCTGATCGGCCGAACCACCCAGACGGCGAAAGTCTGAGAGATCACCCGGACGCGGAATATCTTACCTGGGAAATGGATCCGGGGGATATGCTGGTGCTGCACCCATGGGTCCTGCACTACGCAACGGGCAATCCAACCGACAAATGGCGCTATGCCATTTCCACGCGCGTGTTCGGGGATGACATTACTTGGGCGCCGCGCCCGGACTGCCTGAACATTGCCGGTATCGGCTTCGACGAAATGCTCGAGGGCGAGAAACCACAAGGTCCGCTCTTCCCGCTCATTTGGTCGGAAGATGGCAGGAAAGAGGACACGTCGAAATATCCCTACGGCTTCGCCACAACATGGCCAGAAGGCGCATATGAGCGCCTGGCAGAGCGCGCGCAGATCAACTCGAAAGGGTTCGAGGAAATGTTGGCGAAAAGCGGCGGGCCCACATCTCTGACGCTGCCGTTCGGAAAGTCCCCGCCACAATAAATCCGGCTCCGGTTGGACGGCCATCCAGATAGGACCGACAGGCGAAAAGCATCAGAAAGGGATTTTCCAATGAGGATCGACGAGGAAGCTGTTGCATCGCCGGCTGACCTTTTCAGCCTCGCGGGTCGATGCGCGCTCGTAACCGGAGGCTGCTCGGGCTTGGGGCTGACCTCCGCACGGGCGCTGCGGACCGCCGGGGCCAAGGTCTTCGTGACCTCCAATTCCACACCCTTGCCATCGGCGGACGCAATGGGAGACAGCCCTCTTCAGCACATCGGGTTTTACGACCTGTCGGAAAAGGAAGGTGTGGATGCGCTGGTTTCCGCGTTGAAAGAGAGAACGGCTTCGCTCGATTTTCTGATCAACAATGCGGGAATCTATTCCGGCGACACACTCGATGAATGCGATGAAGACAGTTGGGACAATATTCAATCGACGAATGTCCGGCCCATCTTCTTCCTCACCCGCGCGCTTTTGAGCCTGTTGGAAAATTCAACGAGTGATAGCAGCCGTGCGCGGGTCATCAATATTGGGTCGGTGGTCGCCAATCTCCCCGCGCCCCTGGCACCCTATTCGACCAGCAAGGCGGCGGTGCATCACCTGACGGCGGTAATGGCCGGCCAGCTCGCAAAACGCTCGATCAACGTCAATTGCATTGCCCCGAGCGCCTTCAATACCTCCATGACCGAGCATGAGCTGGCGGCTATGGGTAATGCATTTGTTCAGAGCATACCCGTCGCGCGGACAGGGTCAGCCTCCGACATCGGTGGAACAATGATATTTATGTGTTCAAGAGCATCGGAATTCATCACCGGGCATGTATTACCGCTCGACGGCGGCTACGCCAGGCTTCGGGGCCTGGTTTAGTCATTCGGCAGTTGCGTAGAGTTCGCCGATAAACGCCGTGACAGCCTCGACCCACTCATCGGGCTTTTCGTCGACGATATCGATACCGCCTCCTTCGATCTCCGCATAAGCAAAGTCGGGACGCATTTCTCGGGTCTCTTGGGCAAGATCGTAAATCTGGTCGCCTGTGTTTGTAAGGATCAATGTCGGGTGGGATATCGTTTTGATTGATGCCGCGTGATCGTAGACGAATGCCGCGTGATGCCCGTACCAAAATGGGCCCAGCCCGCCGAACTGCTCGGCGATATAGCGAGTTGTCAGCGGCCACTTCGTATCTTTGTTTGCGAACGTCATCCGGCTTTTGAAGGCTTTGGCCAAGTGCATCCCATCGGGCTGAGCCTTGAAACCCTTCTCATTGATCTCGACATGTTTGAGGCTTGTCGCCCGCGCATCATCGCTGAACGGTGTAGGTCCGTTCAGTATCAGTCCCATGATCCGGTCTGGAACAAGCGCCGCTACTTCCGTCGCCACTTGCGCGCCCGTATGATGACCAAGGGCAAAAGCGCGCTCAATCCCCAGATGGTCCAAGAGAGCGGGTGCTATCCTGGCATAGTCCTGAATGGTCGGCACAAAATCTGGCGGATCGGACATACCAAAGCCCGGCGTATCGACGCCGATCGCCCTGATGCCGCGATCATGGAGCAGGTCATAAACGCTATCATATTGCCGGTGAGACATCGGGGATTGGTGAAATAGGAGAAGCGCTACTCCCTCACCTGTATCGCGATAATGGATTTGCCCGTATGGGCCTTCGGCGTACCCTCGATGCGTTGTCATACCCCTTCCCTCAACCCGATCATGCCCTGCGCCGCGAACGCGATAACAGCGCCTGCGCTCTCTGCCGCCATTCACCGTTTGCGCCGCTGTTCGAGCAGTCGAGAAGCCGTATTTTCGAACATGCTGGCCAAATTCTCGGTCCCGGAAAACCAGAATGTCACTTGTGATCACTAAGCGGTGACATCAGATTTTAGGCTAACGAAAAGCGTCGTCGGGGAGTACATTATTCGTATTCGCCGATCGTTGAGAGCCATGGCAACCTGCAGGATCAAATCACAACAAGTCAGACTTAGATGACACCTTCCTTCGAAACCGATCAGGGCGCTACCGAATTGAATGTGAAGACAGCGCTTCTGAACACATTGGGAGCAGACTGCGTCGAGCTATCTCCGAGCGAGATAACATATTACAGTCAGGACTATTACAGCCGCGGCATGGATGTCGAAGCCGTCCTGCGACCAGACTCCATCGAGGCTCTCGGTCGATGCGTCGCTTTAGCCGAAGAATTGGGATTGGCGATTTTCCCCAGAGGGGGCGGCTATTCCTACACGTCGGGCTATCTTGCCACCCAGAGCGGTGTCTTGCTCGATACGAGCCGAATGAACCGTATCTTGGAAATCAATGCCGTCGATAACTATGTGACGGTCGAGGCCGGCTGCACATGGGCGAAGCTTGATCGGGCACTACGAGAGCATGGGTTGAGAACTCCCTTCTGGGGTCCGTTGTCGGGCCTCCACGCCACGGTCGGCGGCGGCATATCGCAAGGTTCCATAAGTCTGGGGTCGGGAGAATATGGCGTTTCCTCCGAAAGCGTCCTCGACATGGAAGTGGTCGTCGCTGGCGGCAGGCGCATCAAAACCGGCGCATCCGGGCAACCGGGTCACCCGCCCTTCTTTCGCAATTACGGCCCAGACCTGACAGGCCTGTTTTGCAGCGATTGCGGCGCTTTTGGCATAAAAGCCCATATCACGCTGAGATTGATCAAACGCCCGAGATACACGCAGGGCCTGTCATTCGGATTCGACAGCTTTGCTGACTGCGCTGAAGCCGCAGCGAAAGTGGCGACGGAGGGCGTCGCTGCAGACAATATCGGAACTTCAAGGCGAAGACTGTCCGACGCGGCCAACAGTGGTACCTTACTGGACAATGTTCGTACATTGCTCCGGATCGGCCGATCCGGAAACGGGGTTTTCGATGGTTTGAAGCGTATGGTCCGAACGGTGCGCGCCGGCAGGGAATTTGCTACCGACGCCGAATGTTCGATGCATTATGTCGTGGAAGGCGCGACCCAGGCGATAGTCGCCGCCAAAGCGGATGTCGTACGCCAAGCCGTCGGCGTCCTGGGCACGAAAATTGCCAATACCGTGCCCAATGCCATGCGCGCCGAGCCGTTTAAAGATCACGCGATGTTCTCTTCCACCGGTCAAAGGCTGGTGCCGCCGAGTGCGATTTTGCCGTTCTCCGAGATCGTCGATTGCAACCGCGATTTTTTTGCGGCGCTGGAAGACTTTGAAGAGCGCATGGCGCCGTTCAACATGAACGTCCTGATTGCCACGGCAACGGTCGGAACAACGGGCTTTTTGTTTGAGACGGTCATCGCCTGGGATGATCAGGGCGATGAATTTCATCACCGCCATACAGCCAAGAGCGTCATGGATAGCATTGCGCACATCGCCCCAAGCCCGGAAGCCAGAAAACTTGCAGGAGAAATTCGCGCGCTGATGATTGAAACAGCCTTCAAGCATGGTGGCGTACATCTCCAAATCGGCAAGACTTATCCCTATATGAGAGACCGCGATGCGGGTGCCACCGCCTTGCTCAAAACCCTGAAATCGCACGTAGATCCTTCGGGAAAAATGAACCCTGGTTCGCTCGGATTGCCACTGTAGGTGCTCAGGTCCCGGCTCATTCCGATTGATCAAACTGGGGTAAAGACGATAAATCGCGTTTCAGGAGCCGTATGATTTTCGAGACTCTTGCAGCCATCATCCAGAATATGGAGAAAAACCACGGCAATAAAAACCTGATGAAAAGCGAAGACCGGCTAGCAGATAGCGCAGCATTCGAACTCGTGATTTAGCTTGCTGAAATAATTGGCCTAGTCCCAGTACATCTTCGGAAATGCCATGGAATATGCCGCGGAAAAATTTTGCTTTACTTTGAACGGACTTGCGGTGTGTCGCAAGCTCTATGGGGTGCGCAGCGTGTGTCCGGGGCACAAACACGCTGTTCGGGCGGATCTCACAGCGCCGAATGATGGAAATTAGCGAAGGCCGCGTTTGTCCCAAACACTCGCATTGTATTGTGCTGTCATCATTGTCTGTGTTTTCCACCCTTTGGCTTCGATCCTAGCCTTTTTCTTTTTTGTCAGGCCAAGAAAGCTGATTCTTTGGGAGCCGGCCGCTCGGGTCATAGACGAGGATCTGATGCGGGAGTTTCGGACCCCATTGCCACAGGACAAGATTTTGATTGCGTCTTGTAGCGCCCGGAGCAAAGCTCGGCACGAGAATGCCAGCGAAACCTTCCTCGCGCAGTCGATCGGCGATCATCCAGGAGGGCGCATCGCCAGCCTCATAGCGGTAGGTGAGCCAGCCACATTTGAGGTCACTGAGCTTCACCTTGTGTTTTTTGCGGCTCGCCGCCGTTCGCAGGTCCGCGATATCCTCGCAATCGACATCATACTCACACAGCGTGATCGGCTGCAGGCGATTTCCCAGCCCCTGCGTGCATTCCTTGACCGCCGTTATCGCATCGAGCGCGAGATAGAGGGTTGGTTCTCCGACCCGATTGAATCGGCCACCCGTAAGTGAAGCGCCCTCGCCCGATAAAGGCGAGAAGGACCACGCGGGATCATGTCCGCGATAGCATCGCTTAGTGAATCTCAAGCAAAGCCGCCGAGCGCCAAATGGTCGAGATAGTCGCGCACTGCATTTGCTTTGCCTGACTTGACCAGTGCTTCTGGCGTGCGGCCATTGAGTGCCGGGATCGGCTGCGAGCGATACCAAGCCATCGCCTGAGCTTCGCCGCCCGCCCAAGCGTGCACCCGATTGATGATCTCAAGCATTTCCGTGACACGCCTTTGTGCCTTGGGAGAAGTTTTCCGGTCGGCCTTGGTAAGCGTTGCCACTCCGAGGCCTGTCGTATTGGCCAGCTGTGTTTTGGTCATGTGGAATGTCTCGGCGACTTCATCGACATCGACAATGCCGCCTTTTGCCATAAACCGGGTCACAAAAGTACCTGCGTTACGGCCCGTAGCCGGGCCAAGTTTGCCGTTTGTGGTCTTAGCACGCCTATCTCGGCCGCGTCGCGTCATCCGCTTGCCCGATTTCTTTCCTTGCGCTCCCGCCTGTGGCATGTCCGTTACTCCGTCCTGTATTCAGACGTTAAATAGGACATTTCGCATCGAAATTCAATCCCTGTGCTTCCTCCTTCAGGCGCTTTTCAGTGTTCAGGTCTTTACCATCGAACAGCAGCTTACGGGATTCGTCTCGCTTCTCTCGAGCCTTTTTTGAGACCAACCAACGGATAAGAGGCTATCGAGAGCGTTTTCTGCTTTGATCGTACTTGTAGTTGATTCTCCACAGCTTCATCCCTTGGGCGTCACCAATAGGTATCGCTGATGGCCGTCGCTGAGTTTGGAGGATTAAGCCTTAAGCTTCGCGTTTCGAAGCTTGCCATCGGTCAGCTTGGCACTTCTCCAAAACACCACATTTTTCGAGGCCGACACCACAAAAATGCCCCATCCTATCGCTGGCTGGGAACGAACGCCGCCAACCTTCTATAGCCTCCAAACCCGCAGAATTCTGGGAAAAACGTCAATAGGGGCGGACGGATGCGAACGGGAGAAAACGGGTTTCTGGCGGAGAGGGTGGGATTCGAACCCACGGTACCCATAAGGCACAACGGTTTTCGAGACCGCCCCGTTCGACCACTCCGGCACCTCTCCGCATGAGTAAGGCGCACCGGCGATATGTCGCCGGGCGGGCCGTTCGAGCGGCGCGCCTTAGCTTACCCCACAGCGCTTGCCAAGTCGGTCCTTGCCACGAATGACCCCCGGACCTACATTATTTGCCAATGGATCAGGATATTCCCTCTCCGCGCGAGCGCAGCGAACTGGCGAAAGACGCGCCGGCGATCGCGCATGCGACCTTCACCATCGGCGATATCGTGAAACACCGCATGTTCGATTTCCGCGGCGTGATATTCGATATCGACCCGGTCTTCGCCAACAGCGACGACTGGTACGAGGCGATTCCGGAGGATATCCGCCCGCGCAAGGACCAGCCCTTCTATCACCTGCTCGCCGAAAATGCGGAGAGCAGCTATGTCGCCTATGTCAGCCAGCAGAACCTGCTGCACGACGAAAGCGAGGAGCCCGTCGATCATCCGGCCATTTCCGGGATATTCGACGGCATCGAACAGGGCCGCTACACGTTACGCCCCGAACACCGCCATTAGAATCCCGCCGGCATGTGGAACCGACAGGAATATATAAGAACCGCATGAACGGCAGGAGATAATAGTTTTGGCAACAGCAGCACCGGCAATGGATCCGTCCGCGGTATCCCGCCCCTCACGCCTTCTGGCCTTTTCGGAACTGCACCGGGCGATGTTCGAGATGGCGGCGCTGCCGCTCTCCTCGCCGCTCCTCTACTCGGCGCCGCGTGGCGACGGGCATCCGGTCATGGTGCTGCCCGGCTTCATGGCGAGCGGCCGCTCGACGCGGATCATGCGGCGCTATCTCGATCGGCTCGGCTACGACACCTATTGCTGGGACCTGGGCCGCAATCTCGGCCCGCGGGCGATCGGTGTGGAAGGCGAGCATCTGATCGACAAACTGCACAGTATTCACGAGGAGACCGGCCAGAAGGTCAGCCTGGTCGGCTGGAGCCTCGGCGGTTCGATGTCCCGCCAGCTCAGCGAACGCGTGCCGGACAAGATCCGCCAGGTGGTGACCCTCGGCTCGCCGCTGCGCGGCCGGGCGCAATCGACGACCGTATGGCGCGTCTACGAAGCCGCGACGGGCGAACGGGTCAGCAGCGACAAGGTGCGCGAGCAGATGGCCGAAATCGCGGCGCCGCCGACGGTGCCGACGACGGCCGTCTACACCAGGGCCGACGGCGTGGTGCCGTGGCAGAACTGCCAGGTCACCGAAAGCCACCATTCGGAAAATGTCGAAGTCTATGGCAGCCATTGCGGCCTCGGCGTCAACGGCACGGTGCTGTACCTGGTCGCCAACCGGCTGGCCCAGTCCGAAGGCGAATGGTCGCCGTTCGAGGCGAGCGGGATTCAGTCGGCGATCTTTCCCTCGCGGAGCTAGTCGGCCTTTTCCTTCTTCTTCGCCGGCTTTTTCGCGGTCTTCTTCTTGGCGGGTTTGGGCTTGACGAGCGCAGCCTTCAGTTCCTCGAAGGTCTCGCGCAGCGCCGCCGCATAGTTTTCCGGATCGCTGACCGCATCGCGATCGGCGGTGAAGGACAGGGTCAGCGTCCCGCCCGAACTGTAGACGATGTTGATCAGGCCCATGCCGTCGAAAATCGGCCCGACGCCGAACTGTTCGATCAGCTTCGCGCCGGCGAAATAGATATCCATCGGCGGACCGGGTACATTGGTGACGACACAGTTATAGGCCGGTGAATGGGCATTTGCGAGGCCGGCCCGCGCATAGAGCCGGGCCCCGAGCCCCATCAGCGCCCCCGGCGTCATCCCGCTCATCCGCGAAAGGTTGCGCGCCCCGACCGCTTTGGTCAGCTCTTTCGATTTCTGCGCGGCATCATGGACATGTTCGAGCCGCTCGACCGCATCCTCGATATGCGTCCCGAGACCGACGATCATCGCCGAGACCTGATTGCCGAGATCGGCCTTCTGGTCGTCGGCGCGCACCGAAATCGGCGCCATTGCCGTCATTTCGTCCTTCGGCAGGTCGTTTTTCGAGATCAGATATTTGCGCAGACCGCCGCCGAATATGGACAGCACGACATCATTGACGGTCGCGCCCTCGACCCCGGCCTTGATCGCCTTGATCTCGTCGAGATCGAAGCGGACGCCGTCGAACACGCGGTGCGAGGAGACGGTCTGGTTGAACAGCGTGTTGGGCGCGGTGCCGGACGTCGGCAGCTTGAGATCGCGGGTCAGGAGGCCCGCGCTCGCCTTGGCGAGGCCGGGAATGCTCCGCGCGACGATATCGGCCATCTTGAACGGCTGCCGCACGGCGTTGATCTGCGCACGCACGAGCAGCTCGGCATCGGCGGGTTTGTTGTCGGGCTTCCAGTCCATATCGAATTCGCGATCGGGCAGGTCGGGCGTGACGTCGTGCACGGCGGTCGTGATCTCGACGCCGGACATGCCGTCGATCGCGGCATGATGGACCTTGGAGAGGATCGCGATACAGCCCTCGGGCAGCCCTTCGATATTGTCGAGCCCCTCGATCACCGTGAATTCCCAGAGCGGCTTGGTGAGATCGAGCGCACGGCCATGCAGCCGCGCGGCGAGGATGCAGAGTTGCCGCCAGTCGCCCGGTTCGGGGAGCGCGATATGGCGGACATGATATTCGAGATCGAATTCGGGATCCTCGATCCAGTAGGGATGATCGAGATCGAAGGGCACGCGGACCAGCCGCCGCCGGAACGCCCAGGCGCCGTCGAGGCGGCTCTCGATAAAGCCCAACACCTCCTTGAAGCGCAGCTTGCCGTTGGGCGATGTCGACGGATCGTAGATCGCCAGTGACCCGATATGCATCGGCGTGGACGGCGTTTCCATATAGACGAACGCCGCGTCCATCGGGCTGAGTTGCTGCATCATTCTCTCCCCTCGGCAGGTCCGGTTCTGGCCGGATTCTCTTGCCCGCTCCGGTTGACGCTACGGCATATTCGGCAAATTTGATACTGCCACGCCGTCGAGGGCCGTTTCCATCCCGAAACGACACAGGCGGGGGCCGTCGCCGGTCAGCGCGGTTCCCGCCACATCGCCTCGAGCGGCGGGGCGCCGGGAGCGGGTTCGAAATGCTCCCTGTGCTCGAACCCGTGACCGGCATAGAAGCCGTGATTGCGCGGGTTGGAATTCTCCAGATAGGCAGGCAGTCCGGCCCGGTCGCAGGCGGCGAGCATCGGCGCGAGCAAGGCGTGCCCGAGGCCGGTTCCCCGCGCGGAAGACCGGACGCCGATCGTAAAGAGATAGGCGTGCGGCTCTTTCGGGCGCTTGCGGGTCATCTCCGCTTCGGCGGCCATGCCGCGCCGCACCGCGGCGAGCCCGGCAAGCCGCGTCATCTGGAAACCGATATCGAGAGTGGCGAGCGGCGATGCGGCCTTGCGCGCGCCCGGCAGCAGCCACATCGTCGCGCCGCGGTCCCCGGCCAGATGGCAAACGCCGCGCGGCAGATAGAGGTGCCGCGCCTGGCGGCCGAATATCGCGGGCATGGCGCGCTTGCTGCCGAAGATCCAGCCCGACACGGGATCGTCCTGGAACGCGTCGCCGGTGATCGCGCCGATGGTCCGCCAGTCGGCCGGACCGGCCCGGCGCAGGCCTTCGGGAAGTTCGATATCCATTTCACTCATCGCGTGCGCCCTCCTCCCGAGCCACCGTTCGGCATCCGACGAACCGGCCCAGCCGGTCAAGTTCGGCGTCGAGCCTGTCCCGCCGCGCCGGCCCCCATTTGACGCCGGGTTCGGGCCAGACATTGTGGACGCTCAGCACCCCCTTTTTCCGGTCCGCCTTGGCCTCGATCCGCCCGACGAACCGGTCGCCCTCGAGCAGCGGCATGACATAATAGCCCCATTTGCGTTGCGCCGCGGGGACGAAAATCTCGATCCGGAAATCGAAGCCGAACAGGCGCGCCAGCCGCTTCCGGTCTCGCACGGCGGGATCGAAGGGACTGAGAATGCGCAGGAGGGACGTCGGCGCGCGCAGGTTGGCGAGCCGCTGTTCGATGTCGGGAGGCGCGAAGGCCTTGATCGTTCCGCCATCGGCGGATTGCAGTTCGACCGCAACCAGATCGCGCGCATTCGCACTACGCCAGGCCTTGACCTCGGGGAGCGCCGCCGCGTCCCAGAAGCGCATGATCTCGCCCTCGCTGCCGAAGGCCAGCCGGTCGAGCGCGAACCGGCACAGCCAGTCGATCTGCGCCGCGTCGGCCACCTCCGCCTCGCGCAGACGGTCGGGGATCACGCGTTCGCTGAGGTCATAGAATTTCGTGAAATTCTCGCGATGCGCGGTCGCCAGCTCGCCGCGAAACCACATATAGTCGAGCGCGATCTTGTGCGGCGGGCGCACCCACATCGCCTTTTCCGGCGCCTTGGTGTCGAAGGCATGGGTGGAGAGCGGGCCTTCCGCTGCAATCCGCGCCTTGATCGCCGCCCGGCCCTCGGCATCCGGCATGGACCGGGTGCTTTCCCAGCGACGGATCTTCTGTTCGAGCCGCCCGAACTGCCGCCGCCAATAGGGATAATATTCCATCGGCAATACCGAGGCGTCATGCGTGAAATGTTCGAACACCGCTCGCTCGTCGGCCAGCAGCTGCCACAGCATCGGCTCGCGATAATTCTGGTTGCGCGACCAGAGGATATGGTGGTGCGCGCGGGCGACGGCGCGGATCGTGTCGAGCTGGACGAAGCCGAGATCGCGAATGATCGCCATGACGTCGAGCGGCCCGGTCGGCGTCGCCGACAGGCCCTGGGCGTCGAGCCAGAGCCTGCGTGCCTCGCGATTGGAAATGGTCAGCGCCATGGCAATGCTGTGCACCAGAAGGAACAAAAGGGGAAGATCGCTTTCCCCACATCGCTACCGCCGATCCTATTTCCTGTCCTACAGGTCGGGACGTATGATATTCTCGGTCGAGCAAATCGATTGCTCTCTGCGACGCTCAGATTTCGTCATTGCGAGCGAAGCGAAGCAATCCAGGCCCAAGCGCGGAACGCTCTGGATTGCCGCGTCGGCCCGAAACGAGTTCGGACCTCCTCGCAATGACGGGCGTGCGTGCCGTTCGAGCTCCATTCGCGAAACAGCCTGTGTGTCTACTATGTCAACTTTGGGGACCGATCTGATCCGCATTGTTGACATCCCGGCCCTTCCAGCGCCACGCTGCAAAGAAAAAACCGAGAGAGGGATGCCATGGCGCAAGAGGGACCGACGCTCGAGGGCGAACCGGAAGCGACGATGGCGCTGGGGCCGCTGGTCGGCCTGGCGCGCGAGGATTTCGTCGGTGCGATCGCGATGCTGCTGCGCGAAACCGCAAGCGACCCGCAAAGGGCCTTCAAACACGCGCAAAGCTTTTCCGAAGATGTCGTCCAGATCATGACGGGCAAGTCGGAGCTCGCGCCCAATCCGCGCGACAAGCGGTTCATGGACCCGGCGTTCAGCTTCAACCCCTTCTACAAGGCGGGGATGCAGTATTTCCTCGCGGTCGAAAAAGGCACGAAGCGCTGGATCGACGATCTCGAGCTCGACGCGCTGGAGAAGGACCGGGCGAGCTTCATCTCGCAGATCGTCATCGACGCGCTTGCGCCCACCAACAGCTTCGCGCTCAATCCGATGGCGCAGAAGCGGGCGATCGACAGCGGCGGGCTTTCTCTCGTGAAGGGTCTGAAAAACGCCTATGACGACATGGTCAATAACGACTTCATGGTCAGCCAGGTCGACAAGAAGCCGTTTACGCTCGGCGAGAATGTCGCGACCTCGCCCGGCGCGGTCGTCCATCGCGACGAGATGTTCGAGCTGATCCAGTATCAGCCCTCGACCGACGAGGTGTACGCGATCCCGCAGCTGACGATCCCGCCGCAGATCAACAAGATGTATATCAACGACCTTTCGCCCGAGAAGAGCGTGGTGAAGTTCCAGGTCGACAACGGCATCCAGACCTTCGTCATCAGCTGGCGCAACCCGACCGAGGAGATGGGCGTCTGGGGCATGGACGAATATGTCGATGCCTGCATCCGCGCGCTCGATGCGGTGCAGGACATTACCGGATCGGACACAGTCAACGTCTCGGGCGGCTGTTCGGGCGGGCAGACCATGTCGGTGCTGCTCTCCAGGCTCGCGTCGGACAAGAACGACCGGATCGGCGCCGCGACGATGATGGTCTGCGTGCTGGAACCCAAGCCCGGCGATACCGAGGCCAGCTCACTGGTCTCGGAAAACGGCATCGCGCTCGCCAAGCAGCGCGCCAAGCGCAAGGGCGTGATCGAGGCGAGTTCGCTCGCGCGCAGCTTCGCCTGGCTCCGGCCGAACGACCTCATCTGGAATTATGTGATCAACAACTATCTGATGGGCGAGGACCCGCCGGCGTTCGACGTGCTGTTCTGGAATGCGGACGCCACCAATCTCTCGGCATCGCTGATGGGCGATTTTCTCGACCTGTTCGAGGCCAATGCCTATGCCGAGCCCGGAACCTTCGACGTCGCCGGCCACACGCTGGACCTCAAAAAGGTCAAGAACGACATGTTCATCCTGGGCGGCGTGACCGACCATATCACGCCGTGGCGCGCCTGCTATCGTTCGACCCAGCTGTTCGGTTCGAAGAATGTCGAGTTCGTGCTCTCCCAATCGGGCCATATGCAGGCGATCCTCAATCCGCCCGGCAATCCCAAGGCCAAATATTTCAAGGCAAAGAAGAAAGGAAAGCCGCCCGCCTCTGTGGACAAGTGGATGGAAGGCACCGAGGAAATCAAGGATAGCTGGTGGCCCTATTGGATGGACTGGCTGCAGAGCCGGTCGGGGGAGCAGAAGGATGCGCCGAAATCGCTCGGCAGCAAGGCGAACAAGGCGATGGAACCGGCCCCCGGAACCTATGTCCTCGAATAGGCGGCTGCATTACGGCCGGTAACAGTTTCGCACCAACAGAAAGTCCTTCATGTCCCAATCCCGCCATATGAAAGCCCCCGAATACACGCTTGAGTCCGTCGGCGGCCGGCAGTTGCAGGTCGCCTATTGGCGCTATTCGGGGCCGCCCAACGGCAAGCCGCCCCTGCTCTTCTTCAACGGGATCGGCGCCAATACCGAAGTCGCGTCGCCGCTCCCGACGATGCTCGACGATCGCGATTTTCTGACCTTCGACATGCCCGGGGTCGGCGAATCGCCCGAACCGACCCTGCCCTACAACGCCTTCACCATGTCGCGGATCACCGACCAGCTGCTCGAGCGTTACGACATGCCGCTCGTCGACGTCATGGGCGTCAGCTGGGGCGGCGCGATGGCGCAGCATTTCGCACTCCAGCACGGGCGGCGCACCAATCGGCTGATCCTCGTCGCGACGACGGCGGGGATGCTGATGGTGCCCGGCAAGTTCGAGGCGCTGTCGAAAATGGCGGACCCGCGCCGCTATATCGACCCCAAATTCATGGAGACGCATTTCGAGACGCTGTACGGCGGATCGACCAAGGGCTCGGACGGCCATATCCACCGGATCAAACCGCCCTCCAAGCTCGGCTATTTCTACCAGCTGCTGGCGATGCTGGGCTGGACCAGCGCCCCCGCCCTGCCCTTCCTGCGCAAGCCGACCCTGATCCTGACCGGCGACCGGGACCCGATCGTCCAACCGGTCAACGGGAAAATCCTCAACACGCTGATCCCGGGCAGCGAGCTTGTCATCATCGAGGATGGCGGCCATCTGTTCATGCTGAGCCATCCGGACGAGTTCATCGGCCATGTCCGCGAATTCCTGGACCGCGATCTCGATGACGAAGCGAGTGGGGAGAATGCCGCGGCGGCCTGAATTTAGACGCCGCCATCGGTTGACATAATGGCATAGTTCCCATATTTGGCGCGCTTTCCCGCGCGGGTGCTTGGCTGCGGCCTTGAGTCTCGTGCGGATCGCAGAATTGATGAAAGTTGGTACCATGTTCGCAGTCGTGCGCACGGGCGGCAAGCAATATCGCGTCGCTGAAGGTGATGTAATCACGGTCGAGAAGATCGCTGGCGAAGCCGGCGATTCGGTCTCGTTTGACGATGTTCTGATGGCCGGCGAAGGCGCCGACCTGAAGGATGTGAAGAACCTTAGCGTGTCCGGCGAGATCGTCGAACAGGGCAAGGGCGAGAAGGTCGTCATCTTCAAGAAGAAGCGGCGCCAAAATTACCGCCGCAAGAACGGCCATCGCCAGATGCTGACCCAGATCAAGATCACGGGCATCGGCGGCGCGAAGAAGAAGGCTCCGGCCAAGAAGACCGCCGCGGCGAAGACCGACGCCAAGGCCGACACCGCCGAGACGGCCAAGGCCGCACCGGCGAAGAAGGCGCCCGCCAAAAAGGCCCCGGCCAAGAAGACGGCGGCCGCCAAGACGACGACCGCGGCCAAAAAGGCCCCAGCCAAGAAGGCCCCGGCGAAGAAAGCGCCTGCCAAAAAGGCAGCGCCGAAGACTCAAAATAAGACCGAAACTGGCGATAAGGACGCGTAACCATGGCACATAAGAAAGCAGGCGGTTCGTCGCGCAACGGTCGCGACTCCAACCCGAAATTCCTGGGCGTCAAGAAGTTCGGCGGCGAAAACGTCGTGGCCGGCAACATTATCGTGCGCCAGCGCGGGACCAAATGGATTCCGGCGGACAATGTCGGTCTCGGCCGCGACCATACGATTTTCGCGCTCGTGGACGGCACGGTCCGATTCAAGAAAGGCCGCAACAACCGCACCTATGTGGGCGTGGAAATGGCCGAAGCGGCCGAATAAAGGACAGTCGATAAAGGGCTGTCCTCAGGGAGGGCAGCCCGAAGGTTCCGGAAACGGGGCCGATTGAGGGAGACGGGCTGACCCGATCTCCCTTTTTTATGGTCTCCCTCATACAATCGTCACCGAAAGCGCGTACAGCAGCGCTTCGGGGGCGGCATGGAGAGAGACATGTTCGCGGTTACAAAGAGACTGTTGCTGAGGCCCGGCTGGATGGAGGAGGCCCCCGTACTTGCCGAGACGATCGCCGACGCGCGTATCGCCCGGAACACGACGCGGATGCCCTGGCCCTACACCCGGGAAGACGCCGAAGAGTTTCTCTCGCGCGAACCGGACCCCGACTATCCCAATTTCCAGATCGTCGACCGGACGGTCGATCCGGTGCGGATGATCGGCGGCATCGGCTTCATGGACGGCGACGAGGCGCCGGAACTCGGCTATTGGATCGCGCCCCATGCCTGGGGCCGCGGTTTCGCCACCGAAGCGGGCCAAGCGGCGATCGCGGCGGCGCGCGCCTCGCTCGGCTATACCCGGATCCTCGCTGGCCATTTCGTCGACAATCCGGCATCGGGCCGCGTGCTCGAAAAGCTCGGATTCCGGCGGACGGGCCATGTCGAGCCGCGTCATTCGCGGGCGCGGGGCTGCGCGGTCGATTGCGTTATGTTCGAGTCCGACGAGGACGACATGGCGCAAACCGCGCCGCCGGCGCTGGCGGCATGATCACCGACTGACGGCCGGGCCGTGTCCGCCACGCGCGGGCATGGCCCGGCCCTATTCAGGCAGCCAGCGCTTCCTCGCGGCCCGGCATGACGGCATCGCTATACTCGCTGTCGGCGAGCCGGATCAGTTCGCGATCGTCATGGTTCCAGGGATGGAAGCCGGGCAGGAAATAGGCGAGCCAGGGCCTGAGCGCGCGGCGCAGCTGGCCGGGCTTGCCCCAGAGATACCAGTTGATCCGGGCCAGGGCGCGCCAGCCCGTGATCCCGTCCTGCGCTAGCAGGGCGCGCATGCCGCGTATCCGGCGCGGCCAGAACATCATCGTCACCAGCAGCATGACCCGCGCCTTGACCTTCCAACGTTCCCAGCGGGACCAGTCGCGGGTCGCGTGGAGCCAGGTGTCATAGGCCACGCCTTTGTGCTCGATCTCCTCGACCGCGTGCCAGCGCCACAGATCGGCCCATTCCTTGTCCGCACCGTTCAGCAGCTCCGGCACGGAGAGGAACTGGTGGGCGAGGATCGCGGTATAATGTTCGAGCGCCATCGTCACGCAGAGCGCGATCACGGGCGGCCGGTCCTTTGTCTTTTCAAGCGACTCGTCGACCACGCGCTCGAGCGGCGTGATATCGTAGCCGGTTTCGGACACCTTGCGGTTGAAGGCGACATGCTCGCGGCTGTGCATCACCTCCTGCTGGACGAAGGCGCGAATCTCGCGTTCGAGCTTGGGCGGCACCCCGTCCCGATGCGCCTTCACCGCCTCCACGAAATAGGCTTCCCCCTTGGGAAAGGTGACCGACAGCGCGTTGTAAAACGCGGTCGCGATCGGGTCATTGTTCATCCACCAGCGCGCCTGGGTTGCGTCCCGCCCGAAGCGGCGGTCACGCGGCGTAATCTCTAGGTCGACAGGTGTCCGGTCTTTGGCCATGGTGCGACTCCATTGCAATTTATTCAGTATCTGAAGGCTACTTACATTAATGTCAATAGCGAGAAAGCGCCTGACCCCGGAAGAAAGCCGCACCGCCGCCTTGCAGGCCGCGCGGCAGCTGCTGATCGAGACCGGGCCGCAATCCGTCACCTTGAAAGCGGTGGCCACGCGGATCGGGCGGACGCATGCCAACCTGCTTCATCATTTCGGATCCGCATCGGGCCTGCAGCGGGCGCTGGCCGGCTATCTCGCCGAAACGATCTGCGAGACGATCAGCCAGGCGGTGCTCAAGTCCCGCGCCGGAGAGGGCAGCCCGCGCGATATCGTCGACCTCACTTTCGACGCATTCGACAAGGAAGGCGCCGGCGCTCTCGCCTCCTGGATGCTGATCTCCGGCAATGAAGACGCGCTCGACCCGATCGTCGAGAAGATCCATGAGCTGGTCGACGAGCTTGGAGAAGACGGACATGAGGACCGACGGCTGCACGAGGATACGCTGGAACTCGTCCTCCTCGCTCTGGGCGACGCCCTCATGGGACGCCAGTTGTCCGCCTCGCTGGGCCTTGCCCGCGAAACCGGCCGGGAAATCGCCGAGCGGCGTTTCACCCAGTCACTGGAAAGCGGGAAAGCCAGCCACGGCGTCAGCTAGCCGAACGTACCGGCGGTAAAAGTTGCTAAACCGCACGGCGGATCGGTACGGATGTGTAACATAATTGTAATTATGCCACACTCCGGGTGAGAATACGTCTACTGGCGGCGCAAAACCGCGCCTGCGTCTTGCGATAGTGCGCCAGTTTATTCACGTTCCGATCCGACGAGGGCCACCGAAAACAAGAAGCGGCCCCGAAGGAGAGAGACATCATGCTGAAACGCACTTTGTGTGGCACCGCCGCCGTGGCGGCGCTGGCCATTCCCGGCATCGCCCATGCACAGGAGGAAGGGGCGTCCGCCGTCGATACGAGCAACGTGATCATCGTGACCGCCACCCGGCGCGCGGAAGACATCCAGGATGTTCCGATCGCCGTGACCGCGGTCGGCGCCGCCGAACTCGACCGCCAGGGCGTCGTCAACGTCACCGAGATCACCCAGGTATCGCCGAGCTTCTCGACATCGAACGCGCAAAACGCATCGAGCACCAACGTGCTGCGTATCCGCGGGGTCGGCACGACCTCGAACAATATCGGGTTCGAGAGCGCGGTCGGCATCTTCATCGACGGCGCCTATCAGTCGCGGCCCGGCGTGGCGCTTGCCGAATTCGTCGATGTCGAGCGGGTCGAAATTCTGCGCGGGCCGCAGGGCACGCTGTTCGGCCGCAACACGTCCGCCGGCGCGCTGAACATCACCACCAACCGGCCCGATCTGCGCGAATTCGGCGGGTTCGCCAATGCGAGCTACGGCAATTACGACCTGATGAGCATCCAGGGCGCGGTCAACGTACCGCTAATCCAGGACACGCTGGCCGTACGCCTGACCGGCGCCTATCGCGAACGCGACGGCTATGTCGACGTCATCGACGGCACGGGCGTGATCGGCGAATCCAACGATATCGACCAGTATCTGGTCCGCGGCCAGATCGGCTATGAGAGTCTCGGCGGCGTCAGCGTCCGGATCATCACCGACTTTTCCGAAAGCACGGCCAATTGCTGTACGGCGATCGAGCTGCGGCCGTCGCCGGTCGAAACCGCGGGGCTATTCAATCTTGTAGGCCTCGGCCCGCGCGGCGGCCAGTTCCAGCCCAATTCCGGCCTGGATGCGCTCGACGACCGGATCACCTCGGCCACTTTCCCGCCGATGACCGATGTCGAGCAATGGGGCATCACCGCAGAGGTCGAAATACCGATCGGCGACAATGCCGACCTGATCTATATCGGCTCATACCGCGAATTCGACGCACTCGAATCCAACGATTCCGATTTCACCGCGATCGACGTCTTCAATATCGACCGGCAGCGCACGAATATCGACACGATGACGCACGAGTTGCGCCTGCAGGGCGAAGCGTTCGACGATCGCTGGAGCTGGCTCGTCGGCTTCTACTATTCGGACGAGGATATCAGCCAGGAGGTAACGGCTTCGCTCGGCGACGATTATGGCGAACTCGTCGGCGCGCTGATCTTCGCACCGACCGGCGGCGCGTTCGGCGCCAATCCGCTGACCGTCATATCGGGCGGGATCGACCCGTCGGTGGTATCGGCGAGCAACCGGTTCACGCAAAACAGCGAAAGCTGGTCGATCTTCACGCACAACGTGTTCGAGCTGACGGACAACATCAATCTGACGCTTGGCCTGCGTTATTCGGACGAGAGCAAGGATGGCGCCTTCCAGCAGACAGCGATCAACAACCCGCTCTGCCCGGCCGTGCTGGGCAATCTCGGTACCGTTCCCGCGGCACTGCAACCGACGATCCTCGTCACCGGCTGTTTTCCGTTCGTCGCTCCGGCCGACCTGCCCGCGGCGGCGGTATTGCCCCTGCCGCGTTCCTTCGCGGGTTCGTTCAGCGACGAAGAGCTTATCTACACGGCCAAACTTTCCTATGAGTTCGACGCGCCGGTCACGGTCTATGCCAGCTTCACCCATGGCTATAAGTCGGGCGGCTTCAACCTGGACGCCACCGCGGCAATCGGCGGGGCGGACCCGACCTTCGCGTCCGAAGAGGTGGACGCCTATGAAATCGGCCTGAAGGCCCGGGCGCTCGACGATGCGGTGACGGCGAACGTCGCGCTGTTCTACCAGGAGTTCAGCAACTTCCAGGTACTCGAGTTCACCGGCGCCCAGTTCGAGACGTTCAACGTGCCCCAGGCGATTTCGTCGGGCATCGAGATCGAGACGCTGATCCAGCCGACCGACAATCTGACGTTCAACCTCGGCGTGACCTGGATCGACGCCCGCTACCCCGGCGATTGCGCGGGCAATCTTACCGTGCTGCGCGTCCAGAATCTGTGCGGGAACGAGCTGACCAACGCCCCCGATCTCGTCGCCATCGCCGGCGCCGATTACCGGGGCACGATCGGCGACAATCTCGCCTGGTTCCTGAACGGGCAGATCCGGATGGAGGACGACCGCCGGACATCGACCCAGCCGTCCGATCCGGCCAACCTCGCGGATACGACGCCGCTGCCCTTCGACATCCAGGACGGCAATGTGAAGATCAACCTGAGGGCCGGTATCGGCGCGGAGGACGAAAGCTGGGGCCTCGAAGTCTGGGCGACCAACATCACCAACGTCACCACCCGGGGGGTGACCTTCAACACGACGCTGCGGAGCGGATCGCGTTCGGCCTTCCCGCAACAGCCCCGGATGTACGGTCTGACGGTGCGTACGCGCTTCTAGGGCGGCATTTCCTGGCGGATCGGGGCGGTCTTCGGGCCGCCCCTTTTCTTTGTGCCGCGCATTCTGGCCAACCCCCCTCCCCTCGCCTACATAGCCGCCATGCATTTTCTCGACCAGGCCAAGATCTATATTCGCTCCGGTGCGGGCGGCCCCGGGGCCGTCAGCTTCCGGCGCGAAAAATATATCGAATATGGCGGTCCCGACGGCGGCGACGGCGGCAGGGGCGGGGATATCGTGTTCGAGGCGGTCGAGGGCCTCAACACCCTGATCGACTTTCGCTACGCCCAGCATTTCAAGGCGCCGCGCGGCAAGGGCGGCTCGGGCAAGCAACAGACCGGAGCCGGCGGTAAGGATCTCGTCATCAAGGTGCCGGTCGGCACGCAGATCCTGAGCGAGGACAAGGAAGTCGTGCTCGCCGATTTCACCAAGGCCGGGCAGCGCAAGACGATGCTCGAAGGCGGCATCGGGGGGCGCGGCAACCTCTCCTACAAGAGTTCGACCAACCGCGCGCCGCGCCAGCACCAGCCGGGCGAACCGGGCGAGGAAATGTGGGTCTGGCTGCGGCTGAAGCTGATCGCCGATGTTGGGCTGCTGGGCATGCCCAATGCCGGCAAGTCGACCTTCATCAACGCCGTCTCCAACGCCAAGGCGAAGGTCGGCGCCTATCCGTTCACGACGATCCATCCCAAGCTCGGCGTCGTCGAGCACAAGGGCCGCGATTTCGTGATGGCCGACATTCCCGGCCTGATCGAGGGCGCGGCCGAAGGCGCGGGGATCGGCGACCGGTTCCTCGGCCATGTCGAACGCTGCCGGGTGCTGCTGCACCTGATCGACGCGAACGGCGAGGATCCGGTCAAGGCCTGGCGGACGGTCCGCGAGGAGCTGAAGGAGTATGGCGCGGGACTGGCCGACAAGCCCGAAATCGTCGCGCTCAACAAGGCCGACCTGCTCGACGAGGAGCTCATGGACGCGCTGGGCGCCGAGCTGGCCGAGGCGACGGGCGCGACCGTCCTGCCGCTGTCCGGCGCGACCGGCGAAGGCCTCGAAACCGTGCTCGATCATGTGATCGAGGCGCTCGGGTCGCCGCCGTCCGACGAAGCGGCCGAGGCCGAGGAAAGCGAAACATGGTCGCCGCTCTGACCGGGTTCGCGCCGGACGACTGCCCGCGCCTCGTCGTCAAGATCGGATCGTCTCTGCTGGTGGCGGAGGACGGTACGGTCCGGCGCGACTGGCTTGCGACCCTGGTCGGCGAGATGGCCGAACGGCAGCGCGCGGGGCAGAAGATCATTCTCGTTTCCTCGGGCGCGATCGCCTTCGGCGCGCGCTTGCTCGGCCTCGAAGGCGGCGGGCGCAAGAGCCTCGACGATGCGCAGGCGGCGGCGGCCGCGGGCCAGATCGCGCTCTCGCAGTGCTGGGCCGAGCTGCTCGGCGCACACGATCTTCGGGCCGCGCAGATACTGGTGACGCTCGGCGATCTCGAAGACCGGCGGCGCTATCTGAACGCGGCGGCGACGCTCGACCGGCTGCTCCGTCTCGACGCCGTCCCGCTGATCAACGAGAATGATTCCGTCGCGACGGAGGAAATCCGCTTCGGCGACAATGACCGGCTCGCCGCGCGCATCGGCCAGGCCGCGCGCGCCGACGGGATCGTCCTGCTCTCCGATGTCGCCGGGCTCTACAGCGCCGATCCGCGGCGCGACGAAACCGCCGAACTGATCCGCTCGGTCGAGACGATCGACGCGCGGATCGGTGCGATGGCGGCGGGCGCCTCTACGATGGGCTCGGGCGGCATGGCTTCGAAAGTCGAGGCGGCGCGGATCGCGACGGCCGCCGGCATGCCGCTCGCCATCATATCGGGCCAGCAGGACGCACCCCTCACCGCCTTTGCCGAGAGCGGCATCGGCACGATATTCACCGCCGAACGGGCGCCATCGGCGCGCGAAGCCTGGATGGCCGGACGGCTGACCGCGGCCGGCCGGATCACGATCGACGGGGGAGCGGCGCGCGCGCTGCGCGACGGCAACAGTCTGCTGCCCGCTGGCGTTACCGGCCTGAGCGGCGCGTTCGGCAGGGGCGACGTCGTCGATATCGCCGACGAGGACGGCACGATCATCGCCCGGGGCCTCGCCGAATATGACAGCGAAGCCACACAGAAGATCATGGGCCGCAAAACCGGTGAACTCGAAGCCATTCTCGGCTATGCACCGCGCCCCGCTCTCGTCCATCGCAACCATATGGTCTTCCTGTGAGCACGATCGCGGTCACGGGCGGTACGGGTTTTGTCGGCGGGCATCTGCTGCGCGTGGCGGTTGATGCCGGCCATCGGGTACGGGCGCTGACCCGGCGGGACCAACCGCCCTGCCCCGGCATAGACTGGATATCGGGCACTTTGTCGGAACCGGAGAATCTCGAACTCCTCACGCGCGGCGCCGATAGCGTGATCCATATCGCCGGCGCGATCCGCGCACCGGACCGGGACGGCTTCGCCGCGCCCAATATCGCGGGGACTGCCAATGTCATCGACGCCGCCCGCCAGGCGGGCGTCCGGCGCTTCATCCATATCTCCTCGCTGGCAGCGCGCGAGCCCGATCTATCCGACTATGGCTGGTCGAAAGCGGAATCAGAACGCGTTGTACAAGAGTCCGCCCTCGACTGGACGATCATCCGCCCGCCCGCCGTCTACGGCCCCGGCGACGGTGAAACGCTCGATCTGTTCGCCATGGCGGCCAAGGGCGTGGTCATCCTGCCGCCGGAGGGCCGGACGTCGCTGATCCATGTCCGCGATCTGTGCGCGCTCATGCTTGCGACGGTCGAGGCAGAGCCGGCGATCGGCGCGATTTACGAACCGGACGACGGGACGCCGGGCGGGCTGAGCCATGTCGCTTTCGGCCAGGCGCTGGGCCGCGCCGTCGGCCGGGATGTCCGGACCCTGTCGATGCCCGCGCCGCTCGTCCGGTTCGGCGCGCGGATGGACGGACTGTTCAGGGGCGAAAACGCGAAACTGACGCCGGATCGCGCGCGCTATTTCTGCCATCCCGACTGGGTCGTCGATCCGGACCGCAAACCGCCCGCGACGCTCTGGATACCGGCCATACCCCATGACCGGGGGCTGGCGGATACGGCGCGCTGGTATCGCGAGCAGGATTGGCTGAAATAGCCGGAAAACTGCGGTTTCAGGCCCCTCTCCGGCATAGAATCCCGCCCGATCCGCGCTGAATTCGACAATCCTTTGCCGTTTTACCGCCGCATTCGCTTGGCAAGCCATTTCCATACACTTTAGGGACGCATCATGACAGACCGCGCGACGACCTTCGCCTCCGTGAAGGATCTCATCGAACCGTTCAACGCAAAGGGCGTCGAGCTTGACGAAAGCACGACCTTTGCCGGCGATCTCGAATGGGACAGCCTGACGGTCATGGATTTCGTGGCGTCGATCGAGGACGAGTTCGACATCGTGATCACGATGAACCAGCAGGCCGAGATCGAAACCGTGGGCCAGCTTGTCGATGCCGTCGAGGAGCTGAAATAATGAACGCAACGACAACCGAAGCGGTGCTGGCGGAAACCGAAGAACCGCAGGCCGCCGATCTCTTCGCCAAATTCGAACCGCTGATCCAGGAGCGCGACAACCTGCTCGCCGCCGGCGTACGCGATCCGTTCGCCATCGTCATGGACGAGGTGAAGTCGCCGACCGAGGCGGTGATCGACGGCAAGGACACGATCCTGCTCGGCACCTACAACTATATGGGTATGACCTTCGATCCCGACGTCATCGCGGCGGGCCAGGAGGCGCTCGAGAAATTCGGTTCCGGAACGACCGGCAGCCGAGTGCTCAACGGCACCTATCAGGGCCACAAGGCGTGCGAGGAAGCGCTCCAGGAATTTTACGGCATGGACCATGCCATGGTCTTTTCGACCGGCTATCAGGCCAATCTCGGCATCGTCTCGACGCTGGCCGGGCGCGGCGATTATGTGATCCTCGACGCCGACAGCCATGCGTCCATCTATGACGGCTGTTTCCTCGGCAATGCCGACATCGTCCGGTTCCGGCACAATAACGTCGAAAATCTCGAAAAGCGACTCGCCAAATTGCCGCCCGAGGCGGGCAAGCTGGTCGTGCTCGAGGGCGTCTATTCGATGCTCGGCGATATCGCCCCGCTCGACGAGATGGTCCCGATCGCGAAGAAATATGGCGCGATGGTGCTCGTCGACGAAGCGCATTCGATGGGCTTTTTCGGCGAACATGGCCGCGGCGTCGCCGAAGCGCAGGGGGTGCTCGACCAGGTCGATTTCATCATCGGCACCTTCTCGAAGAGCGTCGGCACGGTCGGCGGTTTTTGCGTGTCGAACCATCCGAAGACGGATTTCCTGCGCCTCGTCTGCCGGCCCTACACCTTCACAGCGTCGCTGCCGCCTTCGGTGGTGGCCACCGCGACGACCTCGATCCGCAAGCTCATGCATGCGGGCAACAAGCGCGCGCATCTCTGGGAGAATAGCAAGCGGCTGCACCAGGGTCTGCGCGATCTCGGCTTCAAGCTGGCGACCGACGAACCGGAAAGCGCCATCCTCGCCGTGCTGCTGCCCGATCAGGAAAAGGCGGTGCGCATGTGGCAGGCGCTGCTCGAGCACGGGCTTTACGTCAACATGGCGCGCCCGCCCGCGACCCCGGTCGGCGTTTACCTGCTCCGCTGCTCGCTCTGCGCCGAGCATACGGCCGAACAGGTCGAGCAGATCCTCGGCATGTTCGAGGCGGCCGGAAAGGCCACGGGCGCCATTTCCTAGGGCGTTCGTACGTCCAGCCGAGCGGAATCGGGGGACGAACAGAGCCCGCCCGCTATCCGCGCCCGGCTGACGGTTCTATAGCTTCTCCGCTATGGTGGACGGATATGGGGGAGCGGCACTGGCCGCCTCCGCCAACGAGGAGGTCTGGCGACGCGGATTCGCCAGCGCGGCGGCGCTGGTGCTCACACTGCTGTTCGGCGTGCTCGTCTATCTCGTCATCCAGTCCAACGACGAGCGTGACGAAGCGGCGCGCAGCGAACGCCAGAGTTTCGAGACGATCATGGCGGTGCGGAATATCGAGGAATCGATGGCCCGGGCCGAGGTCGCGCTCGGCCGCTTCGTCATCAACGGCGACAGCACGCCGGCCACCATCTATCGCAACGAGCGCCGGGCCGCTGCCCGGCAGATCGAGAGCCTCCAGCGGATCGTCCGCGGCTATCCGGCCCAGGCCGAGCGGGCGGAACGACTGGAAACGCTGTACGATGCCTATGGCAGCGAGCTGGCCGCGATCACCCGGTTGACGTCGGCGGGGCAGAATTTCGATGCGCTCGCCCGGTACAACAGCGTCGCCAACAGCCAGAACGGCGTCGCGGTGATCGCAACGCTCGACGAGATCGCCGCTTATGAACGGACATTGCTGAGCGGCCGATCGGCGGCGCGGATCGAGACCAACGAACGGGCCCGGATACTGGCCAACCTGCTGACCGTCGCCGGGATCATCCTCGCCATCGTTGCGCTGATCCTCGCCTATGCGACGATCCGCGCCTTCCGTCAGCGCTTCGACGCCGATCAGCGCGCCGAAGAGCTGGAGGATGCCGTCGCCGAACGCACGGCCGAGCTCGAAGCGTTGAACGCCCAGCTGCGCGCCGAAGTCGCCGAGCGGACGGCCGCCGAGCAGAAGTTGAACCAGGCGCAGAAGCTCGAAGCCGTCGGCCAGCTGACCGGCGGGATCGCGCACGACTTCAACAATATGCTCGCGGTCGTGATCGGCGGACTCGATCTCGCCAAGCGGAAGATGGCCGAACAGCCCGAGCGCGCGAACGAACATATCGAGAATGCGCTCGAAGGCGCCAATCGGGCGGCGGCGCTGACCCGCCGGCTGCTGACCTTCGCCCGCGCCGAGCCGTTCCTGCCCGAAGGCACGGACGCGGCCGCGCGGATCGATACCATGGCGGACCTGCTCCGCCGGTCGATCGGCGAACAGATCACGGTGGCGATCGAGGCCGATAGCGATATCTGGCCGCTCTGGGTCGATCCGCACCAGCTCGAAAACGCCGTCCTCAATCTCGCGGTGAACGCCCGCGACGCGATGGACGGAAAAGGCGAGCTGACGATCGCCATCCGCAACCGGACGCTTGCAGATGACGAGGTCGGCGACATCGCCGCCGGTGATTATGTGCAGATCGCCGTCACCGATACCGGCAGCGGCATGGACGATGGGGTGATCGAGCATGTGTTCGAGCCCTTCTTCACAACCAAGCCTGTCGGCAAGGGAACGGGCCTCGGCCTCAGCCAGATATTCGGCTTCGTCCGCCAGTCCGGCGGTGATGTGCGGATCGATTCAACAGTTAACGAAGGCACGACCGTGTCGCTGTTCCTGCCGCGTTTCGATGGCGACGTCGTCGCGCCCGAAGCCCCGGCCGCGGCAGCGTCCGGCGGGAACGGCGCGAGGGACGGTCTCACGATCCTGCTGGTCGAGGACGATCAGCGGGTGCGCCGCTCGACGACCGCCGGTCTCGAGGAACTCGGGCATGTCGTGCTGGCCTGCGCCAACGGACCGACGGCGATCGATGTGCTGGCCGAGCGCCCCGATATCGACCTGTTGCTGACCGATGTCGTGATGCCCGACATGACGGGGCCGGAGCTTGCGGACCGGGTCGCGGCCAGCCATCCCGATCTGCCGGTGATCTTCGTGACCGGCTATGCGCGCGAGGCGATCGACGGCGAACAGTTTTCGGGCCATGCGATCCTCCGCAAACCGTTCACCATCGCCGCTCTGGCGGACGCCGTCGCCAATGCGGCACCGGGCAACCGGCGGGCGGGCTAGCGGACCGCCCCGCGCAGCAAGAGCCGCGGCAGCAGCGCCAGGGCGCCGAGCAGCGGCCAGCGTCGCTGCCAGGGCCGGACCGTGATCTCGGTTCCGGCGTGCCGGTTGATCTTCCAGGCGAGATAATCGACGCCGCCCGCATAGGTGGCGCTGGCCTTGGCCAGCCGCGCGAGCGTCAGCAATTTGCCTTCGATCCGCCGCCGCGCCCATGTCCGGCGCGCGGCGCGTGCGCCGGTCCGATGCCCCAGCGCGAGCGGTTCATCTCCATCGACAGCGATATCGATGCCGAGCGTGGCGAGCACGGGAGCCGCGAACCGCCGGTAGCGATCGGGATCGAAATCGACGACCGAGGCGGCGCGGCCCTGCCGCTCGGCGCGCAGCTCCGCGCTGTAAGTGAGCGCAAAGGCGCGGCGCCAGAGATCGAGCGTCGATACCTCGCCCTCGATCATCGGAAGCGCCGCTTCGAGCAGGGCCGGAGCAGCCAGCGAAACGGATTCCGTGACGCGTTCGGCCGCCGCCGGGTCGCGGCTCCAGACCAGGCGTGACGGCTGGGCGAAGCGCGCCCAGACGGAGACGTTGCGGGTTCGGGACGAGGCGAGGCGCGCGAAATCGCTTTCGCTGAGAACCGCATATTTTGCCTGCAAACCGCCATGCTGGACGGGAAAGACATTGGGCGGGATGAGCCGGTTCGCAACCGCGAGCCAGCGCCGGTCATAGGCGGCCCGATATTCGGACACGATGACGTAGAAATCGAGCATCTGGCCGTCGAGTTCGGTCGTCCGCAGGCAAGAGCCATAGAAAAGCACGGCGCGCGCGGAATCGCCGAACAGGCCGGCGACATGGCGGGCAAAACTGGTGACGCGCGGATCGACGGGCGCCTCAAGCTCCGCGCGTACCAGGTCCTGGAGCCGGGTCACGCCGTCAGCGAGAGAAAGGGTACGGGCATTGTCGGGGTCAGCACGATCGGCCGTTCGCTCTGCGCCTCGAACAGTTCGCCGTCCAGAATCACGCTGGATTTGTCACCCTCGATCCGGATCTCGTTGCCATGGCTCAGATGGACGCCGGCGAGCTGCGCGCTGTCCAGCTTGCCGAGGAAACTCGCCCAGGCGGCGCGGAGGAGCGCCAGCGGCTTCTGCTCGACCATCATCAGCTTGAGCGGTCCCGAGGCAGTTGAGCCGATATTGGTCTGGCTCTTCAGCAGCAGGCGCTCGAGCGTCGTCACCATCAGCAGCGCGAACTTGCCCTGGATTTCGCCCTGATGGACGACCGACACGCTGATCGGCCGCGCCTGGGGCGGCAGGAATCGCGCCTTGATCCGAAACAGCGCGGAAAAGACCACGGCGATCGCGGTGATCAGATGGCTGAAGCCGTTCGGGAGCCCGAGCGGATAGATTTTGTGCCGGCAATAGAGGATCGAATCGGCCAGCCCCGCCCCGCCGAGGAACATGCCGAGCACGGGCCGGCCGTTGGCGTCGCCGCCGGTCAGCGCGATCAGTTCGCGACGGACGATATGGTCGGACAGGTCGGTGCGGACGATCTCCATGATCCGCTCGAGCGCCTCGATCGGATCGCCGTCGGCGCCGAGATCGAGCGCGATGAGATTGGTCTTGCCGTTGGGCAGGACCGCGACCGGCGGCGGCGTATCCGAGAAATGCCGGCCATGATGGAGTTCGGTCAGCGCCGCCTGTACCGTCCCGTCGCCGCCATTGATCACCAGTATCTGCGGATTTACGCGCGCGATCGTCTGGAGCGCGTCGCCGATCTGGCTCACATCCTCGACCTCGTAATGGAAGATGTCGGATCGTTGCGCGCAGAACTTCCGGATGCGCGGCAACATCGCGACATTTCCCGTCGACCGGGGATTGGAGAGAAGGGCGACGCAGACCATCGGGTTAGCCGATCGGCTCCACCGCCGTGCCCTGCATGTAATTGAGGACGACGGTTATCCGGGTGACCCCGTTGCCGGCGCGAAACGCGACTTCATCGTAATCGGGCTCGAGGTTGAACGGGAAGGACAGGTCGGGATTGCCCGAAAAGCCGCCGCCATCGCGCCGGTCCGACCGGTTATTGCCGTTGCTGTCATGGCGAACCGCGATCCCGTACGTGCCCGGGCCGGGCAACGGCAGACACACGGTCATGTTGCGATTGGTGGGCTGGACGGGAATATCGACCCGGTGCAGCCACTGGCCGCGTTCGAGCCAGTTATTGTCGCCCTGGTAGGACTGGACGCGCACCCGGCCGTTATCGTCGCGAAAACCGACGACGCGCACCAGCGCCGCCGATCCCGATGCCCCGGCGCGGCATTGCGACAGGTCGTTGGGCACGCGCGTGCCCGCATCGGCTGCAGTTGCGAAAGCGGCCATGGGCAGGGCAGCGGCCGCAGGGATAATCGTGCTTTTCAGCATTGAAACCAACTCCAACATATTTGCCAAGGCCTGTTTGCCCGGATCAGGCATGGCAAAATTCAAACTAATCCCCTATTTCTGTCAGATATCCCCAATGCTTGCGGCCAAATTATGGTCACGGAGCGTCTGAACTTTGCAAATTTTCACTGCCACCGACCGCTATATGTTCCGGCTGATCATCGTGCCGCTCGTCGCGACGCTGGTCATCGCGGCCATGTTGCTGGTTCTCGACAAGATGTTGCGATTGTTCGATTTCGTCGCGCGCGAGGGCGGGCCGGTGAATGTCGTGTGGCAGATGCTGGCCAATCTCGTGCCCGAATATCTGTCGCTGGCGATCCCGGTCGGGCTGATGCTCGGTATCCTGTTCGCCTTCCGCAAGCTCGCGCTGTCCTCGGAACTCGACGTGTTGCGCGCGGTCGGCATCGGCTATCGCCGACTGCTGCTCGTGCCCTATATCTTCACGGTCGGCTTCGTGCTGCTCAACCTGCTGATCGTCAGCTATTTCCAGCCGATCGCGCGCTATTCATACGAAAACCTTCAGTTCGAGCTGCGTTCGGGCGCGCTCGGCGCATCGATCAATGTCGGCGAGTTCAACAATCTCGGCAGCAACATGACGCTCCGGGTCGAGGAAAGCACGAATGACGGCCGGGACCTGTCGGGTATCTTCGTGCGCACCACATCGCCCCAGGGCCGGCAGCTCTCGGTGTCCGCCGATCATGGCACCTTCATGGCGACCGACGAGCAGGACACGATCCTGCTGCGCCTCACCAACGGCCGGCTCATCCATAACCAAGCCGATTTCGAGAGCCCGCGCGTGCTGAGCTTCGAAAGTCACGACCTGCCGATCGATCTGCCGCAGATCGAACAGTTCAGGGGGCGTGGCGGCGAACATCGCGAACTCACCCTGTTCGAGCTGGCGCGGGTGGGGAGCGACAGTAGCGCTCCGGAAGAGTTGCGGCTCGCGAGCCGGGCCAATTTCCACTACCGGATGGCAGAGATCGCGATGATGTTCCTGCTGCCGCTGCTCGCCGTGGCGCTCGCGGTCCCGCCCAAGCGCTCGACATCCGCGCTCGGCGTGTTCCTGTCCGTCGTGATGATCACCACCTATCACAAGATTTGCCAATATGGCGAAGATCTGGCCGCGCTCGGCCGGGTCGATCCGCTGATTTCGCTCTGGGTGCCGTTCGCGGTTTTCGCCGCGCTCATCGCCTGGATGTACTACCATATCGCCTATGTGCCGGGCGGCCAGCCGATCGGCGCGCTCGAAAAGGGATTTTCCAAGATGGCCGGATTCGTGCGGCGGCTGTTCCTGCGCCGGCGGAGCCCGATCGGGAGCTGATCCTTGGACGCACCGCAGCTACAGTTTTTCCCGTCACGGACGATCTCGCTCTACATGGCGAAGATGTTCCTGACCCGCACATTCGCGGTGCTGGGCGGGCTCGTCGTCATCCTGATGACGCTCGACCTGCTCGGCGAATCGGGACAGATTCTCGCGCCCGAGGGCAATGGCGAGGCCGAACTCTGGTTCTACGTGTCGCTCCGCGTGCCGCAGCTGATCGAGCGGTTTCTTCCATTCGCCGCCCTGCTCGGCACCTTGATCGCGCTCAGCTCGATGAACGCGAACAGCGAAATCATCTCGATGAAGGCGGCCGGCGCGTCGGCGCACCAGATCCTCGCGCCGCTGATCCTGACGAGCTTCATCGTCGGCATCGGCCTGTTCATCTTCAACGAACGCGTCGTCGCCCCCGCCTATGGAACGCTCAGCGCCTGGGAGTCCGTCGATTACGGCCCGATCCCCGAACAGCGCGCCGGCGCGACCAATGTCTGGGTGCGCGACGGCAACGACCTGATCAACGCGCGGAGCGTATCCGGGCGGGGCGATGCGACCATACTCGACGGCGTGACCGTATATGACCGGACCGGCGGCGTGATCGAGTTTCTCGTCAGCGCCGAACGCGCCACCTATACCGGCAACGGCTGGCGGCTGGAAAACCCCCAGCAATTCGACGTTTCGGCGGTCGAACAGAGCAATCCGGAATCGCTCGTCATCGCCGAAGGCGTGACGCCCGACCAGTTCACGCTGGCCAATATCGAGGCCGGCGCGCTCAACTTTTTCGAGCTGCGCCAGGCGATCGCCGATCTCCAGGCGGCAGGCCGGCCGACCACCGCGCTCGAGGCCGGCCTCTGGCACAAGATATCGGGCCCGCTATCCACCCTGCTGATGCCGCTGCTCGGCGCCGTGGCGGGTTTCGGGCTCGCCCGTTCCGGCCAACTCTTCATCCGCGCGATCATCGGCATGGCGCTCGGTTTCACCTATTTCGTCGCCGACAATTTCGCGCTAGCCATGGGCAATATCGGCGCCTATCCGCCGTTGCTCGCGGCCTGGGCGCCCTTCTTCCTGTTTTTGCTGATCGGCGAGGCCGTGCTGATCCGAACCGAGGAATGAAGCGATAGCGCAGGGGGCCGATAGCGGGCAAACCGTCGCCGGAAAAACGGTCGAACGCGGCGACGTCGCGCATGGCGCGGCAATGGCGGCGATGGCCCGGCTCGGCGCGCTGATCGAAGTCGTCGCGCAGCCGCTCTACACATGGCTGTTCGGGATCGCGACCTACGGCCTCTACATCGTCCTGTGGTCGGCGGTGAACATGGCCGAGAAGATCGTCGATCTCTCGCTGACCCAGGCGCTGCAGCGGATCGTGCCCGTCGAGAGCGAGGAAGCGGCGCATGGCGCGGTCAAGTTCGCGCTGCTCGTCACGACGCTCCCGGCCATAGCGATCGCGGCGCTCGTCGCCCTGTTCGCGCCGCAGATCGCCGGTTTCGTTTCGGCAGCGCCCGAGGACGCAGCCCGGTTGCCCGAGATGATCGCCCTGTTCGCCTGGGCGCTGCCGCTCTGGACCTTTGTCGAGGTGGCGACATCGGCGGCGCGCGCGCGCCGTGCGTTCGGCCCCGAAATCCGGCTGCGGATATTCTGGGAGCAGTGCGCGCGGCTCGCCTTCGCGGTCGGTTTCTTCCTCGCCGGCTGGACGAGCACGGGGCTGCTCCTCGCCCATCTGCTATCTCTGGCGCTCGTCGCCATTCTCGCGGCGCGGCTGCTCGCGCGCTATTATGACATGCGTCTCATGCTGCGCGCGCCGGTGCCGGCGGCGCTGCGCGCCAATGTGCTGGTTTCGGGTATCGCCCTGTCGCCGAGCGCAATCGCCCGGCGGACCCTGAACGACCTGCCGCCGATCATCCTCAACCTGATGCTGCCGGGGGCCCAGGGAGCGACCGCCGCCGGCCTGTTCGGCATCGCCCGCAAGGTCGCGTCGGTCCCGCTGATCGTCCGCCAGGCCTTTCTCTACGTCCTCGCGCCGCTCAGCTCGGCCCAGGCGGCGCTGGACCGCGCCCGGATCGCGCCGCTCTACGCCTTTTCCTCGCGCCTGTCCGCGGCGCTCGTGCTGCCGCTGGGCGGGCTGCTGATCCTGCTCGCGTCCGACATATTGAGCCTGTTCGGGCCCGGGGCGGACGCGGCGCTCGCCGCGCTGGTCATCCTGACCCTGGGCCGGATGGGCGAAGCGATTATCGGCCCGGCGACGCCGATCGTCGAGATGACCGGGCATCGCCTGCTGCCCTTCTTCAACAGCCTCGCCGGAATCGCGGTCTGGGCATTCCTCGCCGGCATTTTCGCGCCCGACCGCGGCGCCGAGGGCATGGCGATAGCGGTCAGCATCGGCGCGGTCGTGATCGCCGTCGCGGCGGTCGTCGAATTGAAAGTGAGCGACGGCCTCCAGCCGTTCGACCTGCCCTTCCTGCGCGGACTGCTGATCGGCGGCGCGGGCCTGACGGTCCTCGCCATGCTCGGCCTCGCTCTCGGACCATTGGGCGCGCCCGTCCGGGCCGTTGCCCTGCTGCTCGCCTTCGTCCCGCTGTGCTGGGTGACGCTACGGCTTGGCCTCGACCATGACGACCGCGCCGCGCTCGGCGCTTTTGCCAGACGAACGCGACTGGTTTAAATAGGGCCGTTTCGGCGGATCGCGGCACAAGAACCGCACGATTTTCGTCGCAAAGCTGCCTCATTACCCGTTCATATGCGGTGGCTTAGAGCAGTTGGCGAAAGTGCCGGCGAACCCGAAAGATACATGATTAAAGGAAGTTAGACGTGAGAGTCGCAGCCACCGCGCGCCCCGGGATTTGGAATCGGTCGCACTATCTGGACAAGATGACGTTCAAGGAATTGGTCGTCGCCTATTTTCAGTATCCGGCGATCATCGCCTATCTCGTTCTGTCCGTCGTGTCGTTCGGCGTCTGGCTCTGGCAGCCGGCGACGCTGGCGCAGACCGTCGTCAGTCTTGCCGTCGCCGTGATGGCATATCCGCTTGCCTGGTACCTGCTGCACCGCTGGGTGCTGCACAGCCAGTGGATGTACAAGGTGAAGATCCTCTCGCCGGTCTGGAAGCGTATCCATTACGATCACCATCAGGACCCGAACCATCTCGAGGTGCTGTTCGGCTCGCTCTCGACGACCCTGCCGACGATCGTCGTCATCCTCGCGCCGATCGGCTGGCTGATCGGCGGCATCGGCGGCGCGGCGGCTGCCGTGGGCGCCGGTCTCCTGACGACCTGCTTCTACGAGTTCTGCCACTGCGTGCAGCATCTCAAATACAAGCCGCGCAACAAGTGGCTCGCCCAGATGAAAGCGCGCCACATGGCCCATCACTTCCATGACGAGAGCGGCAATTTCGGGATCACCAACTTCTTCTGGGACAAGGTGTTCGGCACCTTCTACGAGCGCCCCGACCGGAAGGAAAAGAGCGAGACGGTGTTCAACCTCGGCTACACGCCCGAAACCGCAGAACGCTATCCCTGGGTGGCGGAGCTTTCGGGCGGAGTGGCGACCGGGCATCCGACCCAGCGCGCCAAGGACTAGGCGAGACAGCCGCACCCATCATGAGCGCAGACATTGCCGTCCGCCCGGTCACCGGCAAGGCGGAACTCAAGACATTCGTCGATCTGGCCTATCGGCTGAATGCCGATACGCCGTACTGGGTTCCGCCGCTGCGCTCCGAGGTGATCGAACTGCTGACGCCGGGCAAGAACCCGTTTTACGAGCATGCCGACGTCCAGCCGCTCCTCGCCTGGCGGGACGGCAAGCCGGTCGGCCGGATTTCCGCGCATATCGACCATCTCGCGCTCGAACAGCCGATCGAACAGGGCATGGGCCCGGGCACCGGCAATTGGGGCATGATGGAGGCGGAAGACGAGGCGGTCATGGCCGCGCTGCTCGCCGCCGCCGAGGACTGGCTGCGCGGCCAGGGCATGACCCGCGCGCTCGGCCCGCTGAGCCTTTCCGTCTGGGACGAACCGGGCCTGCTCACCAAGGGCCACGACCACCGCCCGATGATCATGATGGGCCATCACAAACCGGCCTATGCGGGATGGATCGAGGCATGCGGCCATACGGAAGCCAAGCAGCTCCACACCTTCATCGTCCCGGTGGCGGACGGCTTTCCGCCGATCATCCGCCGGATCGTGCAATCGGGCGAGCGCAACGAGCGGATCAATATACGCCCGGTCGATATGCGCCGCTTCGACGAGGAAGCGACGCTGATCCTCTCGATACTCAACCAGGCCTGGAGCAAAAACTGGGGCTTCGTTCCGATCACCGACAGCGAAGTGCACTATATCAAGACCAAGCTGAAGCCGGTCATCTATCCCGAAATCAACCTGATCGCCGAATATGACGGCAAGCCCGCCGCCTTCATGCTCTGCCTGCCCGACGTCAACGAGGCGCTGAAGCACATGAACGGCTCGCTACTGCCGTTCGGTTGGGCGAAGCTGCTCTGGAAGCTCAAACGCCGGAAATGGAAGGGCGGCCGCGTGCCGCTGATGGGCGTGCTCCCCGAACACCAGAACAGCCGCCTCGCCAGCCAGCTCGCCTTCATGATGATCGAGCATATCCGCCGCTGGGGCGTCGAGCGGATGGGCGTGGAACGCGCCGAAGTCGGCTGGATCCTCGACGACAACCAGGGAATGGTCGCCATCGCCGACGCGATCAAGGGCGAGGTGAACCGGGTATATTCGGTGTATGAGAAGGCGCTTTAGGGGGCGGGCGGCCGCGAGATTTTCACCAGAAGAGAAATGACTGTTTCGGGGCCGGTTGCGGACTGTCGGCTCTTAAGGATTGAGTTGCGAAAGCCGCCGTTCGGCCTAATTCCACCGGAATGACTTGCCTATGACACAATGTTGGCGCTTGCAGATTCTGTACGTCTCCAATGACAGTAGCCATTCACGGACTGATCGAAGCGTTGGCCTGGGCCTAAATAGAATTGCACCACGTTCCCATGACGAGGTTCCGCAAATTGCCTGGCGCCGGGCGCATCAGCTTTCGCCTTTGCCGAACCAGCCACTCAGATCTATCGGGAAGGGGAAGACGATCGTCGAGCTGTTCTGTTCATTGGCAAGCACGTTCAGCGTCGAAAGGTAGCGCAGCTGCATGGCTTCGGGGGCTTGGCCCAGCACGCGCGCTGCTTCGAGCAGCTTTGCAGCGGCCTGGTATTCACCTTCGGCATTGATGACCTTTGCGCGCCGCTCGCGTTCGGCCTCGGCTTGGCGGGCAATCGCGCGCACCATCGATTCATCGATATCGACATGCTTGATCTCGACATTGGCGACCTTGATCCCCCAAGGGTCTGTCTGCTTATCGAGGATTTCCTGGAGGTCCTCGTTGAGCTTGTCACGCTCTGAGAGCATCTCATCCAACTCATGCTTGCCCAGTACCGATCGTAGCGTTGTCTGGGCGAGTTCGCTCGTGGCCTGGATGAAGTTTTCTACCTGGATGATCGCGCTCTCCGGATCGACGATACGGAAATATACGACGGCATTTACCTTCACCGAAACGTTATCGCGTGAGATGACATCCTGGGTGGGCACGTCGAGTACGATGGTTCTGAGGTCAGTCCTAACGATCTGTTGGACGAATGGTATGAGAAGGATGAGGCCGGGTCCCTTCACCCCGGTAAAGCGCCCCAAAGTAAAAACGACCGCGCGTTCATATTCGCGCAGTATCTTGATCGCGGCCCAGAGGAAGGCAAGGACCAGCAGCACCAGCGGCACGAAGAAGCCATAATTCAGAAAATCCATTCTTTCCTCCTTGCGATCAGGGTCCGGGGTCTCCCGACGGCGAGACCGTCAGTTTCAGGCCCGACAATTCCTTGACGATGACGCCCTGGCCCTCGCTCAGGCCTTCCGGCCCTTCGGCGTTCCAGCGTTCCGAATGAACAAGGACGTGCCCTTTGCCGTCCGTCCAGTCGATGACTGTCGCCGATGCTCCGATCAGTTCTTCCGGACCAGTGACGACGCGATGCTTGAACGAACTGATGCCGACGCGGGCGACAAGGATGACCAGGCCCGCGCCGAACACGCCGATGGCAGCTATCACGGACCAGTTGACGCGGAATTCCGGCACGTCGGTATCGAACAGGATCGTCGCACCGAAAACGAGCGCAACGAGCCCGCCGATACCCAGGATGCCGAACGACGGCGCAAAAGCTTCGCCGACCATAAGCCCAATTCCAAGCAGGATCAGCGCGAGACCGACAAAATCGACGGGCAGCGCCGCCAAGGCATAGAGGCCGATCAGCAGGCAAATGGCGCCCACCGTCCCGGGTACGAGCGACCCGGGATTGAGGAATTCGAAAATCATCCCGTAAATCCCAATCATCAGCAGAATGAGCGCGATGTTGGGGTTGGTGATGGTCGCGAGCAACTGGGTCGTCCAGCCGGGCTCGATCTCCCTCACGGTGAGCCCGGCGGTTCTCACCTCGCGTGTCTCGCCATCGATTGTCACGGTCGTCCCGTCCAATTGTTCGAGCAAGGATGCAAGATTGGGCGCGACTATATCGATCACGCCCTGCTCCAGGGCCGCGTCTGCGGATAGGCTCGCGGCCTCTCGGACCGACTCTTCGCCCCAGTCGGCGTTTCGGCCGCGCATTTCAGCCAGTGACCGTATATAGGCAACGGCATCGTTCACTGCCTTGCGTTCAGCAGCAGTCGCCGGCGAATTCCCTGCTTCCCCGTCCTCGCCATCGCCTTCGGGCGAAGGAGCCGCACCGATCTGGATAGGCGTCGCCGCGCCAAGGTTCGTTCCGGGGGTCATCGCTGCAACGTGACTTGCGTAAAGTATATATGTCCCGGCGCTCGCAGCCCGGGCCCCGCTGGGATGGACATAGGTTACGACCGGGATCGGCATCGCAAGGATGGCCTGGATGATTTCACGCATGGAGGTGTCGAGGCCTCCGGGCGTATCCATGGAGATGACGACAAGTTCGGCGTCAGCCTGGCTGGCCTGCCCCAGTCCATCGGCGATGAAGGACGCCGAAGCAGGGCCGATCGCGCCCTCGAGGCGCATTACATAGGCCTCGCCCGAAGAAGAATGAGCGGGAGAACTAAACGAACCGCAAAGGACGACGAGGGCCGCAATGAAAAGGCCCTTGATAGAGCGACGACTGCCTAGCGAAGCTGGCATCTCCTGCGATCCCCGTTTCCTGCTTCTGGTTATGGCTTGTTGTCACCATACCACTTGAGACAGGATAGCTGAAATTTCGGGGCTGTTCGTGGACAATCCGCTCCGCCAAGATCAATGTTCGATAAGGGGGCGCAAACGGACTTCCACCGCGAACTGGAAGTATCCGAACGTCCTTGCAATGTAGGAAAAACCATGTGCCATTATGATGGATGACGCATCGGACACATGCATTGCGGGAAGCCATCGGCCTCGCTGCCTCCCCTTCTCATCGTCGCTTCCGCGAAAGCGGGAATGGCGGGGATAACACAGATTCCGTTCGGGCTGAGCCTGTCGAAGCCCTGCGCTTTTCTTCCGGGACTTTGACAGGAAAGAACAGCCCTTCGACGGGCGCAGGACAAACGGCGTGTGTCACGCCCGACCCCCTCGCCGACGCGATCATCCGCAACCGCCGCTCGGGCTGGACGGCGCGGCGGATGCGGTGTTTTCTGTCGCTGTTCGAGGCGAGCGGTCGGGTCGGCGCGTCCTGCGCGGCGCTCGGGCTGTCGCGGCGGTCGGTGACGAAACTGCGCCGCCGCAACCCCGCCTTCGCCGCGGCGTGGGAGGCGGCGGCGCGGCACCGGCAGGCGCGCGTGGCGGCCTTTTGCGACATCGATGCGATCCCCGATCGTGAGCCCGATCACGCCGCGCTGTCCAGCGCCGAGCTGCGCGTCGCCCTCTCCCGCATGGACTCGGTGCTGGCGCGGCGGAAGCCGGCCCCTGTCGACCGGATGGCCGTCAACCGGACGGGAACTTAAGCGCACATCGGGTGCGGCGGGTGTAAACGAAACGGGAACTTAATGAGAGAAACCGTCAGCCAGCCAGCTCGACCCAGACCGGCGTATGGTCCGACGCCTTTTCGCGGCCGCGATATTCCTTGTCGACGCCGGCATCGCGCAGGCGGTCGGCGGCGACCGGGCTCAGCATCAGATGATCGATGCGAAAGCCCGCATCGCGCTGCCAGGCGCCGGCCTGATAGTCCCAATAGGTCCAGATCCTGCCCGTCGGAAACCGCGCGCGGATCGCATCGGTCCAGCCCATCGCCGCGAGCCGGCGGAACGCGGCGCGGCTTTCCGGCTGGGTCAGCGCGTCGTCGGTCATCTTGTCCGGCGAATAGATATCCTGATCGGTCGGGATCACATTATAATCGCCGGCCAGCACGACCGGCCGCTCGGTCGCGAACAGCTCTTCGGCGCGCGCCAGCAGCCGCTCCATCCAGGCGAGCTTGTAGTCGAATTTGGGGCCGGGCTGGGGATTGCCGTTGGGCAGGTAGATCGACGCGACGATCACGTCGCCGATCTCCGCCTCGATATAGCGGCTCTGCTCGTCCTCATCGTCTCCCGGAAGGCCGCGCCGATGCTCGACAGGTTCCGCCTCGCGCGCCAGGATCGCGACGCCGTTGAACCCCTTCTGCCCCAGCCAGACGCCGCCATAGCCCGCCTCCTCGATCGCCTTGACGGGCAGGCGGTCGCCATCGCCCTTGAGCTCCTGCAGGCACACCACATCGGGCTTCTGCTCGGCGAGCCATTCGGTGAGTCGGGGCAGCCGGGCATTGATCCCGTTCACATTGTAGGTCGCGATTTTCATGGGAACGCCTTATGCCCCGATCGATGGGACGGGGCCAGCCGGGAGATGAGATTTGATACGCGCGGCGCGCAGCGGAGAACTCGGCGAAATCGGCGCCATCGAGGAATCGGCCGACACGCTGTTTCGCGGCACGCATCTGGAATGGGCGATCGGCAAATGGCCGCCGCCGCGCGACCGCTACGAGCGAAGCCTCGGCGAGGGGCGGCTCTGGGTGTGGGAGGAGGACGACCGGATAGCGGGCTTTCTCTGCGCGCATGCCGTCGACGATCTGCTATATATAGACCAGCTCGCCGTCGGCGCGGACTTCCAGCGCCGCGGGATCGGTCGCAAGCTCATGCGGCATGTCATTGCCCACGCCCGCGAGCGCGCTACCACGCTGGCGCTGATCACGGACCGGAAAATCTCTTGGAACGAGCCCTTTTATGCGTCGCTTGGCTTTGCGGAGTGGCCAGACCCTTCTCCGGGCGTACGGGCCGAACTCGACGTGGAATATGCGGACGGCTTCGATCCCGCGACGCGTATCGTTATGCTACTGAAAGCGGATTAGACCGAGAAACTCGTGCCGCAGCCGCAGCCCGACTGGGCATTGGGATTATTAACCTGAAAGGCCGCTCCACCGAGATTTTCGACGAAATCGACCGAGCAGCCGCGCACCAGATCGAGGCTGATCGTGTCGACGACGAGTTTCACGCCGTCCCGCTCGGCCAGCACGTCGTCGTCCTCGACGCCGTCGGCGAGTTCGAAGCGATACTGGAACCCGGCACAACCGCCGCCGTCCACGGCCAGCCGCAATATGGCGGGCTTGCCCTGGCGTTCGGCGATTGCCGCCACACGCGTCGCGGCCGATTGCGTCAGATCGATATCGATTACGTCGGTCATGTACTCAAAATAGGAAAAGAGGCCGTCCGCGGCAAGCGCCGAGCCCCTTTTTTCGACAACGCGACGAAAACGCTATTGGCTCGCGCCGACGGCCGTCGTTCCTTCGGTCGCGCTGCTCGCCGAAGCCAGCTGCGCGAGATACTGGCCCGATGTCATGAACGGCATCGGATTGACCGGAAGTCCGGCGACGCGGACTTCGTAATGAAGGTGGCTGCCCGTCGAGCGGCCGGTGGAGCCCATCCGGCCGATGAGCTGGCCGCGCGTCACCCGCGCACCCGGCTCGACCAGGATCTGCGACATATGGCCGTAGCGGGTCTGGATCTCGCCGCCATGGTTGATCTCGACATATTTGCCATAGCCGCCGAGCCACTGGGCGCGGCCGACAATGCCGTCGGCGGTCGCGTAGATCGGCGTTCCGATCGGGCCCGCCATATCGAGACCGTTATGCATGCGACGGCCGCGGCGGAACGGATCGTTGCGCGTGCCGAAGCTGCTGGTCAGGCGATAGCCCTCGACCGGGCGGAGCGACGGGATGGCCATCACGCCCCGGCGCTGCCGTTCGTTCTGGCGCCAGCTGGCAAAAAGTGTCCGAACATCGGAACTTTCCGCGGCTACAGTCGTATTAGTTTGAGCGGTTGCCGGCGCCGACACGGCGAAGGCGGCAAGAAGTGCGGCGAAAGCATAGGCAGGCGCTGAAACCCAGTGGCCGGCCGATGCGAAAATACGTGAAATCATAGCGGTTTTGCGACCCGTTATTTGCGATTTGCCGCGCAGATTCTGCGCCCAAATCAAGAACCATACTCAATCCGGAGACGGATTTTGCCTCCCCGCAACCGGTGTGGGCCGACATTGTTAACGAAGTGCCTAACAGGCAAGCGACGAATAGAAATCCCGGGTCAAACCGGCTTGTCGACGCGCTGAGTCGTTGAATGGCGGCTTCAATCGGCCGCCGAAATAGCGGGAAACGAGGCTCTGCCAGTGTTGCTGCGGCGCAACATTACCGCCCTTGCACAGGGATTCGAACCATTTGACGCCGAATCCGACGTGGCGAATCTCGTCGTTCATAATTCTCGCCAGAATCCTTGCCGAACGCGTGTCCCCCACCTTTTCGAACCGCGCGATCGTCGCGGGCGTGACGTCCAGCCCCCGCGCCTCCAGCACCATCGGGACGATCGCGAGCCGTGCCGCCGCATCATGCGCGGTCGCTTCGGCCGATTCCCACAATCCGTCATGGGCCGGCAGCGCGCCGTAGTAAGCGCCGAGATCGCGGAGGCGCCGGTCGAGCAGCGCGAAATGCATGGCCTCCTCCGCCCCGACCCGCATCCAGTCGTCGACGAATTCTCGCGGAAACGCGCTGCCGAAACGGCCGATCAGGTCGAATGCGAGATCGATCGCGACGAACTCGATATGCGCCAGCGCGTGGAGCATCGCGATCCGGGCACGCTCGGATCCGCCCTTGCCGCGACGCGGCATTTCGGATGGCGGCCGCAATTCGGGCCGTCCCGGACGTGCGGGTCGATCCGGCATATCCGCGTCGAAAACATGCGGCAGTCTTCCAAGGCGCCAGTTCCGCGCCGCCGACCGCGCCGCGAAAACCTTGTCCTTCGGATCGGCGGCGCGCAGGACACCTGCCACCGCTTCTGCGACGCTGGCCCCGCCCATGCGCCTATCCGAGCGCCTTCACGTCTTCGAGCACCGCTTCGGCATGGCCGGCCACTTTCACCTTCGGCCAGATCTTGGCGACCTTGCCGTCGCTGTCGATGAGAAAGGTCGCGCGCTGAATCCCCATATATTTGCGGCCATACATGTTCTTCTCGACCCAGACGCCGAACGCCTCGGTTACCGAGCCGTCGGCATCGGTCGCGAGATCGACCTTGAGATCGTGCTTGGCGGCGAATTTGACATGTTTGGCCGGCGGATCCTTCGAGACGCCGACGATCTTCGCCCCCGCCTGTTCGAAATCGCCCGCGAGATCGGTGAAGGCGATCGCCTCCTTGGTGCAGCCGGGCGTATCGTCCTTGGGATAGAAATAGAGGACCAGCGGCTGGCCACGATAGGCGCTGAGCGCGACTTCGCTCTCGTCGGGCAGTTGCAGCGTCACATCGGGCGCCATTTGACCTTCTTCGACCACCGTCAATCTCCTTCTTTCTGAATCATGGCGAGCCTGTGCCATTCGCCGCTCACGCATTGCCGCGCCCGATCGTAATCCGCAACCAGGCTGTCCCAGTCGTCGGCGCCGCACTGTTCGGCGACCAGCGCCCGGTTCGCTTCGGCAATGTCCTGCGACGCCGGCGACACGAGGCGCAGCGTCACGAGCATCCGGGTCAGCAGATCGTGCGCGTCGGCAAGACCGGGATCCACCAGTCCGGCCTCCACGAGCGCGGCGATCGCATCGCGCAACTCCGGGTTAAAGCCGGTCCGGTCGCGCAACTGGACGAGATGGACGCAGAATTCGAGATCGACGAGCCCGCCATCGACGAGCTTGACGTCGAACGGCCCGGCCGGCGGTTTGTGTGCGGCTATCTCGGCGCGCATGGTCCGCGCATCGGCTATCAACGGGTCGGGATCCCGCTCGCGATCCAGGATCCCCGCGATGGTCGCGGCGATTTCGTCCCGGGCCTTTTGCGGCCCAAAGACGGGGCGGGCCCGCGCCAGCGCCATATGCTCCCAGGTCCAGGCATTGTCGCGATGATAGGCCTTGAAACTGTCGAACGAGACGGCGAGCAGCCCCTGTGCGCCCGACGGCCGCAATCGGGTATCGACCTCGTAGAGCGGTCCGGCAGCCGTCGGCACGCTGAGCGCGGCCGTCACCCGCTGGGCCAGCCGCTGGAAATAGGCGGTCGCGCCGAGCGAGCGATCGCCGTCCGACTGCGCTGAATGATCGCCGGTAAACAGATAGACGAGATCGAGATCCGACGCATGGGTCAGCGCCCGGCCGCCCAACCGGCCGAGTGCCAATATCACGAGATCGCAGCCGGGAATCCGACCATGCACCGCTTCGAATTCGGTGATCGCGGCATCGGCGAGCACGGTGAGTGCGGCTTCGGCAACCCGGGCATAACCGCTCGCGACGTCGAGCGGATCGCTCCGCCCCTCGATCAGCTGGACGCCGAGCGCGAACCGCTCCTCGCCCACCAGCTGGCGCATCCGGTCGAGACGCAGCTGATAGTCGGGCGACGCGCTGCGATCGGCGAGCAGAGCCGTGAGTTCGCCGAGCGGTTCGGGCGGATCGAGGGCCGTGGCGTCGATCAGGCCGTCGAACAGTTCGGCATGGCGCGCGAGTTCGTCGGCGAGCGCCGGCGCATGGCTGAGCACGGCGACCAGCAGGCGCGCCAGCCCCGGCCGGGCCTCAAGCAGGCGAAACAGGTTGACCGCGCTGGGCAGGCGATCGAGCAGCACGTCGAACCGGTTGATGACCCCGATCGAATCGGGCGCCATCCCCATCTCGGAGACCAGCGCCGGCAGCACATCCTCCAGCGCCTCGCGGGCGACCGCCGAATGGGTGGAGCGCAGCCGCCCTGCGCGCCAGCCTTCTATCCGGCGCCGCGCATCGGCGGCCGGCCTGAAACCGGCTGTTTCGAGCGCCTGTTCGAGCCTTTCCGGATCCGTCGGCAACCCTTCCTGCCGCTCGTCCTCCAACTGATCGTAGAGCGCGCCGACATAGGCAACCGGACCGGACAATGCCTCGAGCACCGCCGCCCCATCCGCCATGCCGTGAAGGCCGGCCACCGCGTCCAGCGCCGCCAGGTCCTCCGGCAGGCTGTGCGTCTGTTGATCCTCGATCATCTGCAGACGATGCTCGATCGTCCGGAAAAGCCGATAGGCGCTCGCCAGATGATCGGCATCGCGCGGCGCGATCTGACCGCTCTCGCCGAGCGCCGACAGCGCATCCAGCGTAGCCGGAGCCCGAAGCTCGGGCTCCCGCCCGCCATGGATCAGCTGGTGGATCTGGGCGTAGAATTCGATCTCCCGAATGCCGCCGCGGCCGCGTTTCAGGTCGTACCCGGGTCCGAATTCCTGGCCCTGCGCATAATGATCGCGAATTCGGTGCGACATCGCGCGAATGGCGCGGATCGCGCCGAAATCGAGCGACCGGCGCCAGATAAAGGGCTGGATCGCATCCAGAAACCTGCGCCCGAGTTCGACATCCCCCGCCGCCGCGCGCGCGCGGATGAAAACCGCCCGTTCCCAAGGCTCCGCGCTCGTCTCGTAATGCGCGATCGCCGCGCCCAGGGTGAGCACGATCGGCGTAACTTCGGGCGAGGGGCGGAGCCGCAAATCGACCCGGAAGACATAGCCGTCGCCGGTCCGCTCGTTGAGGATTTCGACCACCCGGCGTCCGATGCGGACCGCAGCCCGCTGCGGATCGTCCTTCTCCCGGCGCGGCATCGTGTCCGGATCGAAGAGGAACAGCAGGTCGATGTCCGATGAATAGTTGAGTTCCCGGCTCCCGTGCTTGCCGAGAGCGATCACGGCAAAGCCGGCCGGCGCCGCATCCGGAAGCCGTTCCGCGAAGGCCGCCCCGATCGCCTCGTCCAGCGCATAGTCGGCAAAGTCCGACAGCAGTGCGGTCGTCTCGACGAGATCGAACGCCCCCGCAAGATCGCCGATTGCTGTGAACAACGCGAGTTTTTGCCGGTCCAGCCGCAACGCGCACACCGAATCTGCGCGTTCGGTTTCCAGATGCACGGCAAAATCGCCAAAATGTGCGAACAGCCGCCCATCGGTCAGCGATTCCGCAAATTCCGGGTTCGCTGCGACAAGACGGTTCAAAAAAGGTGCGTACCGCCGCGCCCGGTCGAGCGCCGCGGCAATCCTGTCCTTTTCGACGCTCTCGGTCATGACGATGCGGGCAGGATCCTGCGATTATTGGCCAAATGCAACTTTTGTCCGATTTGTACGTTATTCACGCATGAGCGACAATTCGCCATCCAGCCGTCCGGAGTCCGGCAAGCGTCCGGATGGCCATCTGCACCTCGGATTTCCGACAAAAAATCGAACCCGGGTCGGCGCATGTCTGCGCGACGCGTTCGACCGTGTTGTTGATGAAGACGTACCCGACGAGCTTCAAGAACTTCTCGGCAAACTCAACTAGGCCCTGCCTGCTCAGCGGTTGCTGAGCTCGTCAACTTCGCTCATGATCTCCTGCAGTGCTGTCTTGCCGTTGTCGCTTTCGAGCGTCTCACGAGGCTTGAGCTTGCCTTCGTCCATCAGCGCTTCGAGCGCCGTCCGTCCGCGGGCCACGCGGCTCTTGATCGTCCCGACTGCACATCCGCAGATCTCGGCCGCCTCCTCATAGGCGAAACCGCCGGCTCCCACGAGGATCAGAGCCTCGCGCTGCGTTTCCGGCAATTCCATCAAGGCCCGCTGCATGTCGCCCAATTCGACATGCCGATCCTGGCTGGCCGGCGCGGCGAGCAATTTGTCCGCGGTCAGATCGTCCCATTCGCCTTTGAACTTTGATCGACGCATCTGCGACAGGAACAGGTTGCGCAGAATGATGAACGTCCATGCCCGCATGTTGGTACCGGCCTGGAACCGTTCGCGCGCGGCCCACGCCTTGAGCAGCGTTTCCTGCACGAGGTCATCCGCGGTGTCGCGATTGCCGGAGAGGGAACGGCCAAAAGCGCGCAGGTGCGGGATTACCTGTGCAAGCTGATCCTTGAATTCGGAATCGCTCAGCGGTTCGGGTTTTTCCGCCTCTCCGTCCGCCTTGCTAGGCGTTTTGGCCATCTAAGGACCCCCCCGTAAACTCATCCGCTACCAACCGGTCTATTAGCGATCCCAACGGTTTAAGCCATAACAATCGCTAATGCCACATACCGAACGCAGTCGGCCGAAGACACTCACCACGCCCAGAACAAGACCCCGAAAATGGCGATGATCAACACAAGTGAAACGACGAGTATTACCCGCGTCATATGCGGGGTCGTACCGGCGCGTGCCTCCTTCTTGGTGAGATGCGGCCCTTCTTCAGTCATGCCTCGTCCTTTGCGTTCGATGTGAAATCATGGTTGCGATGATCGCCCTTTTTTTGCCGTCGCGCGGCCGCCCTTACTCCGGAACGGTTGCCTGGTTGAAGAACAACGCCTGCGCAATCGCCGTCTTCACCGTAGCATTCTGGAATGGTTTGGTAATGAGAAAAGCGGGTTCGGGCCGTTCGCCGGTCAACAGACGTTCGGGAAAGGCGGTAATGAAAATAACCGGGACGTCGATCTCGTCCAGGATATCCTGGACGGCATCGATGCCCGAACTGTCGTCGGCGAGTTGAATATCCGCCAGTACAAGACCGGGCGCCCGGCTGGCCGCTTCGGCGACGGCTTCATCGCGCGTGACGGCGATACCGGTCACAGTATGGCCAAGATCGCGAACGATCGCTTCGATATCCATCGCGATAATGGGCTCATCCTCGATGATCAGCACGTCCGTCTTCAACTGCGCTTCGATTTCCCCGCGCGCTTCGGCGATCAGCGCGTCGACTCGATCGGTCGTGCAATCGAGAAGATAGGCGATATCTCCATTAGAAAAGCCTTCGACTTCGGCCAATAGCAGGGCCTGGCGCGAGACCTTGTCGATCATCGCCAGGCGGGCATTGGCAATAGCCTCGCTTGCCGGGTCACCGGCCGAATTGCCGGCTGCCGCGACATCGCCATTTTCCGTTGAAGCCCAGACTTTGAGAAAAGTCTTGTAAAGTCCCGCCCGCGGATCAACGTCTTGCGGAAAGGAGTCCGGATCGGCGACAATCGATTCAAGCGTCAGCCGGACAAATGCGTCACCCTGCTTCTGGTTGCCGGTCAAGGCGCGGGAGAACCGGCGCAAAAAGGTCAGATGCGGCGCAAGTTGCTGGCCCAATGACGCCATGGATGATTCCTTCTCAAAGTTGACGCAGACACGCGTAGGCGGATCGACCGATACAACTCAAGAGGAAAGGTGGAAATTCGCGCCGGCCGAGATTGCCGAATATTATTCGGTGCCAAACATATTTGTAAGAAAAGAACTTTTCCCCGGAAATTCGCGGTTGCGCAGTTTGAAACTATGTGGCTAGGAAGGACGTGGGTCGTGGTTTTTTGGGGGAATGAGCAGATTGGCTTCTGGTGGCAAAAATCCGCGCAGGCCGGACGAGAGAATCAAAGGCAAGTCAGCAGACGATTCGAAGCCAGCGAAGGACGCCGATATCGGCGATGCATTGCGCTCGGCATATGAAGACGCCGTCAAAGAGGATATTCCTCCGGAAATGCTGGACTTGCTCGGCAAGCTCGATTGAGCCTCGACGGCCTGTTTCCGGCCCGGTCCAGATATGAGCGAAGACGATAATCCGCCCCGGCGTCTGACGAAACTTCCGACCAGTCTGAAGACATTGGTGTTGCTAGGCATTGCACTATTGCCGCTGGGCGTCGTCGCGATCCTTGCGTCATTCGACCAGGCCAGCGATGCGCGCGAAAGCCGCTATGCCGAGGTTAACTTGCTCGCCGAAGTCGGGTCGCGGCACCTCTCCAGCGCGATCGCCGACGCCGAAATGGGCTTGCGGTCGGCAGTCGTGGCGATGGCCGCCCAAGAGGACCTGGAAGCGAACTGTCAGAGCGCGATCGACAGGGCAGTGGCGCTGGAGCCCCGAAAGCCGCCGTTAGCCATTTTGGATGGCGACGGACGCCTCATCTGCGCGTCCGAAGGCTTTGAGCCCGTTTCCACGATCGACCTGCCCGCTCCCGGCCAGGCGACGATGGCGGCCGACATTGACCGCGAAGCCATCATACTCGCCCAGGCCAGCCCCGACGGCCGCGTGATCGGCCTCGCCGAGCTGACCCGCGAATCGCTTGCGCTGCTCCCGCAGCCCACACTGCTGGCGCGCAATTACCAGATCACCCTGTCGCGGGACGACGATCTGGTCGTCGTGCGCCCGTGGAGCGACCCTGTCGCGGACGACCGGGTCCTGAACGCAGCAAAACCGATCAGCGACACCGGATTTATCCTGTCCGCAAGCTTCGAAAAACGACCGCTCAGCACAGCCGAGTTATTCGCGATCGCATTGCCGGTTTTGATGTGGGCCGTGGCCGCTCTTCTGGGCTGGATCGCCATTGCCCAACTGCTGATCCGGCCGCTGACCCGGCTTCGCCATGCAGTCGTGCGGCACGCCAATGGCGATGCCAATTTCGAATTGCCGCATTTCCCGATCTCGGCAATCGAGATCCAGCAGCTGGCGCAAGCCTTCGAAGATGCCTTTGACACACTCCACAGCCATGAGGAGCAGCTGGCCGCCGGCCTGGAGGAACAGGTCCGGCTGACGCGCGAAGTGCATCACCGCGTGAAGAACAACCTGCAGATCATCGCCAGCCTGCTCAATCTCCATGCCCGCGCCGCGAAATCGGACGACAGCGCCGCGGCCTATGCATCGATCCAGCGGCGGGTCGATGCGCTGGCGATCGTGCAGCGCAATCTCTTTGCGGAGCTGGACAACGACAGCGGGCTGCCGCTTCGTCCGGTGGTCGCCGAGCTCGCATCGGGACTCCAGCAAAGCGCGCCGCCGAGCGTCGAAATCGCGATCACGCTCGATGTAGATTCGGTTCGCGTCGGACAGGATATCGCGGCGCCGACGGCCTTTCTCATAACCGAGCTTGTCGAACTGGCAATGCTGTGCGGCGAGTGGGTCGAGATCGCCATCACGGTGACGGCGCTCGCGGATCGATGCGCCCGGCTGGCCGTGCGCTCGGCCGCTCTTGCCGAAGCGTCCAATCGCGACGAATTCCCGCGCTATCGCCGCGTGCTGACCGGTATGGCGCGCCAGCTGCAAGCCAGCCTCGACGAGGAGGAATCCGGGACGCTCTTCACGATCGCCATCCCGACATTGTGATTTTTTTGGAAAAATTCGATGTACAAAATATTGAAATGCAAGGATTTTCGATTTTTTTCCGATTTTTTCGGTTTTTTCGGGAACCAAAGGGTCCGTCCGGCGTTCTGATAGTCGGATAGTGACCTTTTTTGCCCCCCGCTCTCGCTATCCGAAACATTAGCCCGGAAGCGCCTCCACCCCCCCCGGAAGGCGTTTCCGGGTTTAATATTTTGGGGCTGCCCGAATCGACCGGATTTCCTACAATGCACTATTGGAATGGAACGGATCGCCCGGCATTGTCCGGTCCCGCGATAGCGCGGTTCCGCCCGAAAGGAGTATGAGTATGTCGAAATTCATCGTGCTGACGCTGTTCGCATCGAGCCTCGCACTGTCCGCCTGCAACACGGTCGCCGGAATTGGCCGGGACGTCCAAAGCGTCGGCGAAACGGTCGAAGAGGTCGCCGAGTAGACGGCCGCACGGCGACGCTCCACCGTCAGACCAGACTGTCGGGCACGTAGAAATGCGGGCGGCCAAATCGCCGCGCCCGCGCACGCTGATAGGGAATGATGAATCCCTTGCGATCGCCGGCATCGGACAGCCGGTTATGGTCGGCAAGGCTGCGCCATTCCGCCAGCCCCGCATCGCCGGCCAGTGCTCCGCCTGAAAGACGGGACCAAAGCTCATCGCGGAACGCCGCAATAGCGCCGTCCGGTTGCCACCACAGAAAACCGAGTTCGGTATCCCAGTTGAAACTGCGGCCGTTGATATTGGCGGAGGATATCAGACAGGCCGCATCATCGGCGATCAGCAGTTTCGCGTGGATATGGATGAGCCCGGACCCGAAAGCGGTGCCGCGACTGTCCGAATAGCGATCCTCCACTGGGTCGGCGGCTTCGTCGCGCGCCATCGTGAACAGACCGACACGCTCGGGCCCGCCAGCCTTGAGAATGCGGGTCAGCGCCTTGGCCTGGAGATACTCGCCATGCCGATGCGCGGGATTATCGCCCTGACCCAGAAAGGCGATCTCTTCAGGAACGTTGGCGATCAGGATGACCACCTCCAGCGCCGGATTGTCGCGCAGCGCAGCGATCACCCAGTGCGCCGCATCCTGCGACCGAAAGAACTGCGCTTCGACATAGAGCCGCTTTCTTGCCGCCCCGATTACCTGTCGGTGCGCCAACTTCAGTTCGCGAATATCGGGCACGGGGCCGAAGGCAAATAGCGAGGCGGAGTGGCGCGATCGCGTCCGCAACAGCTGAACCGTCGCGTCGGCATCATGGCGCGGCGCGGCGGGTACGGGACCGTCGATACGATCCAGCGGGCCGGCTGCGATGTCCGGCGTCTCGTCGCTCGTCCACTGACCGACAATTTCTGCGAACCGCGTCAGTTCGGCGTTCCACAGATCGACGAAGTTCTGGGCTGCATCGCCCGCCGCCGGACCATCGACGATGGCCGAAAGATCGTGCCAGGTCTCATCGGCCGGACGATCATGCTCGGAATCGTCCCAGCGCCGCTCGTCAAGGTCGAGACCGCCGATAAAGGCGGTCTTGCCATCGATGATCGCGCATTTCTGGTGATAGGTCGCCGGCCAGAGCCGCGGTGGCGGGCCGGGCTTCCATCCGGTCGGCCGATCGCCGTTCCATCGCAACCAGCGCCATAGGCCGGGACGTACATTGAAAGCGTCCGCATCTTTTTCCAGCCTGCCGAAAAACCGTTCGACCAGCCGCCGGATCCGCCGGCGCAGCGCCAGGCGCAGCATCTGCCGCCAGAACCAGCCGATTTCCCCCACATGCTGGATGACGATGATTTGAAGCCGCTGCTGATCGGCATCGGAAAGCAGCGCGCGAGCCGCCTGAATCCGGTGGAAGCTGCGCCATGCTCCGGCATGCAGCCGCTCAGCCATCACGGGTTCGAAATCGGCCAGCAACAGGCGCACTTCGACGCCGCGCCGAACGGTATAAAGAATGAGATCGGCCCAGTCCGTCAGCCCCTTTTCCTGCGCTGCGTCCGATCGCAACCTGGTCGACGGATCGAAAATCCGGAAGGCGAGCCACGCTGTCCGGTCGGCGGTCAGCATTCGCTCTTCGAGCCGCGGGTACATTTCCGCGGAATCGATCAACGGTGTGACCCGGCATCCGTCGCGAACCGGAAAGGCCGCCTCATCCCCGGCGCGGAGGAAGAGCGTTTCCCGATTCAAGCCGGTTTTTCCGCCTTGCGCCGCTTCTCCGTGAACCAGATGATCACAAGGGTCAGTTCGAACAGAAGGCAGAGCGGTATGCCGAGCATGAGCTGCGTGACGGGATCGGGGGGCGTGAAGATCGCGGCGATGATAAAGGCGCCCACGATGATGTATTTGCGGGCGCGGACAAGCTGTGCGCGGTCGACAAGCCCGGCGCGATTGAGCAGGAGGATCAGCACCGGAAGCAGGAAGGCGATCCCGAAGATGATGATGAAGCGCATCACCAGCGACAGATAGCTGCCGACGGCCGGCAGCGCTTCCTGGTCAAGCCCGCCGACTTCCCCCTGATAGCCAAGGAAAAACCGGAACGCGACGGGCATGACGACATAATAGGCGAGCGCCGCCCCGAGCGTGAACAATATAGGTGTCGCGAACAGGAACGGGAGGAAGGCGCCCTTCTCATTCTTGTAGAGACCGGGCGCCACAAACGCCCAGATCTGGTTCGCTACCAGCGGGAACGCGATCACGAAGGCGCCAAACATCGCGACCTTTATCTCCACGAAGAAGGCCTCGTAGAGCTGCGTATAGATCAGGCGTCCCTCACCTTCGGGGAAAGCCGCCGTAAGCGGCTGGACGAGAAATTCGAATATCTCTGTCGCGAAATAGAAACAGATTCCGAACGCGATCGCGAGACCGAGCATGCACCAGAGCAGCCGGTTCCTGAGCTCGATCAGATGATCGAGCAGCGGCGCGCTGCTTTCGTCGATTTCGGCTTCGTCGCTCATGGTTTTTCATCCCGCGCCTTCGGGTCGGGATCGTCGGGCAGGAGCGGCAATTGCGTTTCGGAAGACGCGTCGGTCCGCGACTGGTCGTCCGGACCCGGAGCCGGACTCTCTTCAAGCGGCCGCATCGCGACATCCTCGGCCGCCTGGGGCTTCTCAGGCTTCTCGGGTTTTTCTATCTTTTCCGACGGATGATCGCGCATGATCTGGGCGTTCTTCTCGGCCCAGGCCTTCTCCTGTTCCTCGATTTCGGCTTCCCGGATCATCGCGTCGATCCCGACCCTGAAATGGCCGGTCATCGCCCGCAGCTGGCCGAGCCAGCGGCCCGCGGTGCGCATCGCGATCGGCAAATCCTTCGGTCCGATGATGACGAGCGCCACCATACCGACGAGCAACAGCTCTATTGCACCAATATCGAACATAGGCGCCGATCTACCTCAATGCCTGAGCAGCACGCCCGACCCGCAAGGCCGGGCGCGAAAAGCCTAGCTGGCGCTGTCTTCGCGCTTGGCTTCGACAGTCGTTTCCGCCGGCGGCGGCGCAGGCTGGGGCGCAATGCGCGGCGGCTCGGACGAAGCGGCCGACTGGCCTTCGTCCTCGTCTTCGCGCAAGCCTTTCTTGAAGCTGGTGATGCCCTTGGCGAGATCACCCATCATGTCGGAAATCCGCCCGCGCCCGAAAAACAGGACTATGAGCAGCACTACAATAACAATTTGCCACGGACCTAAAGCCATGAATTTTCTCCTTATCCGCGGCCTAGTTAGTCATCCTGTTCGGCGGATTCCAGTTCGAGCTCTTCGAGCGCGGCATCCACAGGATCGAGCAGCCCGGCAGCTTTGAGATCATCAAGACCGGGTAGGTCGCGCCGATTCTCTAACCCGAAATGCTGGAGAAATACAGGGGTTGTTGCGTATATTAACGGTCTTCCCGGCGTTTCCCGCCGACCCGCCGGACGTACCCAGCCCGCTTCCATCAGCACGTCGAGCGTGCCTTTGGAAATCTGGACGCCGCGAATGGACTCGATCTCGGCCCGGCTGGCGGGCTCATGATAGGCGATGATCGCCAGCGTTTCGGTCGCCGCACGGCTCAGCTTGCGCGGTTCCTCCCGCTCCCGGCGCAGGACGTGCGCGAGATCCGGCGCGGTTTCGAAATGCCAGCGCTTGCCGCGCTCGACCAGGTTTATGCCGCGCCCCGCATAATGGGCCTGCAATTCCTCGAGCGCCGCACGGACATCGACATCCTCGCCCACGGCCTGCGACAGATCGTTGAGCGTCAACGGGTCCTCTGCAGCGAAGAGCGCCGCCTCGATCGCCCGGACATCGTCGCTGATTTCGGTCATTTGCCTTGTCTCACCATCAGATCGGAGAAATGTTCGTCCTGTTGAATCTCGGCCTTGCCCTGACGGGCAAGCTCCAGCGCGGCGACGAAGCTCGATGCCAGCGCCGATTTGCGATAGCCGTCATCGGCGCTGTCCGGGAGGAAACTCTCCAGGGTCGCCCAGTCGACCGATTGGCCGACCAGCCGTTCGAGCCGCTCCAGCGCCGCTTCGAGCGTCATCACCGGGCGGTGGGCGACGATATGGACCGCAGGCTCGGTGCGCGCGCGCAGCTGGCCGTAGGCGGCGATCAGGTCGTAAAGCTCGGCCTGCCAGCGGCTCTTGCGGATCACGCGAATGCCTTCGGGCGCGCCGCGCAGAAACACGTCCCGCCCGACGCGATTGCGCGCCATCAGCCGCGCGCCCGCCTCGCGCATCGCGTTGAGCCGTTGCAGCCGAAGCTGGAGGCGCAGAGCCAGTTCCTCGGGGCTCGGATCCTCCTGCTCCTCCTTGGGAAGCAAGAGACAGGATTTGAGATAGGCCAGCCAGGCCGCCATCACGAGATAATCGGCGGCGATTTCGAGTTTCAGCGCCTTGGCGTCGTTGATAAAGGCCAGATATTGCTCGACCAGTTCGAGGATCGAGATTTCCCGGAGATCGACCTTCTGCGTCCGCGCAAGACTGAGCAGCAGGTCGAGCGGCCCTTCCCAGCCGTCGAGATCGAGCGTCAGCCGTTCGGCTTCCGCGACCTCCGGCGCCTCGTCGAAAATATCCTCGCCCGCCTCGCTCACGCCAGCGCCAACAGTCTGTCGCGCTTGTCGATCAGCGCATCGAGCGCGTCGGCGGTCTCGGCAGGGCGAACCGCTTCCATGGCGCGATCAAGGCGCTCGCGTGAAACCGCCGAGATGTCATCGAGCCGTTCGACCGTCCGTTTCATCTCGTCCATCCGCGCCCAGCAGTTGAGCCCGATATCGCAACCCGCCTCGACCACCGCGACGGCGCGGTCGGCGGGATCTCCCTCAAGCGCCTGCATGTCGAGGTCGTCGGAAAACAGCAGCCCGTCGAACCCGATTTCGCCGCGGATGATCGTGTCGATCACAATCGGCGACAGAGTCGCGCAACGATCCGGGTCCCACGCCTCGAACACGATATGGGCGGTCATCGCCATCGGCGCGTCGGCGAGTTTCCTGAACGGCGCGACATCGCTGGCCAGTTCCTCGGCCGAGGCGGTCACGCGCGGCAATGCCTTGTGCGTATCGACCATCGCTCGGCCATGCCCGGGAATATGCTTGACGACGCCGGCCACTCCGGCTTCGGCCAGACCGTCCAGCACCGCCCGGCCAAGCGCGGCCACCCGCATCGGCTCGAACCCGAGCGCACGATCGCCGATCACGTCATGCGCGCCGGGCTGACGGACATCGAGCAGCGGCAGGCAGTCCACCGTGATTCCGCATTCGGCGAGCGTCAGGCCGATCGCGTGCGCATTGCTGCGCGCCGCCTCGATCGCCGAAATCGGCGCCTTGTCGTATAGCGCATCGAATTTCGCCCAGGGCGGGAATTCCGGCCAGACCGGCGGCTTCATCCGCACGACGCGCCCGCCTTCCTGATCGATCAGGATCGGCACATTGTCGCGGCCGGATATCTCCCGAAGCTCGTCGGTCAGCGCCCGCAACTGGTCGCGATCCGCCACATTGCGCGCGAACAGGATATAGCCGGCCGGGTCGCTGTCGCGGAACAGCGCCCGCTCTTCGTCATTCAGCGTTTCCGCGGCAATGCCAAAGACGACGGGCTTCATCGCGCTCTCTTCGTAGACATCTCGTTTACGGCCGACCGGTCCTAAATCAGTTGACCACCACGCTGCACGCTTGCCCGGCATTGCGCAAGCGGGTGCAGAGCGACCGGGCGGTGTCCCGGGAGCTGGTGGCGGCTCGAAGGCGGTACAGCGTCCGCCCGCCGGCCCGGACCGGGGTCACCGAATGCTGTAAAGAATTCAACGCGTTGTTCTGCCGGCTGATCTGCGTCCAGGCCCGGTTGGCGGCCGCCTCGCTGGAAAATGCGCCGAGCTGGATAAGTCGGCCACTGGCCGCCGTCGCGCCACTCGACGAGGCGGCGGCATTACCGCCAGCGGTTCGCGGGGCGGACTCGGCTAGGCTGCGGTTGCTCGCCGGAATCCGCGCGCTGGCAGCTCCCCTCGGCCGGCCGCTGGCATCGTTGCCCGAATTTTCGCCTGAGGTCGCCGCGACCCGGCGCCCGGAGACGGGTTCCTCAGGCGTCGCGCTGCGATCGATCCGGCCCTCGGGGCTGCCGCCCTCGCTCGCCGCAAACGCGGCATCGCCCTCGCCTTCGACCTCCATGCCGCCAGCCTCGCTGGGCCGCACGCGATAATCCTCTTCCGGCGCGGCGATCAGCTCCGCGCCGTCAGGTGCGGCGGGCCCACGATCGCGCAACCAGAAGATACCGCCGACGACAAGCGCGATCGCGACGAGCACAACGAGCACACCGCCGATCAGCTTCAAAAGGCTGACGCCCTCATCCTCATCTTCCTCGACCGCCTCGAGCCATGGCAAACGCTCTTCCTCGGGCGTGTCCGACACGTCCTCGTTACTCATCACTCCATCTCCTCGACGGCCTCCACACCCATGATCGCCAGGCCATTGCGGATAATTTGCCCGATTCCGGCCGCCAAGGCCAGCCGGGCCAAGGTCCGTTCCGGGTCGTTAACTATCAATAGCCGCTTTTCCGGATGATCATTACCACGATTCCACAAGGCATGGAATTCTGCTGAAAGATCAAAAAGATAGAAGGCGATCCGATGGGGTTCATAAGCCGCCGCCGCTGCCTCGACGATCCGCGGGAATTGCGCGGCACGCTTGACCAGCGCCAGTTCCTCGCCGTCGAGCAGACCGAGATCCGCCTCGCCGTCCAGGGCGATCCCTTCGGCCTCGGCCTTGCGATGCACCGAGCGGATGCGCGCATGCGCATATTGGACGTAGAAGACCGGATTGTCTTTCGACGCTTCGACGACCTTCGCGAAATCGAAGTCCATCTGCGCATCGGCCTTGCGCGTCAGCATGGTGAAGCGAACCACATCCTTGCCCACTTCGTCCACGACATCGGCGAGCGTGATGAAGCTACCAGACCGTTTCGACATTTTGGCCGGTTCGCCGTCCCGCAACAGCCGGACCATCTGGACGAGCTTGACGTCGAATTCGGTCTCGCCTCCGGTCAGTGCCGCGACCGCCGCCTTGATCCGTTTGACCGTGCCGGCATGGTCGGCACCCCATATGTCGATCAGGATGTCGGCCGACTGGCTCTTCTGGTAATGATAGGCGAGGTCGTTGCCGAAATAGGTCCATGACCCGTCCGACTTGCGGATCGGCCGATCCTGATCGTCGCCGAATTCGGTCGATTTGAAGAGCGGCAGCTCGACCGGCTCCCAGTCCTCCGGCGTCTTTCCCTTGGGCTTTTCGAGCTCTCCGTCATAGACGAGACCGCGTCCGCGCAGTTCGGCCTCGGCTGCCTGCGGCTTGCCTGCCGCCAGCACATCGGCTTCCGATGCGAAGATGTCGTGCCGGATACCGAGCAGCGCGAGATCCGCGCGGATCAGGTGCAACATCGCGGCCACCGCGCGCTCGCGAAATATCTGCAGCCACTCGGTCTCTTCAGCCTGTGCGTAGCGATCGCCGAATTCCTCGGCGAGGGCTTGCGCAACGGGTTTCAGATAGTCGCCCGGATACAGGCCATCGGGAATTTCCCCGACATCCTCGCCCAGCGCCTCGCGATACCGGATATGCGCGGAGCGCGCGAGAATATCGACTTGCCCGCCGGCATCGTTGACATAATATTCGCGAATGACGGAATAGCCCGCATATTCGAGCAGGTTGGCAAGCGCGTCACCGACGACCGCGCCCCGGCAATGGCCCATATGGAGCGGCCCGGTCGGGTTGGCCGAGACATATTCGACATTGGCGGCCCTGCCCGCACCCATGGCCGATTTGCCATAATTTGCACCCTCGACGGCAATCGTTTTCAACTCGTCGCGCCAGGCCTGCTCGTCGAGGCGGATATTGATGAAGCCGGGGCCGGCGATCTCGGCCGCTGAAACGCCGTCGAGCCGGGCGAGCTTCGGAGCGATCAGCGCCGCGAGCTCGCGCGGATTCTTGCCCGCGGACTTGGCGAGCACCATCGCGGCATTGGTCGCCAGATCGCCGTGCGAGGGATCGCGCGGCGGCTCGACGGCCACATTCTTGCGGTCGAGCTCCGCGGGAATATCCCCCGCCTCGGCCAGACGATCGAGAATGGCGCCGATATGGTCGGCGAACTGGGTGTAAATGGTCACTGGTTTCCCGTTCTTGTGCGAGCCGGGCGATTAGACGATCAGGAGCCGGTGGGCAATTCCGCTGCTGGAAGGCCGCCCGACATCTTTATTCGCGCCGCCACTCGGGCCGCGTCATGCCGACGAACCGGTCGCCGAGCCCCGTCGCGTTGCGCGCCAGGATATCGCGCAGATTCTCGGTCTCGGCGATGATCGCGATGCCCCGCTCGGTGAACGTCTGACGCTGGTTTTTCGCGTCACCCCAGACATGTTCGGAGAGCAGCGGATTGGTCAGCGCCTGAGAGAAGGCATCCATCGCCACCATCGCGGTCAGCAGGTCCGGCAAGGGCCCGTTGGGCTCGCGCGGCTCGGCGAAGAGCCCCGTATAGAATTCGAGCCGGTCGACCGACCCGTAAAGCCGTTCCAGTTCGCCGGCCAACGCATCGCGCCGCGCCTGTTCGGCCGGATCCTTCGACCTGCCGACCAGCTTGGCGAAGCTTTCCGGCACGTCCTTGCCCATCTCCCTGCGATAGGCGGCATAGCCCTGCACCGCATTGATCTGTGACTGGCGCAGCGCGTCCATCTCCGCCTTGCGCATGAAATCGGCGGCATTGCCGAGCCCGAGCTCGGTCGCCGGATTGGCGGAGATGTCGGCAAAGGCGCCGGCGAGTCCGCCATCGAGCAGCACCCTGTTGTTGAGCAGCAGCAGATTGCCGTCGATATCCTGCTCCGCCCAGCGCGTTTTCTGCGGAACCAGCGAATGCCAGCGGTAGAGCAGGGTGAACTCGATCGTCATCCAGTTTTCGCGGTTCCAGTCGGCCGTCCAGGCGACGTTCGGCAAAGCGCGCAGTTTGAACTTCGCGGTGCTGATATGGTTGATATATTCCTCGACCACGAGCTTGATGAACATCACGATCAGGATGTTGCGCACCGTTTCGAATACCCGGTCATCGTCCCATTCGGGATGATCGCCTTCGATCAGGGCCGCGACCCGGTTATGTTCGCGCAGGAACAGGACGTTCATCATCGCGGTCTGGGGCGCTGCATTGACCCGGTCCCCGCCGACCGCGAACAGCGTTTCGCGCATCTCGGGCGTCGTATGGCTGATCCCCAGGGGCGTATCGAGGATCGGCTGACCGGTTTCTGGATCGAGGAATTGCGGATCGATCTGCTCGCCGCCCGGCTGATAGAGCCTCAGCGGCCATTCCTCGCCGTCGATCCCCTCCGATTTGAGGCGCCCCTTGCGTCCGGAATCGCCGGACAGAAGCCGGAGCGCCCGGGTCTGCCATTCGGTGCGGCCGTAGAGCGTGCTGAGATCGATTTCATGGTTGGAGGTCGTGCGTGTCCGGTCTTCCTCCGCATCGACATTGGACAGCTTTGTGCGGAGGAAACCGTCGGTGAGATATTGGGCAAAAGCCGGGAACAGGCAGGTGGATTTGGGGCAGAGCTGCTGGCCGTTCGGGCCGGCGAGGAACAGCTCGACCACCTCCTCGGGCGGCGGCAAGGCCGGCGGCGTCACGCTCGGCCAGCGCGTGCTCGGCAACAGCCGACCGAAATAGCTGCGATCCTTGAGGCCTGGCCAGGTAATATAGTCGGAGCGCGTGCTCCAAGCATGTGGCCGGTTTCTCCCCCGCTCGACAAGCCGGTTGATCAGGAACGCGTTGGTCTTTTTCTTGCCGAGGACGGCGGACAACAGCCCGATCCCGACATCTTCGAGGAAACTCCCCATGTTTCTCTCCCTCTTCCCGAATGACGTTCGCGATCGACGCGCCGTTAACCGCGCTTTGAAGAAAACTATCATCTTTTGAGGGAGAAACGTAGCCGGACCTGATCCGTCCGGGATCAAAAACCCTCGGGCAGTTCCAGCGGGCCGACCACTTCGCGATAACAACGGATCGCAAAACCGTCCGTCATGCCTGCGATGAAATCGGCGATATGGCGCGCCCGGTGCGGCTCCTCGTCGGGCAAGCGGTTCCGCCAGTTCTCCGGCAGCAGCGCAGGATCGGCATGATAGGCCGCATAGAGCCCTTCCACGACCGCCCGGACCGCATCGGCGACCTCCTCCTGTTTCGGATGTTCGTACATATTGGCGTAGAGAAAGCGTTTCAGGGTGCGTTCATGTTCGGCCATCGCGGGCGAGAAGGCGGCAAGTTGGCGGCCGGCGGCGCGAACATCGTCGGCGCTGGCCACCGCAGCATCGGCGACGCGCGCTCGGGTTTCCGCAATCAGATCGTTGACCATCAGCCCGATCTGTTCGCGGATCAATTCGGACGCGAGCTGTGCGGGACCGGCATCCGGAAAGCGGTGCGCGGCGCGTTCCCAGATCTCGGCTATCTCGGGGATTGCGAACAGCGTCCCGCGATCGAACAGTCCAGCGCGCAGCCCGTCGTCAATATCGTGATTGTCATAGGCGATATCGTCGGCGAGCGTCGCCACCTGCGCTTCGAGGCTCGCAAAACTGTCGAGATCGAGTTCATGTTCGGCATCGACATCGGCCAGCGCCCAGGACGGGTCGTCGATCGGACCGTTATGTTTCGCCAGCCCCTCCAGCGTTTCCCAGCTCAGGTTCAAGCCCGCGAACCGCGGATAGCGATGTTCGAGCCGGGTCAGCATGCGCAGCGTCTGCGCATTGTGATCAAAGCCGCCGGAACCGGCGAGCGCCACCTGCAACGCGTCCTCGCCCGCATGGCCGAATGGCGGATGGCCGATATCATGGGCAAGGCACAACGCCTCGGTCAGATCCTCGTTCAGCCCGAGCGCGCGGGCGATCGTCCGGCCGATCTGCGCGACTTCGAGGCTGTGGGTCAGGCGGACGCGGAAATGATCTCCGTCCGGCGCGACGAACACCTGCGTCTTGCCGCGCAGCCGGCGGAAGGCGACCGAATGGATGATCCGGTCGCGGTCGCGTTGAAACGCGTCGCGGGGTCCGCGCATTTCGTCGCGCCCCTCGTCGTGCAAGCGGCCCCGCGACTGCGCCGGATTGGAAGCAAAGAGAGCGAGGGTCATCGCGGGTTGAGGCGGGTGACCTCCTGCCCCTCCGCGCTACGGATAGTATGGCCGTCGATCTCGCCTTCCGCCTCGATCGCATCGAGAAAGGCCTGGGCCTCGACGCGGCTGTCGAACGGGCCGACCAGCAGCCTGTTCGTCGCATTCCAGGGTGTAAACCAGCCGGTCTGGCCTTCGAACGCCTCCGGCGCGCGGCGCGAGAATTGCCGATAGGTGAAGCGCAGGGCCGATTGTTCGCGGCCGATCGCGACCTGGGCCCATGTCCGCGCGGGATGCGCGGGCGCGGCTTCGGGCTCGGGTGCAGCCGTCGTCGATCCGCCCGCCATCGCCGCTTCGGTCGGCTGGGGCGCGCGCCCTTCCCGGTACAGCCGGATGACGGACTGGCCTTCGGGGCTGCGCCAGCGCAGCGCCTCGACGCCCGCTTCGGACAGTGTGTTGATAAAGGCCTGGGCTTCGGCGCCGCTGTCAAAGGGACCAACGAGCAACCGGTTGCTCTGGCCGAGCGGCGTGTACCAGCCCTCGCGGCCGGCAAAAACCGCGTTGACCCGCGCATAGCGCCGATAGGTGAACCGCAACCCGTCCTGCGTCGGGCCGGTTGCCAGTTGCACCCAGTTGCGCGCCGGCTCGGCCGGTTCCGCTGCGTCCGGCTCCGCGGCCTGCTCACCGGCCGCTGCCAGCGGTGGCGGTGGCGGTGGCGGTGGCGGTGGCGGTGGCGGTGGCGGTGGCGGTGGCGGTGGCGGTGCAGGCGTGATCGCCGCGAGCGCCGCCGGCAAGAGCGATTCCGGGGACGGCCCCTGGGCACGCGCTTCCTCCGTAGCGCGCTCGCGTTCGGCCCGCGAGCGCAGATCGGCTTCGAGGTCGGCCAGCGAGAAGCGGGTTTCGATAACCGATACGCCCTCCTCCGCCCCCGCTGGTGCCGCTTCAGCCTCAGCCTGCGCATTTCCGGAGTCCGTCTCGGCCGCCGCAGGGAGCGACGCGAAACCGGGCTGCGGCGCATCCGGCGCCGGATCGATCGCCGGAGCCGTCTCGACCGCAGCAGCGGGAGGTGGCGGAGGCGGGGGCGGTGGTGGTGGAGGCGATGGCGGGGGTGCGGGCGGTGCCGTCTCGGCCTGCGCCATTTGCACGGTTTCGCTGCGGCCCGGACGGCGGCGGCTCTGGCCTTCCCGTGCGGCAACGCGCCGGGCGATCGCTTCACGGCGTTCGCGCCGGCGTTGCTCCCGCTGGGTTTCCCTCCGAATCTCGGCCTCTGTACGGGAACCGAGCGCCGCGCCCTGCGGCACCAGCCCCGCACCCGGCGTGCCGGCCGCGGCGAGCTCCGGAAAATCGCTCAGCGCGTAGCGCGGCCCGTCGCCGCTCGCCGGGAAGGTTCCGAAATGCACGGCCTGCGCCTTGCCGGCATCGCTAAGTCCGGAAAGGCGCCCAAGATAGGGTGTCAGGATCTCGAGTTCGCGGCGAGGCAGTGCGATCGCCGCTGCCTCGACCGCGTCGCGAACATCGCCCGTCAGCCCGATGACGAAGGCTCGTGTTCTCCACGCCGTCATATCCTGGGCGCGGAGCAGCGGATCGAGGACCTGGAGCGCGCCCGCCTGATCGCCGGAGATTGCGAGGCTGATCGCCAATCGCTTCAACAGCGCCGGCGTCGAACGCCGGTCGATGGCGAGCCGATAATCGGCCTGGGCCAATGCCGGCTGGCCGAGCAGGTCGTAGGCAAAACCGCGATCGGCGGCGTACTCGATGAGCGGCACATCCAGCCGCTCCGCCTCGCGAAACTGCTGCATCGCCTCGAGCGGACGTTCGAGACGGACGAGCGCACCACCGAGCCCCGCCTTGACCCGGCCGTTTCGCGGACTGAGTTCGTTCGCGCGGACGAAAAAGCCGAGCGCCGCATCGGCATCGTCGAGCTGAAGCGCCGAGCGCCCGGCACCGATCAACGCTTCCACATTGTTCGGATTGTCGGCCAGCATCGTGAGGAAGCGGCTGAGATCGCCGGCCGTTGCCTGGGCTTGCCGGCTGCGGTCCATGAAGGGAAAGGCATCGCTGCGCTGCGCCGCGGCGGGCATCGCAACGCCCGCCAACAGGACGCCGAACAGGAAGCGGCGGGCGGAGCGGCCTAGCGCCGGACTATAAACAAGTGTGGGACGGGGCATTACCGGTCGATCATAGACGGCCCGTTTTCTGAACGCACGGCAAACCGTACCCGCGCAATCGACAAAATGTGCCTTCCAGTCGGCAAACATGAAGATGCCGGCGTCTCCACCCCTCTTTACGGGATCGAGGACGCCGGCACGATCGCTTTGCTACTGGTTGTTCTGGCGGTTCAGGAAGTGCGGAATGTCGAGCGAATCGCGATCGCCGCCCGATGCCGCCTTTTTCTCTTCGCCTTCGACCTTTGCCGCGCCACGGGCGATGTTCGACATCCGCTCGAACAGCGTCCCGCCCGAACGCGCAGGCTTGGCGGCAGGCGCCGCATCGACCTTGTCGTCCTCGGCAATCCACTTGTTCGTCGGCGAGGCCGGCGTTTCCTCCGGCGTATCGTCCGCCGAAACGATATTGCCAGCGTCGAGCAGCAACTCGTCTTCACCGGCATCCGCCTTCGTTCCGGCCGGACGGGCATCGGCCGACATCTGACGCGACTCTCCGTCGGCAGCCCGCACCGTGAAAGTCGGGCTCGATCGCGGCGCCCGGCGTTCGGTCACCGTGGGTATCGGTGCCGTATCGTCGAAGATCCGCGTGACCGGCTCGCTGGCAGCCGGCGCCTCGGGTTCGGCAGCCGGCTCTTCGGCGGCTGTGTCGGTTTCCGCTTCCGCCGCAATCTCCTCGATTTCCGGCTCGGCCGGTTCCGCCGTCGCCGGCGCTTCCGGCTCGTCCTTGGCCAGCGGCGTCATTTCCTCGACCGTCTCCTCGGCCTCGGCTGCGGTTTCCGCTTCAGCTTCTTCGGCCTTGTCGCGTGCCGAGGGGAAGCTGAAGACCTTGGCCGGCATCGGCTTCGCTTCGCCAGCGGCTTCGGCATCGATGCCCGTCGCGACGACCGAGACGCGCAATTTGCCTTCGAGATCGTCGTTGAATGCCGAACCCCAGATGATATTGGCGTCCGGATCGACCAGCTCCTTGATATGGTTGGCCGCTTCGTCGACCTCCATGAGGCGCATATCCTCGCCACCCGTAATCGAGATGATGACCCCCTTGGCGCCCTGCATCGACACGCCGTCGAGCAGCGGGTTGGCGATCGCCTTCTCGGCTGCTTCGCGGGCGCGATTGTCGCCCTCGGCCTCGCCCGTACCCATCATCGCCTTGCCCATTTCCTCCATGACGGAGCGAACATCGGCAAAGTCGAGATTGATCAGGCCGGGCATGACCATCAGATCGGTGATCCCGCGCACGCCCTGCTGGAGCACTTCGTCGGCCATCCGGAACGCGTCCTTGAAGGTCGTGTCGGGGTTGGCGATGAGGAACAGGTTCTGATTGGGAATGACGATCAGCGTATCGACATGCTTCTGCAGCTCTTCGATGCCCGAGTCCGCCGATTTGGCGCGCCGCGAGCCTTCGAAGCTGAACGGCTTGGTCACGACACCGACGGTCAGGACGCCCTTCTTGCGGGCCGCTTCGGCGATCACCGGAGCGGCGCCCGTGCCCGTTCCGCCGCCCATGCCGGCAGCGATGAAGCACATGTGCGAACCGTCCAGCGCGTCGTCGATCGAGGCGAGGGTTTCCTCGGCGGCGGCGCGGCCGATCTCGGGACGCGAACCCGCGCCCAGGCCTTCGGTGATCTTAGGGCCGAGCTGGATCCGGGTGTCGGCATCGCTGTGGTTGAGCGCCTGGGCGTCGGTATTGGCGACGATGAAATCGACGCCCTGGACCTCGGCGGCTATCATGTTGGCAATCGCGTTACCGCCCGCGCCGCCGACGCCGATTACGGTGATCTTGGGCCGCAATTCGCTCACTTCGGTACGGGTGAATTCGATGCTCATGACGTGGTCTCCCCCTTGCAATTTTGCATCCTGATCAAAACGTTAACCAATACTACAACACAATGACTCGGCGATGCCAGCGAAAAAGTGCCGCGACTCGTGGATAAACCTCACTTTATCGCTCAATATTCACTCTTGAACGCAGCCATGAATCGGCTCCACAGCCCGCCCTTCGCCGTACGGTGCACAAGCTGTTCCTGATCCTGCATGACCCGCAGGTCCGCCGGCCCTTCCGCGGCGAAGCGGGCGAGCCCGGCGAGCGTCGCGAAAGCCGGTCCCGAATGCGCTTCGGGCAGGCCCGCCAGCGCGATCGGACGGCCCGTCCGGACCGTCCGGCCCAGCGCGCCTTGCGCAAAATCTGCGATGCCCTTGAGCTCCGCGCCGCCGCCAGTCAGCACGACCTGCCGACCCACCGGACCGCTGAATCCCATATCATCGAGCGCCTGCCCGACCTGCGCCATCAGATCCTCGAGCCGTTCGCGAACGACGGAGATGAGCTGCGCGCGCGTGATTCGCGGCGCGTCGCCGCTCTCGTCTTCGGAGGCGCCGGTGATATCGATCATGTCGTGATTGTCGCGCGGGCTCGTCGTCGCCGAACCGTGAAAACATTTGATCCGTTCGGCCTGCGCCCGGCGCATCGCGAACTGGGTGGCGACCGCGTCGGTGATATCGGCCGCGCCGATCGGGATCGAGGTGAGGCCGACCAGCATGCCGCCGGCGAACAGCGAAACATTGGTGACGCCCGCGCCGAGTTCGACGAGCGCGACGCCGAGCTCGCGCTCCTCATCGCTCAGACAGGCATAGCCGGTGGCGACCGGGGAGGCGACGATACCCTCGACGCCGAGATAGGCGCTGCGCACGCAATGATCGAGATTGCGCATCGGAGACCGTTCGGTGAGCACGGCGTGGATATCGACGCCGAGCTGGTCGGCGTGCAGCCCGAGTGGATTTTTCACGCCTTCCAGGCCGTCCAGCGTGTAGAGCGTGGGATGGGCGTGGAGGATTTCCATATCCTCGGGATCGATCGCGTTGAGCCCGGCGATGTGGAGATCGCGGATATGCGCATCCTCGATCCGGTAGCCACCCAGATCGGCCTCGATCGTCGTCACCTTGCTGACCAGTCCGCCCGCCGAAAAGCCGACCCAGGCACTGTCGATATTGATCCCGGCAATGCGCTCGGCCTGCTCGACCGCGGCGCGGATCGCCGCCTCGGTCTGCTCCATGTCGGCGATATAACCGCGGCGGATGCCCTTGCTTTCGCGTTGCCCGGTGCCGAGCACCTGCAAATCGCTGCCCTCGGGGTTGCGCACGATCATCGCGCAGATCTTCGAGGATCCGATATCGAGAACGGTGATCAGATTGTCGGTGCGTCCCTGTGCCATAATCCCCTTCCCTTCCTCAGATCGTATCCGAATCGCCGCTGTCGTCGCCATCGGCGGGTGCGGGCGGCCGTTCGGCGTCCCGCGCGACGCGCACCACGAACCGGTCCGGCACGCGCATGTCGAACCGTCGGAATCCCTCGCCGAGCAAACCGGTCACCCCGTCCATCCGCGCAAAGCGGATGAGCGCGCGGGCCGCATCCGCCTCACCTTCGGGCAAGGCCAGGATCTCGCCGGACTGGAACCGCAAGTCCCAGCGCCGGTTGCCGACCCAGGTCGCGCCGGACAGCATCGGACGCAGCGCCGGTGCGCGCTCCATCAACGCCTCGAAATTCGCCACCTGGTGGTTGGCGCGCGGACCGATGATCAGCGGCAGGTCCGGCATCGCATCAAGCGCAACCTCCTCCAGCACGGCGCCTTCGCCATCGACAAGATAGAGCTGCTGCTCATGCTGCCAGATCGCCGTCGGCATACGCTCGGTGATCGACACGACCAGCGTATCGGGTAGGCGGCGCGACACGCGCGCTTCCTGCACCCAACTCAGCGCCTCGACGCGATCGCGGATTTCGGCGATATCGACATTGGGCATCGCCATGGACGGCTGGTCGAGCGCCACGGCGTAAACCGGCAGCCGCTCCATCTGGTCGATGCCCTGGATTTCGACACGTTCCACCGTGAAGCCAAGCCGGCCGACGCCTTCGCCCAGCTGCCAAGCGATCATCTGCGGCAGGCGAAGCATCATCGACGCGCCCAGCACCAGTGCGGCGAGCAGCGCAATGACCAACCAGCCGCCGGTCCGGCGGATCGTCGCCTCTTCCACCGGCAACACCGTCGCCAGCTGGGCCGCGAACGGCTGCCGCTTGACCTTTTTCGCTGGCTTGCGTTTCACCGTCGCGCGTTTTTTCGGCGCGCTGGTCCGACGTGCTTTGCGAGTCTGGCTCATAGCGCTTCCTCCACTATCCGCTGGACGAGCTCGGCATAGCTCATCCCCTTGTGTTTCGCCTGTTCGGGAACGAGGCTCAGCGGCGTCATTCCGGGCTGGGTGTTGACCTCGAGCAGGAACAGCCCGTCGCGGCCCTTGCGGTCATCCCATCGATAATCGGAGCGGCTGGTTCCCCGGCAGTCGAGCAGCCGGTGCGCCTTGAGTGCGATGTCCATACAGCGCTTGGCAATGTCGGCGGGAATGTCGGCCGGGCAGATATGCTCGGTCATGCCATCGGTATATTTGGCGTCGTAATCGTAGAAGCCGCTTTTCGGCACGAGTTCGGTCACGCCGAGCGCCTCGTCGCCGATCACGGCGGTCGTCAGTTCACGGCCGCGGATGAACGGTTCAGCAAGCAGGCTGTCGAATTCGCGCCACGGGCCCTCGGTATCCCGGCCGATCGGAGAGCCGTAATTGCCCTCTTCGGTGACGATCGCGACACCGACCGACGAGCCTTCGTTGACCGGCTTGAGTACATAGGGGCGCGGCATGGGATCGGCGGCATACAGCCCTTCGCTCTCGACGATCAGGCCACCCGGCATCGGAATGCCGTGCGGCATCAGCACCTGTTTCGTCAGCACCTTGTCGATCGCCACGACCGATGTGGCCATGCCCGAATGGGTGTAGGGAATCTGCATCAGATCGAGCATGCCCTGCACCGATCCGTCCTCGCCCGGCGTCCCGTGCAGCGCGTTGAACACGAGGTCGGGCCGGATCCCGTGCAGCACCATCGCGACGTTGCGGTCCATATCGACGCAGGTGACCGTGTGGCCGAGACCTTCGAGCGCCTCGGCGACCCCTGCCCCGCTCATCAGAGAGACTTCGCGTTCGGCCGACCAGCCGCCCATCAGCACCGCGATATTGAGCGCCTTGGTCATTCGGCATCCCCCACGCGCTGGATTTCCCATTCCAGCTCGATGCCGGAATGTTCGAAGACCCGGCGGCGCACCTCATCTCCCAGCGCCTCGATATCGGCGGCGGTCGCATCGCCGGTATTGAGCAGGAAATTGGTGTGCTTTTCGGAGACCTGCGCGCCACCGATCGTCAGCCCCCGGCACCCGGCCGCGTCCACAAGCTGCCAGGCCTTGTGCCCCGGCGGGTTCTTGAAGGTCGAACCGCCGGTGCGCGAACGCAGCGGCTGGGAGGCCTCGCGCTCGGCGGCGATCCGGTCCATTTCGGCACCGATCGTTTCCGGGTCACCGGGCACGCCTTTGAACAGCGCCTCGACAATCACGGCGCCCGCCGGGACCGCGGAATGCCGATAGCTGTAGTCGAACCGTTCGAGCGGCCAGGTCTCGACCGTACCGTCGCGCATGACCAGCGTCGCCTCGACCAGGATGTCCTTAACCTCGCGGCCATAGGCTCCGGCGTTCATCCGGACCGCGCCGCCCGCGGTGCCGGGAATCCCGCGCAGAAATTCGAGGCCCGCAATACCCGCATCGCGCGCCTTGCTCGCGACCGTAATCCCCATCGCGGAACCGCCGGCGCGGACGCGATGACCGTCTTCTATCGAAATCTTCGCAAAGCTTTTCGGCAATCGGACAACCACGCCGCGCACGCCGCCGTCGCGGACGATCAGGTTCGATCCGACACCGACCGGCAGGACCGGAATAGCGGGGTCGAGCTGGCTCAGAAATTGCGACAAGTCCTCGATATCGCTTGGCTTCACCAGCCATTCGGCCGGCCCGCCGCAGCGGAACCAGATGAAATCGGCGAGGCTGCCGCCCCGTTTCACCGAGCCTTCGAGGGGTGGGAGACCGGTAAGGACATCCATTGGACTCATGCGCGCGCCTCCCCGATCCGGTCCGCAAGTTTCGCCGCCCAGCGAGTGATGTCGCCCGCGCCGAGACAGACGATCATGTCGCCGCTTTCGATATTTCCCGCGAGCGCCGAGGCCAGCTCAGCCTCGTCGGCCACGGTCTGGGCCGAGCGGTGCCCGCGTTCCTTGAGGCCGTTGACCAGGGTCTCGGCGTCGATCCCTTCGATCGGCTCTTCGCCCGCCGGATATACCGGGGTCACGTAGACTGCATCGGCATCGTTGCAAGCCGTTTCGAATTCCTCGAGCAGATCGCGCAGCCGCGTATAGCGGTGTGGCTGGATCACGGCGAGGACCCGACCCGCACTGCCCTCGCGGGCGGCTGCCAGTGCCGCGCGGATTTCGACCGGGTGATGGCCGTAATCGTCGATCACCGGCACACCGTCGATTTCGCCGACCTTGGTGAAGCGCCGCTTCACGCCGCCGAAATCGGCAAAGCCCTTGGCGATCACGTCATCGTCGATGCCGAGTTCCAGCGCGGCGCCGATCGCGGCCAGCGCGTTCTGGACATTATGGCGTCCGGCCATGGGCAGTTCGATACCCTCGATCCGGCGCGTCTCGCCATCGCGATCGCGGACCACCACATCGAAACGATTGCCGCCATTGTCCGCCGCGATATTCTCCGCCCGGACATCGGCCTGCGCGCCGAACCCATAGGTCACGATCCGGCGGTCGCGGACGCGCGGGATGATCGCCTGCACCTCGGGATGGTCTAGGCAGAGCAGCGCAACGCCATAGAAGGGCACATTCTCGACGAACTCGATATAAGCGTCCTTGACCTTGTCGAAGCTGCCATAATGGTCGAGATGTTCGGGATCGATATTGGTGACGATCGCGATCGTACCGTCGAGCCGCAGGAAACTGCCGTCGCTCTCATCGGCCTCGACGACCATCCAGTCGCCCTCGCCGACCCGCGCATTTGCGCCATAGGCGTTGATCACGCCGCCATTGATCACCGTCGGATCGAGCCCGCCCGCGTCGAGCATCGCGGCGACGAGCGAGGTCGTCGTCGTCTTGCCATGGGTGCCCGCGATGGCGACGGTCGCCTTCAACTTCATCAGTTCGGCGAGCATTTCCGCCCGCCGCACGACCGGAATCCGCCGTTCGAGCGCGCTCTCGACTTCGGGATTGCCGCGCTGGATTGCGGTCGAGGTAACGACGACCGCTGAATCCCCGAGATTGTCGGGATCGTGACCGACAAACACCTTCATCCCGCGCTCGCGCAGCGCTTCGACCGCCGGTCCTTCGGCGATGTCCGAACCCTGCACGCTATAGCCGAGATTGTGCATGACCCGGGCGATGCCCGACATGCCGATGCCGCCGATGCCAACGAAATGGATCGTTCCGATATCGGTGCCGAAACCCTTCAAGAGGCACCGCCCATCGCGGGCTTCGCCCGCACCGGCGCGCCCACGGGCATCGCCTCGCCGCCCAGGCCCTGACCCAGCCGTTCGACCAGATCGGCCAGATCGCGGGTGGCATCCGGATAGCCCGCGTTGCGAGCTCGTCCGGCGGCGTTCATCAGCGCTTCGGGTTCGAGCCCGAGCTTCTGCATCTGCTTGGCAAGTTCGGCGGGCGTGAAATGGTTCTGCTTGATGACCCGCGCGCCGCCGCTCGCTTCCATTTCGCGGGCATTGGCGGTCTGGTGATCGTCGGTGGCGATCGGCAGCGGGACGAGGATCGCCGGGCGGCCCGCCGTCGTCAGTTCGGCGATCGTCGAGGCGCCCGCGCGCGCAATCACAATATGCGCCCAGCCGAGCCGCTCGGGCAGGTCGGGGAGATAGGTGGCGAGATCGGCGGGGATCGCCAGATCGGCATAGCGATCCCGCACCCGCTCGATATCCTCTTCGCGGCATTGCTGGGTGACCTGCATCCGGCGGCGAAAGGAGAGCGGGAGCAGCGCCAGCCCGTCGGGCACGACCTGGGAGAGAATGCTCGCGCCCTGGCTGCCGCCGGTAACGAGGACGCGGAATATGCCGTCTTCGCTGAGCGCGGGAAACGGCTGGGACCGGAGGATCGCCACCTCGTCGCGGACCGGATTGCCGATCAGGTGTGTCTTGCCGAGATGTCGCTCCTTGAGCCGGCCGACCTGCTTGTAGGCCGTGGCGATCACATCGACCCGGCCGGCGAGCAACCGGTTGACCCGGCCGAGCACCGCGTTCTGCTCGTGGATCGCGCAGGGGATATCGTCAGCGAGCGCTCCGAGCAGCGCGGGTAGCGCCGGATAGCCGCCGAACCCGATCACGGCCTCGGGATGGAAGCTTTCATAGAGCCGCCGCGCCATCGCCCGGCCGCGCCAGATATTCTTGACCGCGCCGAGCCAGCCGAGCGGATTCTTCGTGATCCGGCCCGCCGGCAGGATATGTTTTTCGTCGCCCTCGAAGGTGCCGGGGATCGCCGCGCCGCGCTCGTCGGTGATCAGCGCCACATAGTGGCCGCGCTTCTTGAGCTCGGTCGCAAGCGCGAAGGCCGGAATGATGTGTCCGCCCGTACCGCCGGCCGCGAGAACGAAGTGCCGCGCGCCCATCTAAAGCCTCCGGTCCAGCGCCGGCAGGTGCGGGTTGCGCCGGGTAAAGGCGAGCAGCAGACCGAAACCGATCGACAGGGCGATGATCGACGAACCGCCATAGGAAATGAAGGGCAATGTCATCCCCTTGGACGGTGCCATATCGAGATTTACTGCCATATTAATGAGCGCCTGGATCGCGAACTGCGTCGCAAGCCCGGCCGATGCGAGAAGATAGAAAATATTCTCCTCGTTGATCAGCTTGACGAAGACGCGGACCACGATCGCACCGAAAATCAGCGCGATGGCGAAACAGGCGACGAGACCGAACTCCTCGCCGATCACCGAGAAAATATAGTCGGTATGCGGTTCGGGCAGCCGGTATTTCATCTCGCCGTCGCCCGGCCCAGTACCGAAAAAGCCGCCATTGGTCAGCGTACGCATGGCGTTGTCGACCTGGTAGCTATCGCCCTCGGCGAAGAGGAAATTGTTGATCCGCGTCGTCGCGACCGGATAGAAAAAATAGGCCGATCCGATGCCGGCGATACCAAGCGCGGACAGCCCGCCCAGAATCTTCGCCGACACGCCCGCAATCATCAGCATAACGATCCAGACCGAACCGAAGATCACGGTCTGGCCGAAATCGGGCTGGCGCATGAGCAGCAGCGCGATCACGCCGGTCAGGATCGCCGTCGCCCAGACCACCGGGAGAGTAGGATCCTGGGTCACACGCAGCGAGAGCAGCCAGGCCGTGGCGACGATGAAGAAGGGTTTGAGGAATTCCGACGGCTGGAGCGTCGCCATGCCATAGCCGATCCAGCGCCGCGCACCGTTCACCTCGTTGCCGAGAAACGGCACGAGCAGCAACAGGATGAAGCAGGAGATCGCGCCGGCCAGCGCGAAGCGTTTCGCGAATTCCTTGGGCATCGTCGAGATGACGAGCATGATCGGCACGCCGACGCTGAACCAGACGATCTGCCGATAGAAGTAGTGGAGCTGCTGGAACTGGAGACTGTCGCCCGAATAGCGTTCGGCCGCGGCCGGTGACGCCGCTGCCACGGCGATCAGGCCGATCGAGATCAGGATCGTGACAAGCAGCAGGAGAACGCGATCGATCTCCCAGAACCATTCGCCGAGCGGCCCCTTGTGCGAACGGCCGATATAGTCGCCAAAGGGCCGGCGTTCGGCTTTCGGCGTGGCGGTTTTTGCGATGGCGGATTCCATGTTCATGACAGGCTCCCCACGGCGGCGCGGAAATCGTCGCCGCGCTCCTCGAAATCGCGATACTGGTCGAAGGACGCGCATGCTGGAGAAAGCAGCACGGTCTCGCCGGACTTGGCCGCCTGCGCCGCCAGCTTCACGGCTTTGCGCATCGTCCCGCAATTGCTGACCGGCATCTTCGGCGCGAGCAGCTTTTCGAACATGTCCGCCGTCTCGCCGATCGTATACGCGGCCCGGACGTGATCGAAATAGGGTTCGCAGGCGTTGAGATCGTCGGACTTGGCGCGCCCGCCCAGTATCCAGTGAATGGCCGGATAGGCGGCAAGCGCCGGCGCGGCGGATGTCGGGTTGGTCGCCTTGCTGTCGTTGACGAAGAGAACCCCGTCCCTGTCGGCCACGCGCTCCATCCGGTGCGGAAGGCCGGGAAAGGTGCGCAGGCCCTGTTCGATCGCCTCTTCACCGATGCCGAGGCGGCGTGCGGCGCTCATCGCGGCGATCGCGTTCTGCGCATTGTGCGGCCCCTGCAAGGCGGACCAGCCGGACTGGTCCATGCAGCCGCCGGCCGAAATCTGGATAACGACACCGTCGGCTTCCGCCGCGATCTTCCGGCTCGGCTCGTCATCGATCGCGATGATCTTCGCATGATCTTCCGACTGCATTTCGAACAGCCGCGCCTTGGCTGCCGCATAAGCGTCGAAATTCTCGTAGCGGTCGAGATGGTCGGGCGTGATGTTCAGGAGGATCGCGACATCGCAATCCAGCCGCTGGGTCAGGTCGATCTGGAAGGAGGAAAGTTCCAGCACATAAACGCCGCCCGCTTCCAGCTCGCGCTCGCCAAGGATCGGCTTGCCGATATTGCCGCCGAGCCGCGCCGGAATACCGGCGGTCTCGATGATGTGATGGATCAGTGCGGTCGTCGTGGACTTGCCGTTCGTGCCGGTGATCCCGACCACCTTGTGCGGCGGCAGCTCCGGACGCGCCTGGGCGAACAGCTCGATATCGCCGATCAGCGGTATCTCCGCCTCGCGCGCCTTGTCGGCGATCGGATGACGATTGATCGGCACGCCGGGCGAAACGACGACGCCGGCGAATTTCGAAAGATCCAGCTCCAGCGGATCGGCCAGCGTCGCCTTGTCCTGCACCATCGCGCGCGCCTCTTCGCGATCGTCCCAGGCGGTGACGCTCGCGCTCGACCGCCACAGATAGTCGACGACCGAAAGCCCTGTCCGCGCCAAACCGAGCACGGCGTAGCGTTTTCCGGCAAAGGCGCGGGCCGGCGTCATCTGAGCTTCAGCGTCGACAGGCCGGCGAGCGCCAGCACGAAGGAAATGATCCAGAAGCGGATGACGACGGTCGGCTCGGACCAGCCCATCTGTTCGAAATGGTGGTGGATCGGGGCCATCTTGAAGACTCGCCGGCCCGTGCGCTTGTAGAAGAAGACCTGGATGATGACGGACAGCGCTTCGAGCACGAACAGCCCGCCGACGATACCGAGCACGACTTCATGATGCGCGGTCACGGCGATCGCGCCGAGAGCGCCGCCGAGTGCCAGGCTGCCGGTATCGCCCATGAACACGGCGGCCGGTGGCGCGTTGAACCAGAGAAAGGCGAGCCCCGCGCCGACGATGGCCGCGCAGATGATGGCGAGATCGCCGGCGCCCGGGACGTGCGGAATGCCGAGATAGGTCGCATAATCCTCGCGTCCGACAAGATAGATGATCATCATGAATGCGACCGAGGCGATAATGACGGGCATCGTCGCGAGGCCGTCGAGGCCGTCCGTCAGATTTACGGCATTGCCCGCCCCGACGATCACCAGCATCGCGAAGATGTAATAGGCGTAGCCTATATCGGCGACCGGCCCGTTGACGAAGGGCAGATAGAGATTTGTGCCCGTTTCGCCGAGGATGATCCAGCAGGCGATCCCCGCAATCGCGAACTCCGCCAGCAATCGCAGCTTGCCTGAAATCCCGGCATGATGGCGCTTGGTGATCTTGTCGTAATCGTCGAGAAAGCCGATCAGTCCGAATCCGAGCGTCACGAACAGCGCCGCCCAGACCAGCCGGTTCGAAAGGTCCATCCAGAGCACCAGCGAGATCGAGAGCGAGGCGAGGATCATCAGGCCGCCCATGGTCGGCGTGCCAGCCTTTTTCATGTGCGTGATCGGCCCGTCCTCACGGATCGGCTGGCCCTTCCCCTGTTTGATGCGGAGCCAGCCGATGAAGCGCGGCCCGATCAGCAAACCGATGAGCAGCGCCGTCGCCGTCGCCCCGCCAGCGCGAAAGCTGAGATAGCGGAACAGGTTGAACGGTCCCGCATAGTCGAAATAGCTGGCAATCAGGTCGAACATACTGTCTTTCCCCCGGCCAGCGCCTCGACGAGACGGGCCAGACCGATATAGTTGCTTCCCTTGACGAGCACCGCGTCGCCCGACCGAATCTCGCCGTCGAGACTCTCCTGCGCCGCCGCGGCGTCGGGCACATGGACGATGGAGATGCCGTTGCCAAGCGCGTCCGCCAACACTTTCATCGGTTCGCCGACAAGCACGGCCAGTTCGACACCCGCATCGGTGAGCGGGCGCGCCAGTTCGGCGTGATAGCGATCGCTGTCCTCGCCCAGCTCGCCCATCGCGCCGAGCACTGCGATGCGCCGTTCCGCCCGCTCCTCGCCGAGCGTATTGAGCGCCGCGCGCATCGAGACCGGATTGGCATTATAGCTTTCGTCGATCAGCAGCGCCTCGCCATCGCCGACCGGGATGGCCAAGCGCGCGCCGCGGCCCGGCAGACCCGCCATCTCGGCGAGCGCGAGCCCGGCCGCGGCCAGATCGCCGCCGACCGCCTCGACCGCGCCGATCACGGCCAGCGAATTGGACACCCAGTGGTCGCCGGGGAGCCCGATCGTATAGGTCAGTTCCCCGGTCGGCAGCACGACGCTGACGATCGTGCCCGCGATCTCGGGAGACACTTCGCAGGCCCGGATATCCGCGCCCTCACCCCGGCCGAAGGTCCAGATGCGGGCTGCATGCGGCTTGGCCCATCCGATCAGGCGATCGCGATGCGGGCTGTCGAACGGGATGAGCGCCGTTCCGTCCGGCTCGAGCCCCTCGAAAATCTCGCCCTTGGCGTCGGCGATCCCCTCGATGTTGTCGAAAAATTCGATATGGGCGGGCGCGATAGCGGTGACGATCGCCACGTGCGGGCGGACGATCCGGGTCAACGCCGAGAGCTCGCCCGCATGGTTCATGCCCATCTCGAACACGCCGTAGCGTGCATCGCGGGGCATGCGCGCGAGGCTGAGCGGCACGCCCGTATGATTGTTGTAGCTCTTCACCGAGCGATGCGTCTGGCCCTCTGCCGGCCGGTCGAGCGCGGCGAACAACGCTTCCTTGACGCCCGTCTTGCCGACCGATCCGGTCACGCCGATGATCTGCGCCCCGGTTCGCGCCCGCGACGCTGTCCCCAGCGCATTGAGCGCTTCCATCGTATTGGCGACGCGGACATGCGGATGCGCGCAGTCTTCGCTGACGATCGAACCCGCGGCGCCGTTGCCGAACGCGCCGTCGAGAAAGCGATGGCCGTCGGTCGTCTCGCCCTTCAGCGCGATGAAGAGGTCGTTCGGCCCGACTTCCCGGCTGTCGAACGCAACGCCGTCGACCCTGAATTCGGCCAAAACGGCTCCATCGACCGCCTTGGCGATCTCGTCCGAGGTCCAGAGCGCGCTCACGCCGCGCACTCCCGGGCGACATCCACATCGTCGAACGGCAGGATCCGGTCGCCGATTTCCTGACCCTGCTCATGGCCCTTGCCGGCTAACAGCACGATATCCTCGGCTTTGGCGGATTCGATCGCCGCCGCGATCGCTTCACGGCGGCCGGCAACTTCGATCGCATCATCGGCTCCCGCGAGAATGGCGGCCCGGATCTTCGCCGGATCTTCGGATCGCGGATTGTCGTCGGTAACGATCACGCTGTCGGAGAGGCGCGAAGCGACCGCGCCCATCAGCGGACGCTTGCCCGTATCCCGATCGCCGCCCGCGCCGAATAGGGTGATCAGCCGTCCCTTGGCATGCCAGCGCAACGCATCGATCGCCGCTTCGAGCGCATCGGGCGTATGGGCGTAGTCGACATAGACCGGCGCGCCCGCCTTGGTAATAACCGCGCGTTCGAGCCGCCCGCGCACCGGCTGGACCCGCGCGAGACCGTCGAGCGTCGCTTCCAGATCGCCACCCGTCGCCCAGACGAGCCCGGTCGCGACCAGCGCGTTGTTCGCCTGATAGGCCCCGATCAGCGGCAGCGCGATGGTGTGCGTCTTGCCTTCCGCTTCGACTTCCAGGGTCTGCCCGAGCTGGGTTGGCGTTCGGTCGACCAGCCGGATCGCGTCGCCATGTGCGCCCACCGACAGCGTGCGGAGCCCCCGCTCCCCCACTGTGGCCAGCACCTCGGCGCTCGCCGGGTCGTCGGCCCAGACGACCGCCGTACCGTCGCCGTTCACGACTTCGGAGAACAGCCGAATCTTGGCCGCCAGATAGGCCTCCATCGTCCCATGATAATCGAGATGATCGCGGCTCAGATTGGTGAAGGCGGCCGCCGTCACGGGCAGCCCCTCGGTGCGGTATTGCGACAGTCCGTGGCTCGATGCTTCGAACGCAAGATGGGTCACGCCCTCGCGTTTCAGGCCCGCGGCATTGGAAAGAAAGGTTACGATGTCGGGCGTCGTAAGACCGGTCTTCACCTGGTCGTCCGCCGTCGTCACGCCGAGCGTCCCGATCGATGCGGCGTGGTGGCCGGTCATCCGCCACAACTGGCGCGTCAGTTCGACGGTCGACGTCTTGCCGTTGGTCCCGGTCACCGCGGCACAGGTTTCGGGGAAGGGCGCAAAGAATTTGGCGGCGAGCTGCGCAAAGGCGCGCCGGGGCTCTTCGTCGGCGATACGCGGCACACCTTCCACCCGGGCGTCGGGGCGCGAGACAATGGCGATCGCGCCGGAATCGATGGCGTCGTTTATATAATCCTCGCCGTTAAAACGCGCGCCCTGGAACGCGCCGAAGATTGTGCCCGGGGCGACCTTGCGATGGTCGATCGCAAAACCGGTCACCACCGGGCCGTCGCCCGGGCCGGATCCGATGAGCGTACCGAGCTTCATGACCGCTCCGAGGGTGGGCGCCACAGCATCGCGCGCAGACGGGCGGTATCGATGTCGCGATGTTCGCTGGGGATGACGCCGAGCAGCGGCCCGATCCGGGAGACGACCCGGCGCACGACGGGCGCGGCCGTCCAGCCGGCCGACGCAGCGCCGCCGGTGCCCGCATCGCCGCGCGGCTCGTCGAGCATGATCACGACCACATATTGGGGATCGTCCATCGGAAAGGCCGCCGCGAAAGTCGTCACCAGCGCGTTGCGCCGATAACCGCCGCCCCCGGCTTTCTCCGCCGTACCCGTCTTGCCGCCGACGCGATAGCCCTCGGCGTCCGCGTTGCGGCCGGTGCCTTCCTGAACGATCAGCCGCAACAATCCGCGCATCTGGTCGCTCGTCGCTTCGCTGAACACGCGTTCGCCTTCGGGCACGTCGTCAGACGACAGGCGCATCAGCGTCAGCGGACGATAGAGCCCGCCATTGACGAGCGTCGCATAGCTGTTCGCGAGATGGAGCGGCGTCACGGCGATGCCATGGCCATAGCCCGCGGTCATGATCGTCGTGCGCGCCCAGTAATCGGGCCAGATCGGCCGGCCGCGCACCGGCAGTTCGAAATCGACCGGATCGTCGAAATGAAGGTCGCGGAACACCGCCTGCATCCGCTCGGCGCCGAGCTGGTCGGCAATCCGCGCGGTGACGATGTTCGAGCTGTGGACGAGTGTTTCGGGCACGTTGAGATAGCGGCGCTGCGGGTGATCGTCGTTGATCGTGAACCGGCCCACTTCGAGCGGCTCTTCCGCATTATAGCGCCGCGAGATATCGGTAACCACGCCCTCTTCGATCGCCGCGGCCATGGTAATCGGCTTGAAGGTCGAGCCGAGCTCGTAAAAGCCCATCGTCGCCTGATTGAACCGCGCCCGGTCGCTCGACCGGTTGGCGGCGTTGGGGTTGAAATTGGGCAGCGAGGTCAGCGCGAGCAATTCCCCGGTATCCGCATCGAGGACGATCCCGGCGGCGCCGATCGCATTGAAACGGCGCATCGCGGTGGCAAGTTCGCTCTGCACAGCCGCCTGGACGCGGCTGTCGATCGATAGCGCGACGGGTTCGGTGCGTTGCGCGGGATCCATGAGCCGGTCCTCGAGTACCGCCTCCATGCCCGTGACGCCCTCTCCGTCGAGATTGACCCAGCCGAGCACATGCGCGGCGAGATTGGTTTGCGGGTAGAGGCGTTCAGGTTCGCGCAGATATTCCATCGCCGGCTCGCCGAGCGCATTCACTTCGGCGACGAGTTCGGGCAGCGCGCGGCGGCGCAGATAGGAAAAGGTCCGGCCCGAGGTCAGGATGTCGATATAGTCCTGCGTACTCCGCTCTGGCATCAGCGCATGGAGACGCGGCGCGAGCTCTTCGGGATCGCTGATGATCCGATCGGGATGGACGGCGATCGACCAGGCGTCGATCGTTCGCGCCAGGGTCACGCCGTTGCGATCGACGATATCGGCGCGCGGCGGCAGGTTGACGTCGGTACCGGCCGCATAGGCTTCGCCGCCGCTCGTCATGGTCAGCCAGCCGATACGCACGGTGACGGCGACGACGCCGAACAACAGCAACAGCATGACGATCATCAGCCGCTGCTGAACGATGGGCTGCATTTGCCGCCGCAGGCTTACCTTGCGCACTTCAGCCGGTTTGGCGACGGGCGGGCTCATCGATCCGTGTCGTCCTCCTCGGCCTTCTCGCGCTCCGCCTCTCCGGCAATCGCGCCGCGCAACTGGTCATCAAGAAAAGCGATACGTTCGCCCCGGGCGCGATCGGCAATTCCTTCGGGCACGAGATAAGCAGCCTGCTGGATCTGCGGGATATCTCCGTCGTCGGGCGCCTCGAAGATATCGGTGTCAATCTGGTCGTCGTTCGGCTCCTCGGTCGCCGAGGCCTGACGGATCGGTGCCTCGATGGGCGGCGTTTCGAGCAGACTGGCCAGCGCCAGCTCGCCTTCCAGGAACTGGCCGGCCTCCGGCGCGGTCAGCGCGAAATCGCGCCGGTTCCACAGCTCGATCTGGCTCATCCGGCTGCGCGTCTGGAATTCGGTGTTGAGCGAGAGGATGTCCTCGCGGGCCTGCTGGATATCGCGTTCGACCTCCTCCAGCGCATTGCGCTCGGCCGCGACCCGGTGCGAGATAAGGTAGCAGCTGAGCGCCGCCGTCGCGACGGTCGCAGCCCAGGCGACGGAGCGGAACTTGCGGGTGATGGTCATGCGGTTGCCCTCCTCGTGAGCGGCCAGGGCGGCGCTTCGCTGCGGCGCGCGCTGCGCAGAGTCGCCGAACGCGCGCGCGGGTTGCGATCAAGCTCGGCCCGGCCAGCGCGCTGCGCCTTGGCGGGCTTGTCGAAACTGGGCGCTGGGCCCGCCCGGCTGGCCTCGGGCAGGTGGCGCGAACCGCCAGGCGTCCGGCCGCTGCGGTCGCGCAGAAACTGTTTGACGATCCGGTCTTCGAGGCTGTGGAAAGTGACCACTGCCAGCCGCCCGCCGGGCGCCAGCACGGCCTCTGCCGCCGCCAGCCCGTCGCGCAGCTCGTCGAGCTCGCGATTGAGATGGATGCGGATCGCCTGAAATGTCCTGGTCGCCGGGTCCTTGGGCGCGCCGGGACGATAGCCGACGGCCTTGCGGACCACCGCCGCCAGTTCGCCTGTCGTCGCGATCGGCCGCGCGGCGACGATGGCGCGGGCAATCCGGCGCGAGCGATGTTCGTCGGCATAGGCATAGAGCGTATCGGCGATCAGGCTCTCGTCCGCATTATTGACGAAATCGGCAGCGCTCTCGCCCTCCTGCTCCATCCGCATGTCGAGCGGCCCGTCGGCCTGGAAGGAGAAACCGCGCTCGGCCCGGTCGAGCTGCATCGAGGAGACGCCGATATCCATCGCCACGCCGTCGACCTGTTCCACGCCCTGTTCGGCGAGCGCCTCGCGCATCTCGGAGAAGCGGCGCGGCAGGAGATGCAGCTGGTCGCCGCTTTCCTCGACCAGCGCCGCGCCCTCGGCGATCGCATCGGGATCGCGGTCGAACGCGTACACCTCGGCACCGCAGGCCAGCATAGCCCGCGTATAACCGCCGGCGCCGTAGGTCGCGTCGACATGGATCTCGTCCGGCGCGATCCCGAGCGCGGCGATCACCTCGTCGAGCAGGACGGGGTCGTGGCGCGGATCGGACTGGGGATCGGCCGCGACGGTCATAGCGCCACCCCCTTTTCGCGGCACAGATGTTCGAGCACCCGGAGCAGCCGCTTGTCGCCCATCGCCATGTAATGGGAATAGGCGCGGCCCGGCGACCAGATATCGAAATAGGGGCCGTTACCGGTGAAAAAGGCGAAATCCTCGATCCCGCCGATCTCGCGGAGCAGTCCGGACAGCACCATCCGTCCGGCCTTGTCGAACACGACACGCTGGAGCGGCGCGAAGGTCTCGGTGCCGCCGCCATCGCGCCTGATCAGGCTCTTGCGGCCGCCCTGGGCGGTTTCGCGGGCGCGCTGCTCGCGCAGTTCGCCGGCCAACGCAAAATACTCGGTCTCGTCGAAGCCCGTGAGGCAGGGCAGCTCTTCGTCTTCGGCGATATAGAGTAGTTTGTCGTCGACCGGCATATCGGCCGCCTTGGCCTGTACGGCGCGGCGTTCGACGGTGGCGCGGAGATCGGCGGGCAGCGACACGCGGCCTTTCGCGTCGACCGCGTTCAGCGCCTGTCCGCCAAAGGGAATAGAAAATTCCACGCCGATCCTCTCTCGCGGCGCAAAGCAGCCCCTTCGCCGAATCCCTAGAATTCAGCGCGCATAATCAGATGCGGGGAACGCCCTGCCCCGTGTCTCCAAGGCAATTTGCGTATCAAGGTTAAGACTGGGTATCAATACCATTTCATGGGTATTTTATGGGATTTTATGCCACTCGATGACCGATATGCACACTAAAAGCCCGCATTTCTAACGATGTTCTTCTTTTGTTTTACTTGGGTATGGGCCGTCCCCGCCTCGGCTCCACCATGGGCTCGATGGGCGAAAATCCGCCATATGGTTGGCTGTTCTGACCAGATAGTCGAATCGCGGGCGCCCGAACGCGCGAGTCGCGAATCAGTTGTCGGGAGAATCCTCGGCCGGGAATTCCGGAACGGGCTCTACCGCGCCATCGTCGACCGGCCCCGTGCCCGGCGCGACCCCCAATTCGGCCAGCGGTTCCTGCGGCTGTTCGGGTTCCGCGGTCAGCTCGCCCAGATCCTGATCGGCCTGTTCGGCGATCGCCTCGGGCGTCAGTTCGGGTTCGTTGCTCGCCGTGCCCGAGAAGCTTGCGGCGAGCAGCACGATGACGACGATCGTGGCAAGGCCGGTGGCGCCGATGCGGATCCGGTTGGCGCGCTCCTGGCGCGCGTCGGACAGAATATCAGCAGGCTTGTCTGTCAACGGTCGGCTCCTCGACCAGCCACGGCGGCACGGTCAGCCCCTTTTCGGTCAGCCAGTCGGCATTGTACAGGGTCGAGAGATAGCGCAGCCCGCTGTCGCAGAGGATCGTGACGATCGTCTTGCCGGGGCCCAGCTCTTTGGCCAGCGCCATCGCTCCGGCGACGTTGATCCCCGAGGACAGCCCCAGGCACAGCCCTTCCTCCGACAACAGCCGGTGCACCCATTCCAGCCCCTCGGCATCGGAGATGCGGAACTGCGTATCGACGGGTGCGCCTTCGAGATTGGCGGTCACCCGGCCTTGGCCGATCCCTTCGGCGACCGACGATCCTTCGGACTTGAGTTCGCCATGCGCGTAATATTCGTAGAGCGCGGCACCATGGGGATCGCTGAGCGCGATCTGTACGTCCTCGCGATATTCCTTCAGCCCCATCCCGACACCGGCCAACGTCCCGCCCGTGCCGACCGCGCAGGTGAAACCGTCGACCTTGCCCTCGGTCTGTTCCCAGATTTCCTTCGCCGTGGTTTTGATATGCGCGCGGCGGTTGGCGATATTGTCGAACTGGTTGGCCCAGAGCGCATTCTCGGTTTCCTCGGCGATCCGGCGCGACTGGTGGACGAAGTGGCAGGGACTCGAATAGGGCGCGGCGGGCACCAGAACGAGCTCGGCACCGAGCGCGCGCAAGGTATCCATCTTCTCCTTGCTCTGCGTGTCGGGCATCACGATGATCGACTTGTAGCCCTTGGCATTGGCGACAAGCGCGAGTCCGATCCCGGTATTGCCCGCGGTACCCTCGACGATCGTGCCGCCGGGCTGGATCTGCCCCTGCTCCTCGGCCTCTTCGACGATATACAGCGCCGGCCGGTCTTTCACCGAACCGCCGGGATTGGCGAATTCGCACTTGCCGAGAATTTCGCAGCCGCTGTCTTCGGACGGCCCCTTGAGGCGAACGAGCGGCGTGTTGCCGATAAGCGCGAGGGGATGGGATATGATGGTCATGGCGAGTGGCTTACCCCAGCCGGGTTTCACGGGGCAAGCAATCTTGGCTTGGGCGGCGGATAGCCGGGACTTTGCGGATACGGCCCGCCGCGCCTATCGATGCGAGGCATGACGCGCAAAGCCTCCTTCCCCCCGGTGGTGGACGAGCATGTCCGCCTGCTGATCCTCGGCAGCCTGCCGGGCGAGGAATCGCTTCGCCAGACGCAATATTACGCGCACCCGCAGAATCGCTTCTGGGAGCTGCTCGGCGGCGCGATCGGCATCGAATTGCGGCCACTTGCCTATCCCGACCGTCTCGCGGCGCTGCTGCGCCACCGCATCGGGCTCTGGGACGTCATCGCCGATGCGCGCCGGACGGGCAGTCTCGACAGCGCGATTCGCGATACGCGGGAAAACGACCTCGCCGATCTGGCCGGATCGCTGCCGGCACTCGAAGCGATCGCCTTCAATGGCAAAAAGGCGTCTGCAACCGGCCGGAAACGGCTGGGTGAGGGCGGCGCGCGATATCGGCTGATCGACCTTCCCTCGTCGAGCCCGGCCTATGCCGCGATGCCCTTCGCGGAAAAGCTTTCGCACTGGGCTGTGATCGGCAGCATAGCGGGACCGGCCGAAAGGGCCGAAAACTGACGGCCTAACGAGATGGGTGCATGATGCGCATCCATGGAGAACGGCCATGACCGACGTCTTTATTTCCTATGCCCGCAAGAACCGGGAGCGCGTCCGGACGATCGCCGAAGGACTGACCGATCACGGCTATAGCCTGTGGTGGGACACCGCCCTCAAGGCGAGCGACAATTATGCGATCAAGATCGAAAAGGCGCTCGACGCGACGAGGAGCGTCGTCGTCTGCTGGTCCCAGCAGGCCAAGGAATCGCTGTGGGTCCGCGCCGAAGCGACCGAGGCGCTCGACAACGACAAGCTGATCCAGCTCAAGCTCGACGAGAGCCGGATGCCGCTGCCTTTCAACGTGCTCAACATGATCGCGTTCGACGGCTGGAACGGCGAACGCACGGCACCCGAATGGACCGAATTGGAACGCGCGGTCGGCGAGAAGGCCGGGCGCCATAGCGGCGGCACGGGTGGCGAAACGGAACTGACGCGCGAGGCGCCGCCCGAACTGAAACAGCGGCTGCAGGGCCTTGGCCCCGTCGCGACGATCGGCTTCGGACTGGTCGTGCTGACCGTGCTGATCTCGACCATGACGGTCATGCTCGGCGAGGATCTCGTCGAACTCGGCCTCTATCGCAGCCTGAGCCTTGCCGGCTTCGGCGCCGCCTGTCTCGGCGCCCTGCTGGTTTTCTGGCGCTTCACGCGCACCGCAATCGCAACGAGGCGATCATGACCGATACCCGCACGCATCAGATGGGCCCCAATGTCCGTCGATTCGTCCGCAGCGCCTGGCTGCTGCTCTTCGCCCAGTTCATCGCGGCGATCTTCGCCATCGGGGCAACCGGATGGGCGGCATTCTACGTCGCCGACCTGCGCGCCGAACGCGACGCCCTGCGCACCCAGATCGAGGAATTTACCGGGGGCGACGTCGCCGACCCTGTCTATCGCGACCCGCCGGCGGATATCGTCGAAACCGTCGATGAAGAAGCGGTCTTCGAGGAGCCTGACGATACCGTGGAAGAACCGCCCGTGGCTCCCCTGCCGACGCGCCGCCCAGCAACGGACCGCACACCGGGGGCCACGGTCCAGCGCCCGCTGGCGACGACTAGCCGCCGCGTACCGGTCCGCCCCGAACGACCCGAGGCCGAGCAGCCGGCGCCGGCGACCCAGGCTCCGCCGCGCCGCAACCGCGCCTATCCCGGCGGACTGCCGGGCGATGGCGGCGGCAATGCCGAACCGCCCTTCGTTCCCGGACGCTATTTCCCCGAAGCGCCCGGCGGACGCGTGCCCGCAATTCCCGATGTCGACCTGGACGGGCTAGTCGGCCGTCCGGATCGCCGCGATCCCGTGCAGCGGCCCAATGACCCCGTCACCGACCCGATCAACCGGGGCAATCAGAACCCGAATATCCAGCGCATAAGATAACGACGTTCGTCGAAGCGGGCGGCGCGATCATGGAATTGTCATAAAAACATAGTTGACGAAACATGCTGCAATAGCGAAAAGCCGCGCCACTATGCAAAAAATCAAAACTCCCCTCGCGGTCGCACCGCTCGCCGCCATTTTCGCTCTCGCTGCCTGCAGCGAATCTGAACCCGACGTCGTTGGCGGCATGGCCGATCCCAATGCCGGCGAGATCGAGGAACTCGATCCCGCCGAGCTGCCGCCGATGCGGACGCGCGAAGCCAGCTTCCGCTGCGCCGACAACAGCGTCGTCTATGTCAGCTTCTACACCAATGACAGCCAGGTCGGCGTCGCCATGGAGCAGGACGCCATCCAGACGATCCTGCCGAACGAAGCGCTGGCCGCAGCTGACGAAGCCACCGAAGGCGACGCCGAAGCGCCGGCCGAACAGGACGGCACGCCGCGCTATTCGGGCGAAGGCTATACGCTGGTCGGCAACAGCGATGCGTCGAGCATCCAGTTTGCGCGCCCCGGCGGCGGCCTGCAGCGCTGCAGCAGCTAAGCAGCTTTCCATCCATCCCAAAGGGGCCGGCGGCACAGAAGCCGCCGGCCCCTTTTTTATTACCCGGTCTGCGCTATGACAGGATATCGGGCACATAATGGGGGGATCGGGTTGACATGTTCATAGGCCATTTCGCCCCCGCGCTCGTCGCCGCTGCGCATCCCAAGGCGCCCAATCTCGGCCTGTTGTTCGTCGGCGCGCAGCTTGTCGATTTCGGCTTCTTCGCCTTCGTGCTTGCCGGGATCGAGCATTTGCGGATCGTGCCGGGCATCACGGCCATGAACCCGCTCGATCTCTATCACATGCCCTATACGCACAGCCTGGCGGGCAGTCTGGTATGGGGCGCGGCATTCGCGCTCCTCATCTATGCGCTGACGAGGAATGCGACGGGCGCCTGGATCGGCGGCGGGGTCGTCGTCAGCCACTGGCTGCTCGACCTGCTCGTCCATCGGCCCGACCTGACGCTCGCCGGTAGTCCGCCCATGCTCGGTTTCGGCCTTTGGGATTATCCGGCGATCGCGATGCCGCTCGAGATTCTCGTGATCGGCGGCGCGATCCTCTTCTATCTTTCGCGAACCCGGGCGAAGGAGGAGCGCGGGCATCTCCCGCTGATACTGCTTGTCATACTGCTCGCCGCCTTTCAGGCCATCGACTGGTTCGGCTCGCCGCCGGAAGCGTTCGATCCGAGCATCGCGGTCATGGCGCTGCTCTCCTATTCGCTCGCCGCGCTCGCTGCCTGGTGGCTCGGTCGCAGCCGCGAACCGCGCAAAGATGCCCAGCAAAGCGCCGCAACACTCTAGCGGGATCGCGCGGCCGCCGCTAAGGCGCTTCGCATGTCCGACACTGCCCCAGAATCGCACCAGGCAATCACGCCCGAAATCGTCGCCGAGCACGGGCTCAACGACGAAGAATATCAGCGCATCCTGGCCGCCCTCGACCGCGAGCCCAATCTCGTCGAGTTGGGCATTTTCTCGGTCATGTGGTCCGAGCATTGCAGCTATAAAAGCTCGCGCCGCCATTTGAAGAAACTGCCGACCGAAGGCCCGCAGGTGATCTGCGGACCCGGCGAAAATGCCGGCGTGATCGATATCGGCCCCGGCCCCGAAGGAAAGCCGCAGGCGGCGATCTTCAAGATGGAGAGCCACAACCATCCGAGCTTCATCGAACCCTATCAGGGTGCGGCGACGGGCGTGGGTGGCATCCTCCGCGACGTATTCACCATGGGCGCGCGGCCGGTCGCGAACATGAACGCGCTGCGTTTCGGGCGACCCGATCATCCGAAAACACGCCATCTGGTGTCAGGCGTGGTCGCGGGCATTGGCGGCTATGGCAATTGCGTCGGCGTGCCGACGGTGGGTGGCGAGGTGAATTTCCATTCGGCTTATGACACCAATATCCTCGTCAATGCGATGACGGTGGGCGTCGCCGATGCCGACAAGATCTTCTATTCGGCCGCCTCGGGTGTCGGCAATCCGATCGTCTATGTCGGCTCCAAGACGGGCCGCGACGGGATCCATGGCGCGACGATGGCGAGCGCGGAATTCGGCGAGGACAGCGAGGAAAAGCGCCCGACCGTCCAGGTCGGCGACCCCTTCACCGAAAAGCTGCTGATCGAAGCCTGTCTCGAACTGATGGCCTCGGACGCAATCGTGGCGATCCAGGACATGGGCGCGGCCGGGCTGACCTCGTCCAGCGTCGAGATGGCAACCAATGGCGAGGTCGGCATCATACTCGACATGGACAAGGTGCCGTGCCGCGAGGACGGCATGACGCCCTATGAGATGATGCTCTCGGAGAGCCAGGAGCGCATGCTCATGGTGCTGAAGCCGGGCCGCGAAGACATGGCCCGTGCGATCTTCGAAAAATGGGAACTGGATTTCGCGGTAATCGGAGAGGTTACCGATACGCGGCACATGGTACTGACCTTCCAGGGCGAGACGGTCTGCGATATTCCGCTCGGGCCCCTCGCCGCCGATGCGCCCAATTACGATCGCCCGCACGTCCCGACACCCAGGCCAGAACCACTGACCGATATTCCGGAGAGCACGGATATCGGCGCGGACCTGCTGAAGCTCATGGCTTGTCCCGACCTCGCTTCGCGCCGCTGGGTCTGGGAGCAGTATGACCATATGGTGATGGCCGACACCGTCCAGCGCCCGGGCGGCGATGCGGCAGTGGTGCGCGTCCACGGCACCAAAAAGGGTCTGGCGATCAGCACCGACTGCACGCCGCGCTATTGCAAGGCCGATCCGGTCGAGGGCGGCAAACAGGCCATCGCCGAATGCTATCGCAACCTCACCGCGGTCGGCGCCAAACCGCTGGCGACGACCGACTGCATGAATTTCGGCAACCCGGAAAAGCCCGAAATCATGGGGCAATTCGTCGGCTGTATCGAAGGCATGGCCGAAGCCTGCGCCGCGCTCGATATGCCGATCGTGAGCGGCAATGTGTCACTCTACAATGAGACCACCGGCGCGGACGGCAAGGCGACGCCCGTGTTGCCGACGCCGGCTATCGGCGGGGTCGGGCTGCTCGACGATATCGAGAGGATGGCGACGATCGGGTTCAAGGAAGAGGGCGAATGCCTGGCCGTGATCGGCGCCAACTATCCGGAAATCGGACAATCGCTCTGGCTACGGGAGATTTACGGCCGCGAGGACGGACCGCCGCCGCGCGTCGATTTGAAGGACGAAAAACTCCATGGCGATATCGTCCGTCGGCTGATTGGCGATGGCGCGGTGACCGCCGTTCACGACATTTCCGATGGCGGCCTGCTCGTCGCGGTAGCGGAAATGGCACTGGCGGGCAATCTGGGCGTCGAACTCGATGCAATGGACTCGGCCTTCGCCTTCAACGAGACACAAGCACGCTATCTCGTGACCTATCGCGCCGACGCGCCGCTCGATCGAAACGCGGTTCCTTTCGAGAAAATCGGAACCGTCGGCGGGAACGCCATTCGCGTGAACGGAGCGCGCATCTCTCTCGCCGAGTTGCGCGAAGCCAATGAGAGCTTCTTTCCCGATCTGATGGACCGTTAGCGAGCGTTCAGCTCGGCATGCCTCCATCGATCGATCTTCTCCAACCGCTGCTCCATTTCAGCGGGCATGCGATTGCCCCCTTTATCCTCGGCTGGATGCTCTGGCGCGAAAATTGGTGGCGGGCCGGGCTGATCATGGCGGCGACGGTCCTCATCGACGTCGATCATCTGCTCGCCGATCCGATCTACGACCCTAACCGGTGCAGTATCGGTTTCCATCCGCTGCATACGGTCTGGGCGGCGCTCGCCTATCTCGCTTTGCTGGCCCTACCGAACTGGAAGATACGCGCCGTGGCGGTCGGCTGCCTGCTCCACCTCGCCACCGATGGCGGCGATTGCGTGATGCAGCACTATTAAGCCGTACCGACATTCAGCCTGACGCAGAAGCACTGAAATCCTCCCCTATAAGGGGAGGGGGACCGCGAAGCGGTGGAGGGGTGTAACCGCTCGCCGCGTGCGTTTTGCCGGCGGTGATACCCCTCCGTCAGCCCTGCGGGCCGCCACCTCCCCTTAAAGGGGAGGATTTCCGTGAAAATTCATGCCGCTAGATGTTGGCACGGCCTAGTTTCGGCTATGCGGGCTGCGCGACCTCGGCGTCATCCTGCGCCGCATTCCTGCCCAGTATGTCGTACGGATCGCGGCCCTCTTCGCGCAGGATGCGATGCGCCTCGTGATAGTAATGCGGCGTGCCGATACCGAGCCGCTCGCGCGCCGCGTCCAGCGGTTCGGCGAGAAGATCGGTGATCGGCATTTCCCACACCCGAGGGCCAGCCTTGCCGTGCCGTTTTGCTTCGTTGATCGCGCGGTAGATCGGCGCCTTGGTCCGGGTCACCTTCTTCATGTTGAAGCCGCCCGCATAGGCGATGAACAGATGGGCGAGCGACGGATCCTGGCCATAGGTAAAAGCCAACACGCATTGTTCACCCAGACTGTCGCGGCCATAGCCGGTGAGCACATGAAGCAGATCGTGCGTGTCCCGGTTCCGGTTGCCATACCATTGGATCAGGTCGTTGTAGCGCGGCTTGCCCATCTTCTCGCCTTCGGCAACGAGGCCGGCGGCGGTCAGCCCCTCTTTCTCCATGAAATCGCAATAGGCATGGGCGACGCTTCCTTCAGGCATCGCGCGCAGCCGGTCATGATCGTCGAGAATAGCGGGCAGATAGGGTTCGCGCGCATAGATGGCCCGGCCCCGTTCGCTGGTTCCGAAACGCAGGGCGTCGTCGCGAAAGGATTGGCGGGGCAGCGCCTCGAAAATCCAGAAGACCTGTTCGGTGTCTTCCTTGTCTTTCAGAAGTTCGCGGAAATGATGCAGGGCCTTAAGCGGCCGCTTGCGGAGCTTGGGGCGATCGGGATGCACGGCTATCGGCATCTCGGAATTCTGTGGGACGCTCGCCATGACCAAGAAACTGCTACCTGCTGACATTCATGTCAATAGCAGGCGATCCCCTATGCGCCTCCCGAACGAACGGCTAAGGCGCGCGGTATGACCGATCATGACACCGTCCCCTATACCGATCTGCCCGACTATTCCGACATGGAACGGATCGAACGGGCCAGGGCTTTCTACCAGGCGATCAAGACGCGGCGGACGTGCCGGCAGTTCAGCGATGCGCCGGTCCCCCGCGACGTGATCGAACAGGCGATCCTCGCGGCGGGCTCCGCGCCCAACGGTGCCAACCACCAGCCCTGGCATTTCGCGGTTATTTCTTCGCCGGACAAGAAAAAGGCCGTGCGCGAGGCTGCCGAGGCGGAGGAGAAGAATTTTTACGAAAACAAGGCGAGTGACGAGTGGCTCGACGCCCTCGCCCCGCTCGGCACGGACGAGGTCAAACCGTATCTCGAAATCGCGCCCTGGCTGATCGTGATCTTCGGGCAACGGCGCGGCGGGCCGAACCCGGGCGACGACAAGCAGAATTACTATGTCACGGAATCGGTCGGCATAGCGACCGGCTTCCTGATCGCCGCGCTCCACGATGCGGGCCTCGCCACGCTGACCCATACGCCCAACCCGATGAAGTTCCTCAACCAAGTGTGCGAACGGCCGGCCAACGAAAAGCCGATGATGATCGTCGTCGCGGGAAAGCCCGCCCCGGATGCAACCGTTCCCGTCCACGCGCTCAACAAGAAGCCCCTCGACGCGATCAGCTCCTGGCTGTAATAGCGCCCTAACACACGAGGGGAGGGAATATGGCGGCACGGGCACCGATGGACAGCCGTTTCGTCAGTCTCGATGTGGTGCGCGGCATCGCGGTCATGGGCATATTGCTCATGAATATCGTCGCCTTCGCCATGCCGATGACGGCCTATTTCACGCCGATCGCCTATGGTGGCGAAAGCCCGGCCGACATCGCGGCCTGGGCGACCAATTTCATTCTGTCGGACGGCAAGATGCGCGGGCTGTTTTCCGTCCTGTTCGGCGCGTCGATGCTGCTTGTCATCCAGCGGGCCGAGGCGAAGGAGCAGAGCCCGGCCCTCACCCATTATTCGCGCATGACCTGGTTGCTCTTCTTCGGCGCGATCCATGCCTATGCGATCTGGCACGGCGACATATTGATGCTCTACGCGGTGATCGGATCGATCGCCTTTTTCTTCCGCAAGATGGAAACCCACAAGCTCGTGGTGCTCGGGCTGATCCTGATCGTTGCGCAGGCGGTGCTTCTCGCCCTTCTCGCCGGATCGATCTGGATGCTGCGCGAAGCGGCCGCAGCGCCTGACGCCGATGCCGAAATCGTCCGGCAATGGCGGGAATTCGCCGCCGAATTCGGCCCCATCCCGCCCGACAAGCTGGCGGAGGATTTCGCGCGATATCGGGGCGACTATGCCGGTATCCTCGCCCATCGGCTGGGGCCGGGCTTCTGGGATCCCATCGTCGCCAATCTTACCGCCGCGCTCGACACGCTGGGTCTGATGCTGCTCGGCATGGCGGGACTCAAAAGCGGTTTCCTGACGGGCAGGTGGGAGCGCGCCGCCTATGCCCACTATGCCCGGGTCGGTTATCTGATCGGGCTTCCGCTGCTCACCGCACTGGCCATCGCCATCACGGCCAGCGGCTTCGAGCCGGCCACCCTGTTTCTCCTCGATTTCGCGGGGCAGGTTCTGGTCAATCCGCCCGTCATTCTCGCCCACGCGGCACTCATCCTCTACTGGGTCAAATCGTCCGCAGGCAGCGCCGTCATGGACCGGGTCGCGGCCACCGGGCGCGCTGCCTTCACCAATTATCTCGGCACCAGCCTGGTCTGCACGACGATCTTCTACGGCTATGGCTTCGGGCTGTATGGGGAACTCAGCCGCGCCGCCCTCTACCTTGTCGTCCTCGGCGTCTGGGCACTGATGCTGCTCTGGTCCAAGCCCTGGCTCGACCGGTTCCGCTACGGTCCGCTCGAATGGCTGTGGCGCAGCCTCGCCCGGCGGGAACTCCAGCCGATCCGCAAATAGGGCCGATCGCTATTTTTACTATTGCGAATTAGTCTCAATAGCCATATCTAATGTGCATGGTTGTCTGCATCTGCAATGCGATTCGGGAGAAAGACCTCCGCGCCGCCGCCCAGAAGGGCGCATCGACACCCTCTTCGGCCTATGCGCAGATGGGATGCAAGGCGCGCTGCGGACAATGCGTATCGTTCGCACGGCAGATCATCCGCTCCGAATCTGCAACTGCTTAGCAGAATCAGCTGAAAAGCTTGGAAAACTGGGGTTTTCGGGCTTCTCCCCCGCCCCTTCTCCGACTATAGTGACCGGATCAAAACAAGGAGATCCGGTATGAAGGGCGACGAGAAGGTCATCGAATTCCTCAACGAAGCGCTGAAGAATGAGCTGACGGCGATCAACCAGTATTTCCTGCATTACCGGATGCTCGACAATTGGGGCATCACGAAGCTCGCCAAGTTCGAATATGAAGAATCGATCGACGAGATGAAGCATGCGGACCAGCTCACGGAACGCATCCTGTTTCTCGACGGACTGCCCAATTTCCAGTTGCTCGGCCGGCTTCGGATCGGCGAAAGCGTGGAGGAGGTCCTCAAGGCGGACCTGGAACTCGAGCATGACGCCATTCCCCTCCTGAAGGACGCCATCGAGCATTGCGAGACGGTACGCGACTATGTCAGCCGCGATCTGCTCGCCAGCATTCTCGACAGCGAGGAAGACCATGTCGACACGCTCGAACAGCAGTTCGACATGATTGAGCGGATGGGGATCGAAAATTACTGCCAGCTCCAGTCGGAACCGGCGGAAGAAGGCTAGTCCGGGCGGTTAAAGCCGGCCGAACTTCTGATTGGCGACTTCCGGCTCCGCCGCCGCGCCGCGGCGCTGCACCAGCGGGTTGGTCGCCTTTTCGAGGCTCGCCATCGTCGCCTCGAACATCGGCCGAAGCCGCGCGGCTTCGGGGACCAGTTCTTCCGGAGTCTGCTGGATCTCGACGAGATGGCGGGCTGTCATCTCGATCTTTTCGGCCAGCGCGCTGAGCGGACGGGCACCGAACTGGAGCGATTCACCCTTGAGCGTATGCGCGGGAACGATCAACGCGACGCTGACCTTGTCGCGCATCGCCTGCTCGATCGTCTCGACCGATTTTATCCCGTCTTCGCTGAAATAGCGCAATATGCGGGCGAAATTCGCGCCCAATTGTTCGCGAACCGTATCAAACTCGGCCCAATCCACCAGTTCCTGATCCTGGAACGACACCATGCGCTCCCTTTCCAATTACCCCTAAAATCCCTTACGCGCGGAGCGTAAACAACTGGTTTACCGGAAACGATAATCGCGCCGGACGTACGGCATTCTGCGGCGAATCGATCCGAAAAAGGCTGTTCAGCGGGAAATTCGCCATCCCTGGCCGATCGGCGTCTCGAGGGCCTCGACACGCCAGCCATGTTCGCCCGCCAGCGCTGCAATTTCGTCGGGCGCGATCGGATCGTCGGCGACGATCACCGCCCCATCCGATTCCCGCATGAACCGGGCGAGACGAAGCGCCGGCCACGGGCATCTGAGGCCCCGCGCGTCGACGTCGACATCGGGCACGGCGCTACTGCCGGTCATCCTTGCCATCCTTGTACGGATTGCGCGGCGACCGCATGGTCAGCCGCACGGGGACAGCGCCGAAACCCAGTTCGTTGCGGATGCCGTTCAGCAGATAGCGCTGATAGCTCATCGGCAGCTGATCGACGCGGGTGCCGAACAGCACGAAGCTCGGCGGCCGGGTCCGCGCCTGGGTCATATAGCGCAGCTTGATGCGCTTGCCCTTGGGAGCGGGCGGCGGATTGCGTTCGATAGCGGCCCGGAACCAGCGATTGAGTTCGCCCGTCGTGACCCGGCGCGACCAGGCATCGCGCGTCGCGAACGCGGCTTCCATCAGCTGATCGATCCCCTTGCCCGTGACGGCCGAGATCGACACCAGCGGAACACCGCGGACCTGCGCCAGACCCTCGCCGAGCGCCGTCTCGATCCCCTCGAACAGCGCCTTCCGATCCTCCGCCACATCCCATTTGTTGACCGCGACGACGAGCGCCCGCCCCTCGTCGATCACATGATCGGCGATCTTGAGGTCCTGGAACTCAAGCCCCTTCGTGGCATCGAGCAGCAGCACGACGACTTCGGCAAAGTCGACCGCGCGCAACCCGTCGGCGACCGAGAGCTTTTCCAGCTTGTCCTGCACCTTGGCGCGCTTGCGCATGCCGGCCGTGTCGATCAGCTCCACCGGCCGCCCCTGCCATTCCCAGGGCACGGCGATCGAATCGCGGGTAATGCCCGCCTCCGGGCCCGTAATCAGGCGGTCATCGCCCAGCATCTTGTTGATCAGGGTCGATTTGCCGGCATTGGGACGGCCAACAATCGCCAGCTTGAGCGGACCGCCCTCGTCCTCGTCCGCTTCCTCCTCGTCCTCGCGCTCGACATGCGGTTGGAGCAGCGCGAAGAGATCGGCCATTCCCTCGCCATGTTCGGCGCTGAACGGCACGGGATCGCCGAGCCCCAGACCATAACTTTCGTACAAGCCCGCCTCGCCGGCCTTACCCTCGGCCTTGTTGCCGACCAGGATGATCGGCGTTTCGGTACCGCGCAGCCAGCGGGCGATTTCCTCGTCGAGCGGGGTTATGCCCGCGCGCGCATCGAACAGGAAGAGCGCCGCATCGGCCTCGGCGACCGCGCGTTCGGTCTGCTGGCGCATCCGGCCCGGCAGGCTCTTCGGGTCCTCGTCCTCATAGCCGGCGGTATCGATGACGCGAAAATCGAGCCCGAACAGATGCGCCTCGCCCTCGCGCCGGTCGCGCGTGACGCCCGGACGATCGTCGACCAGCGCGAGCTTCTTGCCCACGAGCCGGTTGAACAGCGTCGACTTGCCGACATTGGGGCGGCCGATAATCGCGATAACGGGCAGCCGCACCATGGCTTATGTGCCTTTCCTTGCCGCTAGCGCCAGGCGCTCAGCTGGCCCTCGTCGTCGAGCAGATACAGCGTGTTGTTGGCGACGACCGGCGGCAGCTCGACGCCCTCGTCGAGTTCCTCCAGCCGGTTCACGGCGCCGGTCGCCGGATCGAGAAAGGCCAGATGGCCGCGGCTCGATACGAGCACCAGCTGGCCGCCCGCCAGGACGGGACCACGCCAGAAAATCGGGCCCTTGCGGTCTTCCTCGTCGCGATAGCGCCGCAACTGGCTGATCCAGCGGATGCGGCCATTGGCGCGCGCAATCGCCAGAACGCGCGCATCGTCGGTTACCGCGAACATCCAGTCGCCCGCGATCCAGGGGGTCGAGAGACCGCCCGCATTGACTTCCCAGATCCGCTCGCCGGTGATCAGGCGCAGCGCGACCATCCGCCCGCCCTGGCCGACGGCATAGACGAAACCGCTGTCGATGACCGGGCTGGCATCGATATCGGACAGGGTCGAGACCGAGGTCGAGATGCTCGTCCGGTTGAGGCCGTCCTGCCAGACGATCTGGCCGTTCTCGTAGCGATAGGCGATCAGCTCGCCCGAAGAGAACCCGGCGACGAGCGTCCCCTGGGCCGAGGCCGGAGCCGCGACGCCGAAAACTCCGGACACTTCGAGCGTGCCGGACACGCTCCAGCGCGTCTCGCCGTTCGCCGGGTCGAGCGCGAAAATCTGGTTGTCCTGGCTCAGCACATAGACATTGTTGTTGGCGATCGTCGGGGCGCCGCGCAGCGGGCCGCCCGGACGCACCTTCCAGATCTGGGCGCCATTGGCCGCGTTGAGCGCGCCGGCATAGCCGACACCGTTCGTGACATAGACGCGATCGCCCGAGACGCTGACGCCGCCGCCGAACAGTGCGGGTTCGCCCCCGATTTCGGTACCGAACCGCGTCGACCAGACTTCGCCGCCGGTCTCGGCGTCGAAAGCCCGCACCGTCGCATCGGTATCGATCGTAAACACGCGGCCGTTGGCGACGACCGGCGCTGCGGCGAGCCGCGCGCGCGAACCGCCACCGTCGCCGATCGACACCGACCAGGCGCGAACCGGAGTGCGGCTCAACGCAAGATGGCCGACCGATTTGCTCGCGCTGCCGCCGGGCTGGACCCAACCGGCATTGACCGTTGCGGCAGGAAGGACGACCGGGACCGTCGCAATCTGCGGATCGGCCTGGACGTCGTTTTCGGACACGAGGATCGGCGTGCGGTTGCCCACCGTGGGCGTCGCATCGCCGTCGCCGCGAAACAGGCCGCAGCCACTCAGCGCGAGCGCCGCGCAAATGGGGATCAGAATACGCATCATGTACTTGGTTCCTCCGCCGTATCCGCAGCCACCGGCTGGCCGGGTACGGTCTGTTCTTCTTCCAGTTCCACCGGCTCGTCGGGCACGGCATCCACTCCCAATACGCCGGCCATCTGAACCGCACGTGTCCGAAGCGTCTCGGGTACGCTTTCGTCATTGGCGATCTGCGCGAACAGCGCGCCGGCCTGTTCCTCGTTACCCTGCCGCATCATCGCGACCGCGCTCAGCTCGGCAGCGCTGCCGAACCAGGGATTGCCGGGCACCGCAAGGCCCGCCATCCGGTCGATTACCGCCTGGGGCTCCATATCCTCGAACTCGACCGCGGTCTGGCGGATCAGCGCAAGATCGCGAAACTGCTGCGGCAGACCGTCATCGGCGGCGATCGACCCGAAAATCCCGATCGCGGCCGGCTCGTTCTGATTCTGCAGAGCCAGCGCGGCCTGGGTCAGCATCGCTTCGGCGCGAATGATCGGGCGCCGCGACTCCGCAAGCGCCGCGAGCGTCTCGTCCACATCGGCCGTCGTGCCCGCGTTCAGGTCCTCGAGCAGCTGCGCCAGCTGTTCGGTTTCGCTTTCGGCGGCGACCGTCTGCTGGTTCGACCAGTAGAGCCAGCCGCCAAAGGCCGCCAGCCCGACGATCACCAGTCCGGCGATCCACTTGCCCCAGCGCTCCCAGAACTGGACGGCCTGTTCCTTGCGGACCTCCTCGTCCACTTCGCGCATAAAGGCGCTGTTGTCTTGCGGCGCAATCGCCAATTTTCGTCTCCAATTCGTTATGGCGGCGGACCTTAGCGGCGCACTTGGCCAAGGGAAAGTGATTGTGAACCACGGCTCGCTGCGGCTTTGCTATTTTTTGGGCTGGTAGGTTTGCGCCTCTTCTGGAAAGCTCCGGCTGCGGACCTCGGCGGCATAGCTTTCGACCGCCTTGCTCACCTGCGCGGCCATGTCGTCATATTTTTTCACGAAGCGCGGCACCCGGTCGAACAGGCCGAGCATGTCTTCGGTAACGAGCACCTGGCCGTCGCATTGGGCCGAAGCGCCGATGCCGATGGTCGGGCAGGATGTGGCCCGTGTCGCTTCGATCGCGATCGGTTCGATCACGCCCTCGATAACGATCGAAAAGGCGCCGGCCTCGTCGATCGCCTTGGCGTCGGACACCACCTTGGCAGCCGTCGCCTCGTCGCGGCCCTGCACCTTGTGGCCGCCCAGCACATTCACGGCCTGCGGCGTCAGCCCGACATGGCCCATGACCGGTATGCCGCGCGCCGACAGAAAGGCCACGGTCTCGGCCATCGCCTCGCCGCCCTCCATCTTGATCGCGGCGGCGCCGGTTTCCTTCATCACCCGGGTCGCCGAGCGGATCGCATGGTCGGGGCTTTGCTCATAGGAACCGAACGGCATGTCGACGATCACGACGCTGTGATAGCTGCCCCGGACGACCGCCGCGCCATGCGCGATCATCATGTCGAGGCTGACCGGAATCGTCGAATCGAGGCCGTACACCACCTGGCCAAGCGAATCCCCGACGAGCAGCATGTCGCAATGGGGATCGAGCAGTTGCGCCATGCGAACCGTATAGGCGGTCAGCATGACCAGCGGTTCGCCGCTCGTGCCGTCGGTCTTGCGCCCGCGGATCGCCGGAACCGTCAGCCGTTTCATCGGCTTGGGGGTCGGATGCGCGCGGTCGGTCTTGGTGTCGAGCGTATAGGTCGTGGACATGGCGGCGGTTTAGCTTTCTCGAGAGGAATTGGCCAGCTATCGGAACGAAGTCGGGTTTGGCGGGTTTTTGGGCATATCGGGAAATGAGGGGCGTGCATTGACGGCATCGGTACAGGATAGCGGTTTCCCCTGGCGAAAGATCGGCATCTGGGCGCTGATCGTGGTTGCCGGTCTCGTGATACTGGTCACCATCGCCAGTGCGGTCCCTTCCAACCAATGGTGGATCCGGGCATGGGATTTTCCGCGGCTCGCCGTGCTGACGGTCGGCGGACTGACTCTCCTCGCGATGCTGTTCCTCCATTTCCGATTTCGCTGGCCGATCGCCGCCCTCCTCGCCGCCGCCCTGGCCTATCAGGCCGGCCATATCTTTCCCTATACGATGCTCGCGCGCGTCGAGGCCGAGAGGATCGATATCGCCGGCGCCGAGCGCGAGGCGCATTGCTTCACCACGCTGAGCCTCAACGTCCTGCAGGACAATCGCGATTTCGGGCGTACGCTGGAGCTGGTCCGGCGCGAGCAGCCCGATCTGCTGCTCCTGATGGAAACCGACACAGGCTGGCGGGAGGCGATGGAGCCGGTGCTCGCCGATTTTCCGCACCGGTTCGAAGCGCCGCTCCCGAACACATACGGGATGATCTTCGCCAGCCGGCTGCCGGTCGACAGCGGCGAGATGGTCAATCTGACCGAGCCGGGGACGCCCTCCTTCCACGGCGAATTGCGCACCCGCGCCGGCCTTGCCTTCCGCGTCGCCGCGCTCCACCCGCGTCCGCCGCACCCTGGCCAGGACACCGAGGAGCGCGATGCCGAGATCGCAATCGCCGCGATGATGACGCGCAACAGCGGCATGCCGACCTTCACCGTCGGCGATTTCAACGATGTCGGCTGGTCGGAAACCTCGCAGCTGTTCCGCCGGGTCGGGCGCTATGTCGACCCGCGCGTCGGGCGCGGCTTTTATGCGACCTTTCCCGCCGCGCTCCCGGCCTTTCGCTGGCCGCTCGACCATGTCTTCTTCACCGAGGAATTCGGCCTTTACAGCCTGAGCACCGGGGATGCGGTGGGTTCGGACCATCTGCCGGTGCGCGCCGAAGTCTGTCTCGCGCCCGAGGAGGGCGACCGGCTGAATACGCCCGAGCAGGCTGAAGCCGACGATGCGGGCGATCTCGAAGAGGTGATGCAGGCCTATCGCGAAGACCAGGTGATCGAGCGCGCGACGGGCGAGGAATAGCCGGCCTTATCCGACCTCGACGCCTTTCCAGAAGGCGATCCGGTCCTTGATCTCGGCCGCAGCCTCTTTCGGGTTCGGATAATACCAGGCCGCGTCCTTGTTCGTCTCGCCGCCGACTTCCAGCGAATGATAGGAGGCCGTGCCTTTCCAGGGGCAGCCGCTCGTCGTGTCGCTGGGCCGCAGATATTCGGGCTTCACCGACGCGCGCGGAAAATAGTGATTGCCCTCGACGACGACCGTCTCGTCACTCTCGGCGATGATTGCCCCGTTCCATTTTGCGCTGACCATGGGATTTCCTTTCGATCGGGTGAAAGCCTCGTGCCTCCCTACGATCTAGGGGCTCTCAGTCTCCCGTGAAAGGGCCGCCGGCCGAACTGGACGGTCTTCTTGTCCCATCAACGCCCGTCGGCGATCACTCGGGCTCGAGCCCCAGCGCCGTTTCATATTCGCCGCCCCGGAAGCCGACGATCAGCGGCCCTTCGCTTTCCAGCACCGGGCGTTTGATCATCGAGGGATGCGAGAGCATGAGCGCGACCGCGATATCCTCGTCGACATCGGCCTTCATCTCGTCGGGCAGTTCGCGAAAGGTCGTGCCGCGCTTGTTGAGCAGCACCTCCCAGCCGACCTCGCCCGACCACGCGCGCAGCTTGTCCTCGGTGATGCCGGCCTTCTTGTAGTCGTGAAACGCATAATTGACCCCGCGGCGTTCCAGCCATTTGCGCGCCTTCTTGATGCTGTCGCAATTCGGGATGCCATACAGAACGGGATCCATCTCATTCGTCTCCATATACAATTTCGACGCACGAAGCGGCGTCGATAGCGGCTGCACGCGCTTCCTCGACGGTGCCGTTGTCGAGCCGCGCCAGCGCCACGCCCATGCGCCGCCAGGGCCGGGTGACCGGCTTGCCGAACAGCCGGACGTCGATATGGCAGCCATCGCCCGCCTTGCCCAGCGCCTCGTCCACACCCGCGATCGCGAAATCCTCGGCATCGCGATCGGCGAGGATCACCGCGCTCGCCGAAGCGCCCTTCGTCTCGATGGCCGGGATCGGCAGACCGAGGATCGCCCGGGCATGGAGATCGAACTCGTTCAGATCCTGCGACACCAGGGTCACCATGCCCGTATCGTGCGGGCGCGGCGACAGCTCTGAAAAGATGACGTCGTCGCCCTTCACGAAAAATTCTACGCCAAAAATCCCTTGTCCGCTTCCCCGCCCGCCCAGAGCCTCGACGACCTTGGCCGCCATCGCCTGCGCCTCGGCCAGCGCAGCATCGGACATAGCGGCCGGCTGCCAGCTCTCGCGATAATCGCCGCGTTTCTGGCGATGGCCGATCGGCGGACAGAAATGCACGCCGTCCTTCGCGCGCACGGTCAGCAGCGTGATCTCGTAATCGAAATCGACGAACGCCTCGGCAATCACCCGCTGCCGGTCGCCGCGCATGCCGTCCGCCGCATAGTCCCAGGCGGCATCGACCTCCTCCATCTCGCGCACCGTGCTCTGCCCCTTGCCCGAAGAGGACATGACCGGCTTGACGACGAGCGGCACGCCAACAGCCTGCGCGGCGGCATGCAGCTCCTCCCGACTTTCGGCATAGCGGTAGGCCGAGGTTCGGAGGCCCAGCTCCTCCGACGCGAGATCGCGGATCGCATCGCGGTTCATCGTCATCCGTGCCGCCCGGGCGGACGGCACGACCTGGAAGCCGCGTTCCTCATAGTCGGCCAGCACCTCGGTCCGGATCGCCTCGATCTCGGGGACGATGAAATCGGGCGCGTGTTTCTCAATCACCGCGCCCAGCGCCGCGCCGTCGAGCATCGAAAAGACCTCGCGTTCGTCGGCCACCTGCATCGCCGGCGCGTTATCGTATGAATCGCAGGCGATCACATGGCAGCCCAGCCGCTGGCTGGAGATGACGAACTCCTTGCCGAGCTCGCCCGAACCCAAAAGCAGGATTTTCGCGGTCGGCGTCATCCTAGTCCTTCTCGGCGAATTCGGAGACGATCCGCGATCCGCAATTCAGCAGCTCGCCCTTGGCATGTTCGGCGCAGGCCTGCTCGGCCTCTTCGACCGTCGGGAAGGTGCCGAGCGTCCTCCAGCCGAACCAGCCCTTGTGCTGGGCCAGATACCATTCGGTCCAGGATCGGCCGCGCGCCAGCGCCTGCCAGATCGATTTCGATTGATGGATGACACGGTATTTTACCTTCATGGCGGCTGGTTACGCTCCCGCAGTTACGGCCTCAAGCCCCGGTTTCGTGGTCGAGCCGGCGCCCCAAGGTCACGACATCCTGCCGCTCCAGCCCCAGCGCTTCGTAAAAGGCGATCACATCCGCGTTGTCGCTGCGCACCATCAGCTGGATCTTCGGTGAGCCGCGCTCGCGCAGCCACGCTTCCGCGGCCTTCATCATCCGCCCGCCGAGCCCTCTGCGGCGATGGCCGGGATGGACGGCGAGATAATAGACCCAGCCGCGATGACCGTCGAAACCCACCATGACGGTGGCGATCGGCGTATCGCCCTCGGCCAGCAGCAGGATATCGGAGGTCGGATTGCCGATGGCAGCCGCGAAATCCGCCACCGGATCGTTCCAGGGGCGGGTCAGCGCGCAATCGCGCCATAGGCCAATCACGGCATCGCGATCCGCCCTGCCGGCTACGGAGAGCTTCGGTCCGGAATCAGCCATCCGCTTCGCCCCCATAATATTGGCACAGATCGTTCACCGGGCAGCGTTCGCATTGGGGGCGGCGGGATTTGCAGATGCGCTTGCCGAGCTGGATCAGCCAGAAATGCCCTTCCTCCTTGGCCCAGTCGGGCGCGCGATCGTCCAGTATCTCGGCGATCTTGGCCTCGGTCGGGCCGCGCGCGAGGCCGATCCGGTCGCAGACCCGGCCGACATGGGTATCGACGGCGATCGCATCCTCGCCGAAGGTGAAGCTCAGCACGATATCGGCGCATTTCCGGCCGATCCCGTGCATGGCGAGCAGGCCCTTGCGCGTATCGGGCACGATGCCGTCATGCTCGTCGAGCAATTGCCGGCAGAATTTGCGAATCGCCCGCGCCTTGTTGTTGTAGAGCCCGGCGGGCCTGATCGCATCGACGATCTCCTCGTCGGACAGGGCGAGCATCTCGGCCGGGGTCTGGGCCAGCGCGAAGAGCGCGCGGCAGGCCTTGGCCGTATTACTGTCGAGCGACTGGGCCGAGAGCATGCAGGAAATGCAGGAGCGAAACGCATCGGGCTGCCCCTTCGGCCCCTTGGCGCGCTCAGACCGCCCCGGCATCGCCTCGGAAAGCCGGCGGAACACGGTCTCGACGTCTGCGGGCGGGAGGAGAGCCGAGTCGGTCATGCGGTCGCCGAGCCGGACGCCCGGCAGCCGGTTGACACGGGTTGACACGCGCCGGGGGTGGTCGGGTCCTCTTGTTCATCTTTTGAGGATCGAACCTGAATAAGTTCACACAGTTCACACACAGCCACCGATTTCGAAGATGCCGATTCCGATATCATGGCCGTCTGCGCTCCTTTCCGTCCGGGGATCCGGCACCCTCTTGGCTATGCCAGATTTTCCTACATTTGAAGGGTTTTGCGACACGCTCGTCATTGCGACCCCAGTCTTGAGCCGGGGGAAGCAATCCAGAGCAGCGCGCACCACACTGGATTGCCGCGTCGCCCCGAAACGAGTTCGGGCCTCCTCGCAATGACGAGCACCGGCATGGTGTTACCGTGTCTTGGCCATCCCGGTCCGGCAATCGGGGCGAGCGGGACAGGCGGCGCAATGCCGCTCGTGCGGCCGACAATATCGCTGGCCGACACGCTTCACGAGCAGATGATGCTCGTCGACATCCACCGCCGACCAGTCGGCCGGCAGCACCGGCATCAGCGCGTCATAGGCGCGCGCCGTATCGGCCTTGGCCGGGACGAGACCCATGCGCTGGATCACGCGGCGATGATTGGAATCGATGACGAGCGCCTTGCGATTGAACGTGCTGGCGTTCATCACCCCGGCGCTGACCTTGCGCGCAACACCGGGCAGGCTTTCGAGCCAGGCCATCGCCGCGTCGGTGGACATTTCCCCCAGATGATCGAGATCCACTCTACCGCGCCGCGCGACAATTGCCTCGAGACACGCCTTGAGCCGCTCGGCCATCAGCTGGGGAAAGGTGGCGGTTTCGAGAAACGGCAGCAGCTCGTCCTCCGGCGCCGCCGCGACCGCCTCCCAGGAGCCGAAATGTGCGAGCATTTCGTCGGCCGATCGGTTCGAATGGATCGTCTTCGTCCGCGCCCCGATCACCCCTTGGACAAGCACCCAGACCGGATCGCGCCGCTTCTCCGGAGGCCGGATAACGCGCCCGAAATGCGCGATCAGCCGGTCATGCGTGTGCTGGAGGATTTCGGTGCGCGGATCGGGGCCGAGAGGAAGTTGCATGGGATTAGTATGGATTGAGGATTTACCCGTGCAAGTAGCATATTTTTCAATGGCCCTATATTGCAATTCGGGTAGTTGTAGCTACATTAGCCCCACAAAAGGAGCAGGGAACATGTCCGCCGACGAAAGCGTCCGCGCCCGGATCGATGGCGATACCAAAGAGGCGGCTACTGCCGCGCTCGCGGCGATGGGCCTGTCTATGTCCGACGCCATTCGCCTGATGCTCCGCCGTGTCGCGGAGGAGAAGCGGCTGCCTTTCGATGTGAAAGTACCCAATACCGAAAGCCGGGCGGCCATGGCCGAACTCGAAAGCGGCAAAAGCGAAGCTTTTGACAGCGCCGACGAACTGTTCGACGAACTCGGCATTTAGCCCGTGCGCGCACCCGTCCGTTCGACGGCGTTCAAGAAGGACGTCAAGCGAATGGCGAAGCGCGGCAAGAAGATGGCCAAGCTCAAGGCCGTCATCGGAATGCTGCTGGCCGGCGAGCCACTCGACCCGCGCCTGCGCGATCATCCGCTCAAGGGCGAATGGGCCGGTTGGCGCGACCTGCATATCGAGCCAGACTGGCTATTGCTCTATCGGATGAGCGAGACGGAACTGCTGCTGGCGCGGACGGGCACGCACTCGGATTTGTTCGGGGAGTGATGAATGAGCATGGACCTAAACAGATTCCTTCAAACATTCACTGACATCGATGTCACAATGAATTGGGTTCTGCTCGCAACCTTTAATCCAATCATCAGCCGCACAAATCTTAGTGATAGAGACAAGTTAGGTGAATACTACACACCATGGCGGAAAAACGGAGACGGCTCGTACGCGAACGGATTTTGCGCCTCAGCAACTCCACTTCGGGTCAAAGAACAGCAATTTCCCACTAAAGTTGAGACGAACATTGAGCCGGATGTCACTGATTGCGAACTAACTATGTCCGTACCATGCTATGCGTTGGGAGAACATGATCGCCTGATTCTGGACAAGAACCACAGGGCCGTGAGTTTATACCGATCAAAAAAGGAGTTCGACCTTTGTATTTGGACTATTGAAGGACCAATCGATCGAAAAATGTTGCCCGATTTGGAATACTGGCAAACTTAATCACTCCCACTCGATCGTCCCCGGCGGCTTGCTCGTATAATCATACACCACCCGGTTAATCCCCTTCACCTCGTTGACGATGCGCGTCGCCACGCGGGTCAGGAAGCTGGCGTCGAAGGGGTAGACATCGGCGGTCATGCCGTCGGTGCTCGTTACCGCGCGCAGGCCGCAGACGCTGTCATAAGTGCGCCCGTCGCCCATCACGCCCACGGTCTTGACCGGGAGCAGCACGGCGAAGGCCTGCCAGATCGCGTCGTAGAGCCCGGCGTTGCGGATTTCCTCCAGGTAGATCGCATCGGCCTTGCGCAATATGTCGCAGCGTTCCTTGGTCACCTCGCCGGGGATGCGGATCGCGAGGCCCGGGCCCGGGAACGGGTGGCGGCCGACGAACGCGTCGGGCAGGCCGAGTTCGCGGCCGAGTTCACGCACCTCGTCTTTGAACAGCTCGCGCAATGGCTCGACGAGCTGCATGTTCATCCGCTCGGGAAGCCCGCCGACATTATGGTGCGATTTGATCGTCACAGACGGCCCGCCGGTGAAGCTGACGCTCTCGATCACATCGGGATAGAGCGTGCCCTGGGCGAGGAAATCCGCGCCGCCGATCTTCTTCGCCTCGTCCTCGAACACGTCGATGAAGGTCTTGCCGATGAATTTGCGCTTCTTTTCCGGATCGCTCTCGCCCTTGAGGCCGTTGAGGAACAAGGTCTCGGCGTTCACATGGACGAGCGGGATATTGTAGCTGCCCTTGAACAGCGAGACGACCTGCTCGGCCTCGCCCATCCGCATCAGGCCGTGATCGACGAAGACGCAGGTCAGCTGCTCGCCGATCGCCTCGTGAATCAGCACCGCGGCAACCGCGCTGTCGACGCCGCCCGACAGCCCGCAGATCACTTTCCCGTCGCCGACCTGTTCGCGGATCTCGGCGATTTTCGTCGCCTTGAACTCGGCCATCGTCCAGTCGCCCGCGCAGCCGCAGACATGGCGGACGAAATTGGCGAGCAGCTTCGCGCCGTCCGGCGTGTGCACGACTTCGGGGTGGAACTGGGTGCCGTAATAGCGGCGCTTATCGTCGGCGATCAGCGCGAAGGGCGCGCCTTCCGTCGTCGCGACGATCCGGAAGCCCTCGGCGAACCGGGTGACCTTGTCGCCATGGCTCATCCAGACCTGGTGCGTCTCGCCGGTCTTCCACAGGCCGTCGAACAGCACGCAATCGTCCGAAATGTCGATAAAGGCCCGGCCGAATTCGCCGCTGTCGCCCGCCTCGACCTTGCCGCCGAGCTGTTCGGTCATCACCTGCTGGCCGTAACAGATGCCGAGGATCGGCAGGCCGCTTTCGAAGACGATATCGGGCGCGCGCGGGCTGTCCGCCTCGGGCACCGAGGCCGGGCTGCCGGAGAGGATGATGCCCTTTGGCTTCAGGCGCTTGAACGCCGCCTCGGCCGCGTTGAAGGGCGCGATCTCGGAATAGACGCCGGCTTCGCGGACGCGCCGGGCGATCAGCTGCGTCACCTGGCTGCCGAAATCGACGATGAGGATGGATTCGGATGGCTGGATTGTCATGGCAAGCCAATAGATTTGAAGGCCCCTTCTGTCCAGCAACACGCCGCCGACTGAGCACCGATGGTTAACCCCGGCTTAGCATTTCCGAATTAGGCTGGTTTTCACCGATTTATCCGGGAGCGCCCATGCCCAGACGCATCAAAGCCCTGCTCGACCTCCTCGAAGAGGAGACCGGCCGCTATGCGACGGCGAGCGACAAGATCGCGCAGCAGACCAAGATGCTGGCCCTCAACGCGACGATCGAGGCGGCGCGCTCCGGGGAAGCCGGCCGCGGTTTCGCCGTCGTCGCGCAGGAGGTGAAATCGCTCGCCACCAGCGCGGCCAACGCGGCCAGCAATTTTCGCCAGACGATCATGGACCGGCTCGCGACGAGCTCGCGCATCGTGGACGAGCTGGTCGACGAGCTGGAAGGCGCGCGGCTGGCCGATCTCGCGCACACGATCAACGACCTCGCGCTGCGCGGCCTTTCCGCCCGCAGCATTGACCTGCGCATCCTCGCGACCGAACCCAGCATCCGCGCCCATATTCTCGATCCCGATGACAGCGACAAAGCGGCGGCGGCGCGCGAGCGGCTAAACATGCAGTTCGCCTTTTCCGACTTTTTCCGCAACGCCTTCCTCGTTTCGAAAACCGGCGAAATCCGGATGAGCATCGAGGAGAACCCGACCTTCATGACCTTCAACCTGAAAGGTCAGCCCCAGTTCGAGCGCGCGATCAACAGCCGGAGCGCGGACGAATGGTCGGCCGACGAGATCTGGCTCAACCCGCAGGGCAACGACCGGCCCTGCGTCCTCTTCGTCTGCGGCGTCCGCGAAAACGGCCTCGACGGCGGCGAGGCGATCGGGGCGCTCTATCTCGAATATGACTGGGCCCGCTACGCCCAGTCGATCGTCACGACGCAGAAGTTGCTGCACCAGAACGGCCGCAAGGGCGATCGTTTCCTGCTGCTCGACAAGAACAACAATATCGTCGGCAGCTCGGCGGGCGACGCCTTCGGGACCCATTATCCGCTGCCGGCGAGCGAGGAAAAACGTGGATCGTTCGTCGACGGGCGCAAGAGCGTGTCCTATGCGCGCGGCGAGATCGAAAACGGTTTCGGCGGCCTGGAACTGTGCAGCGTGATCGAGCGCGAGATGCGCAGCCAGGAAGAGATACTGGCGGTGCTCGGCCTTGGCGGCGATATCGAGGACGCCCGGGCCGCGCGGCGGGACAAGGCCGCCTGACCCACAACGAAAAAGGGCGCGGAACCCATGCCTGTCCCGCGCCCCTTCCATGCTGACGGCCCGATCTAGTCGAGGCCGCGCACTCTCAATCGATCGATCTGACCGTAGCGGATCCGGCAGGTGAACCGGCCGCGGTCATAATCGGCGTGGCGATAATAGCCGCGGCGGCCGTAGCGGCCCTCTTCGACGAGCAACCGGCCCCGGACCCGATAGCCATCGCGCCGGCGATCGACCTCGGTGATCTCGGTCACGCGCGCCCGGCCGTAGCGGGAGGCCTCATGGCGGGCCGCGCGGCGACACTGGCGGACAGCCTGGCGCGGGCGCAGCCGCTGGCCATAGTGCCGGTTGTAACGGCGGTCGTAATTGTCATAGCGGCCATGGCGGCGCTCGTACCGGTCATCGTCGTCATCGTCGATCGCGGCCGCGACCGCGGCGATACCGCCAAGGACCAGAACGCCGGCGAGCACGTCCCCGGCATCGATGCCGTCATTGTCGCGGGCCTGGGCGGGCGCGGCGACGGCAAGCGCGGTCGCGGCGGTGGCACCCATCAGGGTCTTTCCAAGATAATTCATTGCGCGGCTCCTTTACTGCACACGGTTCGCGAAGAACCGAGTACCGTTTAGGGGAGCCGCGCTGAGTACGGTCTGAACCCGTTCGTAGGGCGCTGTTAATCTAAAGTGCCATTAGTATGAATGATGAGTGTGTTGTTGACATAGGTCTCTAGTACAGTATTACGACAGGCATCGTTAATCCACTGACGGCTGGACATCGCACCGCCGGACAAGATGGGAGAGAATTATGCAATGTCCTAAAATCGGTATCGCCGCCTTGCTCGCGCTATCCTGCACGGCAAGCGCCCATCAGGCCTCCGACCCGGCCGCTCCCGCGCGCCATGTGAACGCCTCTCATGATTTTGCTGGCGAATGGGAAGGCGAGATTGAGACGCCGCGCTGGCCGCTTTACGTGTCCATGCGGATTGCGGCGGACGGCGCGGGGCCTCACGAGCTTGTCGCGCTCGGTTCCATTATACCGCTAACCGATTTCCGGACCACAGAGGATGGCATCGCATTGACCGTGGACGGGCCGTGGGAGGCGCCGCCCGAAATCTCGCTGGCCCGAAACGCCGATGCGCTGAGTGGCTTCTGGCACGAAGGTGGCGACGATATGCCTGTCGCGTTGACGCCAATTCCCGATTATCCCGAACCGGCCAATCGACAGCAGGCATGGCTGCAGGATATCGACGCATTGTCCAACCGCTTCCTGCGCTTCGACCGCACCCTTTCGCCGTCGGCGCGGCGGGAATTCCTCGAACGCATGGCGAACGTTTCGGCCGGAATTGCCGAACGGACCGATCCTGAAATCATGATCGCCCTGTCCCGCGCGGTCGCTCTTTCGGGAAACGCGCATACCCGACTCTACCTGCTGCGCCGCAAGACGGTGCTCGACCGGCTTCCGATCCGGCTCTGGTGGTTCGGCGATGAGTTGCGGATAGTGCGGGCCAGCGATCAATATGCGCATTATCTGGGCTGCCGTGTCGAGACTATTGCCGGTGTCGATCCTGAAACGGCGCGCGAAGCTGCGGCTACGGCGTTCGCCGGCAATGACTCCTGGACGGACTATAAGAGCGTCTATTTTCTGACGAGCGCGGATGCGCTTACCGGCCTCGGTATCGTCGATACCAACCCGTCCGTCGCGTTCGATCTTTCCGACTGCGCGACGGAGGGGTCGGTCGTGTTCCAGCGACAAGACACGCCCCGATCCGAAGAGGTGATCGAAGCCTGGCACGACCTGACGCCGCTGGCGGAAACCGAGCCGGGCTGGCAGCAGGTTCTTGAGCGGAACAGCCAGCTTCCCGACTATCTGAGCCGTCCCGATCAGAATTATTGGTATCGGCGGTTCGAAGATTCCGGTCTGCTCTACGTCCAGATCAACCGCGCCGAGGCGATGGATGCCGAATCGATCTCCGACTTCGGCGAACGGCTGCTCGCCGATTTACGCGAGGACCGGCCCGCTGCGTTGGCACTGGACGTGCGATTCAACACGGGCGGCGACGGCTCGCTCTTCGAAGAGCTGATGGCCGCGCTCGAAGAGGAAAGCCGCGGGCTGGCCCGCTTCGTCATAACCGGACGCGCAACCTTTTCGGCCGGCCTGACGATCGCCGCCCGATGGCAGGAAGCAGGCGATGTAACAATCGTCGGCGAACCGGTCGGTGACGCTCTGGATTACTGGGCGGAGGGCGGCAACATCATATTGCCCAACTCAGGAATCTCGGCGCATTTCGCCAATGGCGCGCACAGCTACTCCCCGGCGCCTTGCCCCGACCAAACCTATTGTTTCGATCTCAGCATCGACGATTTGCAGCCCGACCTGCCCGTCGACATGACATGGGCGCAGTATGTCGCCGGCCGGGATCCGGCGCTCGACGCGATCGTCGCGCGTATCGGCGGATAGACCGGCCGTCGGCTATTCGTCCCCGGGCACATCCAAACCGGTCCAGCGCGCGGTAAAGGCCCAGAGGTCCGCATATTCGGCGATGAGCTGGCTCGTCGGCCGTCCCGAGCCGTGGCCGGCGCGGGTTTCGATGCGGATCAGGTGCGGCCGGTCGCCAAGATCGGCATGCTGGAGCGCGGCGGTATATTTGAAGCTGTGCCCGGGCACGACGCGGTCGTCGGTATCGGCGGTCGTCACCATGATCGCGGGGAAATCGCCGGTCTCGGGAATATTGTGATAGGGCGAATAGGCGTAGAGCGTCCGGAAATCCTCTTCGCGGTTCGGATAGCCATAATCGTCGACCCAGTAGCGACCGGCGGTGAACCGGTCGAAGCGCAGCATGTCCATCACGCCCACAGCCGGCAGGCCGACCGCGAACAGGTCCGGCCGCTGGTTGACGACCGCGCCGACGAGAAGGCCGCCATTGGAGCGCCCCTGCACGGCCAGCTGGTCGGCCGATGTGATCCCTTCCGCGATCAGATATTCGCCGGCCGCGATCATATCGTCGAACACATTCTGCTTGTTCTGCAAGCGGCCCGCATCGTGCCACTCCGCGCCATATTCGCCGCCGCCGCGCAGATTGGCAAGCGCGAATATGCCGCCCATTTCCATCCATTGCAGGCGGCCGGGGCTGAACGCCGGGGTGATCGAGATGTTGAACCCGCCATAGCCGTAAAGCAGCGTCGGACGCGGATCGGAATGATCGATATCGGCGCGGTGGACGATGAACATCGGCACGCGCGTGCCGTCGCGCGACGTGTAGAAGCGCTGGGCGACCGTATAGTCTTCCGAGTTGAACGGCACATCCGGCACGGCGAAGGGCGATACCTCGCCGGTCGCGCTGTCATAGCGGTAGATCGCCGTCGGCGTCGCAAAGCTCGTAAAGGAGAAGAAGGTTTCCGGATCGCCGAGCTCGCCGCCAAAGCCGTCCGTACTGCCGATGCCGGGCAACTCCACCGTCGCGACGCGGTTGCCCTCGCGGTCGAAGACCCGCGCCTCGTTGCGCGCATCGACCAGATAATTGGCGATCAGCCGGTCGCCGACGAGCGACGCGCCCTCCAGCGTGGCTTCGCCCTCGGCGACGATCTCGGTCACTACCGGACTGTCGCCGGACACGTCCATCCGGACGATCCGCTCGCGCGGCGCTTCGCTGTTGGTGACGAAATAGAGCCGGTCGCCATCGGATCCGGCCAGCTCCCAATTATGCTCGAAACCGGGAACGATTGTCCGTGTAGGCACATCGTCGGCGCTCAGATCTCCAAGGACGACCTCGTAGCGATCGTCGGTGCCTTCGGACGAATAGATGAGCAGCCAGCGCTTGTCGTCGGTGACTTCGGCGAAATGATTGAGCGCGGGCCGGTCTTGTGTCGCATAGACGAGCCGGTCTTCGGTCTGCGCCGTGCCGATGGCGTGATAATAGACGGCCTGGTTCATATTGAGCGACTGGAACTCGCCCTCGGCATCGGGCGCCGGGAAGCGCGAATAGAAGAAGCCCGCGCCGCCCTCGACCCAGCTGATATTGGTGAACTTCGCCCATTCGACCGTGTCGGCCAGCGTCTCGCCGCTCTCCACGTCGAGCACGCGGATCGTCCGCCAGTCCGTGCCGCCGTCCTGCACACCATAGGCGATGTAGCGGCCGCTGGGCGACGGCACCCATTGCGCCATCGCGGTAGCATCGTCGTCCGACCATTCATTGGGATCGATCAGCAGCCGGGGCTCGCCGTCCAGCCCGTCGCGCATATAGAGGACGGACTGGTTCTGCAGGCCGTCATTGCGCGTATAGAAATACCGGTTGCCGCGCTTCTCCGGAATTCCGACGCGTTCGTAGTTCCACAGCTCGGTCAGCCGCGCCGCGATTGCATCGCGCCCGGGCAGCGTTTCGAGATAGGCATCGGTCACCGCATTTTGCGCGGTCACCCAGTCGCGCACGGCGGTATCGTTGCGGACGTCGTTCTCGAGCCAGCGATAGGGATCAACAACCGCCACCCCGAACTGTTCTTCGACGACGTCGCCGCGCGCCGTTTCGGGATAATCGAGGGGCGTTTCCATCGGCGCGGATTCCTGGGCGAAGGCCATGGCGGGAGCGGCAATGGCGAGAAGCGGAAGAAGCAGGCGGGTAGAGGACATCGGGCACCTCGAAATGAAAAGGGACCGCGAGCCTAGCAGCCGCGGTCCCCTGTGCAATCCCGTTTGCCCATAGCTTTTGTCATTCCGGCGAACGCCGGGATGACGCGATACTAGGCCGCGGCGTCCTCGAATTCGTCCTCGTCCATTTCGACGGGACCGGAATCCTGGCCCCTGGCGTCTTCGTCGCGGTCGACGAATTCGACGACGGCCATCGGCGAGGAATCGGACATGCGATAGCCGGCCTTGATGACGCGGGTATAGCCGCCTTCGCGATCGGCATAGCGCTCGGCCAGCACGTCGAAGAGCTTCTTGAGTTGAGTCTCGTCCATCAGCCGCGACTGGGCGAGGCGGCGGTTCGAAAGGCCGCCCTTCTTCGCCAGCGTGACGAGCTTCTCCACATAGGGCCGGAGTTCCTTGGCCTTGGGCACGGTCGTCAGGATCTGCTCATGCTTGATGAGCCCGGCCGCCATGTTGCGGAGCATCGCCTTGCGATGGCTCGACGTGCGGTTGAGTTTACGGTGCGCTTTTTTGTGACGCATGGTTCATTTCCTTCGTTCGTTCAGGGGCCGTTTTAGGTACCCAAGAGCAGGCGGCAGTTATGGGCGCCGCCATTTCCCTTTTCCCGCCTTTCGGCGGTCGCGGCACCGGCCCACTCCCCCTCCCGACCTCCCACAGGATAAACTTATTGGGAGGTCGGGAGGGGGAGTGGGCCGGTGCCGTTTTACCTAACCAAGAAGTTCCTGTTCGAGCTTCTTGGCCATTTCCTCGATATTCTCGGGCGGCCAGCCGGGGATGTCCATGCCGAGGCGCAAGCCCATGGTGGCGAGGACTTCCTTGATCTCGTTCAGCGACTTGCGGCCGAAATTCGGCGTCCGCAGCATCTCGGCTTCGGTCTTCTGCACGAGATCGCCAATATAGATGATATTGTCGTTCTTCAGGCAGTTGGCCGAGCGCACCGAAAGCTCCAGTTCGTCGACCTTCTTGAGAAGGTAACGGTTGAGCTGGTTGGTGTCGCCTTCCGCGGCGGCGCCGCCGAGCATGCCCGGGGCAGCCGGTTCGCCGATCGTCTGGGTCGGTGCCGGCAGTTCCTCGTCGAAATGGACGAAGAGCTGGAGCTGGTCCTGCAAGATGCGGGCTGCGTAAGCCAGAGCATCTTCCGGAGCCACCGTGCCGTCGGTTTCGATGGTCAGGGTCAGCTTGTCATAGTCAAGCTCCTGCCCGACGCGGGTGTTCTCGACCTTGTAGGCGACCTGGCTCACCGGCGAATAGAGGCTGTCGACCGGGATCAGGCCGATCGGCGCGTCCGCCGGACGGTTCTGCGCGGCCGGCACATAGCCTTTGCCGGTGCTGGCGGTCAGCTCCATGTTGAGCGTCGCGCCCTCGTCGAGATGACAGATCAGCTGATCCGGGTTGCGGATCTCGATATCGCCCGAGGTCGTGATGTCGCCGGCCTTCACATCCGCGGGGCCGGTGGCGGACAGCTGGAGGCGCTTCGTGCCTTCCGATTCCATTGCGATCGCGACCTGCTTGATGTTGAGGACGATGTCGGTGACGTCCTCGCGCACGCCGGCAAGCGAGGAAAATTCGTGCAGCACATTTTCGATCTTGATCGAGGTGATCGCGGCGCCCTGCAGCGACGAGAGCAGGGTACGACGCAGCGCGTTGCCGAGCGTCAGGCCGAACCCGCGCTCGAGCGGCTCGGCGACGAAGGTCGCCTTGCGGGCGGCATCGCCGCCGGCTTTCTTTTCCAGACCATTGGGCTTCTTGAGCTCTTGCCAGTTTTTCATGTTAACGGACACGGTATTCCCCTTGGCGGTGTGGCGGAGGCGGGGCTGGCCTCTGCCTGTAAAACAGTTCTATTTCGGGACGCGGAGCCCACCGCCTCCCGTTGCGCAATCAGACGCGGCGGCGCTTGGCCGGCCGGACGCCGTTATGCGGGATCGAGGTCACGTCGCGGATCGAGGTGATCGTGAAACCGACCGCCTGCAGTGCGCGGAGAGCCGATTCGCGGCCCGAACCCGGACCCTTCACTTCGACCTCCAAGGTGCGGACGCCATGTTCCTGCGCCTTCTTGCCGGCATCTTCGGCGGCCACCTGGGCGGCATAGGGCGTCGACTTGCGGCTGCCCTTGAAGCCCATCATGCCGGCCGAGGACCAGCTGATGGCATTGCCCTGTGCGTCGGTGATCGTGATCAGCGTATTGTTGAACGTCGCATTCACATGGGCGACGCCCGATGTGATGTTCTTGCGTTGACGTCGCTTAACCCGTTGCGGTTCGCGTGCCATGGTTTCAATTCCTACCTAGATATCCCTGGAAAAGCGGTTCGCGCGGCCGATCGAGCAGCGCGCAAACGCTCGCTACTTCTTCTTGCCGGCGATCGGCTTGGCCTTGCCCTTGCGGGTGCGCGCATTGGTATGCGTGCGCTGGCCGCGGACCGGCAGGCCCTTGCGATGCCTGAGCCCGCGATAGCAGGCGAGGTCCATCAGCCGCTTGACGTTCATCGCCGTTTCGCGGCGAAGATCGCCCTCGACGGTATGATCATTGTCAATCGCCTCGCGGATCTGCACGACTTCGGCGTCGGTCAGGTCCTGGACGCGGCGCTCGGCGGGAATGCCGAGCTGTTCCGTCAGCTTCTTGGCCGTGGTCGGGCCAATGCCATGGATATAGGTGAGCGCGATTTCGACGCGCTTATGGGTCGGAATATTGACCCCAGCGATACGTGCCACGTGGTTGTTCTCCTGCTCCACAGGCGGCTCGGCAAGCCGCCCATCTCAAAGCTTCATGAACCGAAAACGAACGAACCCGACGGACGCACGAATCGCGCCGCCGGGTAGACCGGTGTCTTCGGAATGAAAGCGAAATAGGAATTTCGCCCGGTTGTGTCAAGCATGCTGGCGGGTTTTCGCGTTGACCGCTAGACCGTTACCCGCAGAGGACCGTATATGACCGACCGACCCGCGCCTGCGCAAGCCGCAAAGCGCCCGCCACCCTTCCCCTTCGCCGATGGCAGCGTCCCCGCCGGAAGCAGGGGCGCGTTCGATCTGCCGATCAGCAGGGTCTCGTCCGGCAATGAGGTCAGCCTGCCGGTCCGGATCGTCCATGGCGCCAAACCGGGACCGGTGCTGTTCGTCAGCGCCGCGATCCATGGCAACGAGGTCACCGGCGTGGAAATCGTCCGGCGGCTGCTGAAGAAAGTCTCGCCGAAGACGCTATCCGGCACCTTGCTCTGCGTGCCGATCGTCAATGTCTACGGTTTCGTCGGCAACAGCCGCTACCTGCCGGATCGCCGCGATCTCAACCGTTCCTTCCCCGGCTCTCCGGCCGGATCGCTCGCCTCGCAGCTCGCCTATCTGTTCCGCACCGAGATCATCGAACGGGCCGATTTCGGGATCGACCTGCATTCCGCGGCGATCCATCGGATGAATCTGCCGCAAATCCGGATCAGCCCGGATTGCCCCAAGGCCGAGGAGCTGGCCTTCGCGTTCGGTGCGCCGGCCGTCATCACCTCGTCCCTGCGCGAGAAATCGTTGCGTCAGGTCGCGCTTGATGCCGGCGTCGAGATGCTGCTGTACGAAGCGGGCGAAGGCCTCCGCTTCGACGATTTCTCCATCCGGACCGGGGTGAACGGCATCATGCGCGTCATGTGCGCGATGGGCATGATCCATTCGAAGCGGCTCGAAAAGCCGATGCCGGCACCGGCCCGCTCGACGCGCAGCACCTGGGTGCGCGCGCCGCGCGGCGGTGTCTGCGTCCTGACCGCCCATGCCGGGGCGATCGTCTCCGAAGGACAGGCGCTCGCCAAGGTCGGCGATCCGACGGGGGACGAGGAGGAGATCGTTCGCAGCCCGATCGACGGGATCATCATCGGCCATGCGACGCTCCCCATCGTCAATCAGGGGGACGCGCTGATCCATGTCGCCGAGGTCAAGCGGTTCGACACGGTCGCCGATCGCGTCGACGAGATTACCGATGCGATATTGTCCGACGTCATGCTCGACGAGGACGAGGTGCTCTAGCGGGCGTCAGCCCTGGCCGCGGGTCTTCGTTTTTCCCGGCTGCGCCTTGGCTTCGACGAAATCGATGATCATGCCGGCCACGTCCTTGCCGGTGGCATTTTCGATACCTTCGAGACCGGGGGAACTGTTGACCTCCATGATCACCGGTCCGTGATTGGCGCGCAGGATGTCGACGCCGGCGACATTGAGCCCCATCACCTTGGCTGCGCGGACCGCCGTCGAACGCTCCTCGGGCGTGATCTTGATGCTCTTCGCCGATCCGCCGCGATGGAGATTGGACCGGAAATCGCCTTCCGCACCCGTGCGCATCATCGAGGCGACGACCTTGCCGCCGACGACGAGGATGCGGATGTCGCTCGATCCGGCTTCCTTGATGAACTCCTGCACGAGGATGTTCACATTGACCCCGCGGAACGCCTCGATCACGGACTTGGCCGACTGCTCGGTCTCGCCGAGCACGACGCCGATTCCCTGGGTGCCTTCGAGCAGCTTGATGACGGCCGGCGCGCCGCCGACCATCTTCAGCACTTCCTCGGTCTGTTTCGGATCGTGGGCGAAGGCCGTGACCGGCAGGCCGAGGCCATGTTTCGAAAAAATCTGCATCGAGCGGAGCTTGTCGCGCGAGCGGCCGATCGCGACGCTCTCGTTGAGCGGCCACACGCCCATCATCTCGAACTGGCGCAGCACGGCCAGCCCGTAATGGGTGATCGACGCACCGATCCGCGGAATGACCGCGTCGTAACCGACCAGCTTCTCGCCATTGTAATGGACGCTGGGCCGGTGCGACGCGATATTCATCGTGCAGCGCAGCGTGTTCAATATGTCCAGCGTGTGGCCGCGCTCTTCGGCGGCCTCGACGAGGCGCTTGTGCGAATAGAGATTCGCGTTGCGCGCGAGCATGGCGATTTTCATGGTCCGTGTCCCTCCTTCGGCGGCGTGCCGAGCAACCATCGCTTGCCGCTGTTGACGAGAAAGCCGCGCTTCAGCGCCCGGCGTCCCACAAGCACGGGAAACGCCATTGTCGCCCGGTTGGCAAGCGTTATTTGGGCGCGCCACCGGAGCGGCCCCATTTCGGCAACCGTCCGGATGACGTAGCGGGTCTGCTTGCTGCCGTTGGAACTCGTGATCTGACGCGTTTCGAGCAGCGGCGCCTCGCAATCCTGCGGCCCGTGACCCGCCGAGCGCGGCGAATGAAACCGCACCCATTGTTTGCCGTCGCGCTCGAACGGCTTGATCCGCGTCGCATGCAGCGAAGAGGTGCGCGCGCCGGTATCGATCTTGGCGTGCATGCCGAACAGGCCGAGGTCCGGCAGGTCGACAAGCTCGCACCAGCCGATTTCGACTGGCTCCTTGAGCCGGGCGCGCAACCGCGGTTTTTTCGCGTTCATCCGACGGCGTTACTGCGCCTTGACCGTTCCGTGCAATCTCTTTGATTGCACTGGTTTTTCCGAAGCCGCTATTCGCCACCCGGTTCGGGCGCGGGTTCGCGCACCTTCTGGATCAGCGAATAGACGCTGTAGATCACCAGCGCGGCGATGATCGCATAGACCCACCAGGCGAGATTCCGGCCGGCGATGATCAGGTAGATATAGGCCGACATCGCGAGAAATCCGGCGATGATGATCTGAAAGGCGATCGCCTCGCCGCGGCGCTTGCGGCGGACCATCCAGGTGACCGTCGCCAGAAAGAAGGGGATCGCGCCGACATAGATGGCGCCGAATATATAGGGATTGACGCCATATTCGGCGCCGAGGCTCATAAACCAGTCATTGATCGCTTCGAACATTGCTGCCTCCCTGGCAGAGTGTGTCTGTACGGCAATAGGTTCGGCTAGGGTATCGTTGCGGTTACATTCATGATCCGCCACGCGATCAGCGGCGCAGCTCCTTGCGGATAACCAGCTTCAGCCCGGACCAGATCTCGTCGACAGCGCAGACCTTGATATCGACCAGCCCCATCGGCAGCGCGACCTCACGGACCACATCCTCGGTGATGTCGGTCGGAACCTTGGACGCCTTTTTCGGCCAGGACATCCAGACGAACCCGTCCTGCGCCATGCACTTTCGCAATTCCGCGAGCAGCCGTTCCATCTCCGCCCGCTCTGTCGTGAAGATATGCGCGGCGACCGGCGCGTCCATCGGGCCCAATGTCCAGGCAATATCGGCCTGCGCCTCGATCGCCGTGCGGACAGTATCCGGCAGCCCCGATTGCCAGACGGCCATCCCGTCCACGAAACCGAGCTTTTTCGCGAGCGGCGTTCCCGAATAGCCGGCGGGCATGGATCGGCTCAGACGACGCCGAAGGCGAGCATGGCGTCCGCGACCTTCTTGAAGCCCGCGATATTCGCGCCCTTCACATAGTTCACATAGCCGCCATTCTCGCCGCCGCCATATTCGGCGCATTTGGCATGAATATCGGTCATGATGTCGTGCAGGAGATCGCCGAGCCGTTCGGTGTGCCAAACGACGCGTTCGGAATTCTGGCTCATCTCGAGACCCGACACGGCGACCCCGCCGGCATTGGCCGCCTTGCCCGGCGCGTACATGATATGCGCCTCGTGGAACACCTCGACCCCTTCCAGGGTCGTCGGCATGTTCGCGCCCTCGGCAACGGCCATACAGCCATTGTCGACGAGTTCCCTGGCCTCGTCTCCGTTGAGTTCATTCTGCGTGGCGCAGGGCAAGGCCACGTCGCATGGCACGTTCCAGGGCCGCGCGCCTTCATGGAAACTCGCATTGGTGAAATGGTCGGCATATTCGCTGATCCGGCCGCGGCGTTCGTTTTTCAGCTCCTTGACCCAGTCGATCTTGTCCTGATCGATGCCGTCGGGATCGTGGATGAACCCGCCGCTGTCGGAAAGAGTCAGCACCTTGCCGCCCAGCTGGGTGAATTTTTCGGCGGCGTGGGTCGCGACATTGCCGGACCCGGAGATCACTGCCGTCTTGCCTTCGATATCCTCCCCGGCATGTGTCAGCATATTGTGGAGGAAGATCACCGCGCCGTAGCCGGTCGCTTCGGGCCGCATCTGCGATCCGCCATATTCGATCGCCTTGCCCGTGAGGACGCCCTCCCAGCGATTCGTGACCCGCTTGTACTGGCCGAACATATAGCCGATCTCGCGCCCGCCGACGCCGATATCGCCGGCCGGGACATCGGTATCGGGGCCGATATGGCGATAGAGTTCGGTCATGAAGGACTGGCAGAAACGCATGACTTCGGCGTCCGACTTGCCCCTGGGATTGAAATTGGCGCCGCCCTTGCCGCCGCCCATCGGCAGGCCGGTCAGCGAATTCTTGAAGGTCTGCTCGAAGGCGAGGAATTTGAGGACGCTCTCGGTGACGGTCGGGTGGAAGCGGATGCCGCCCTTATAGGGGCCGATCGCATTGTTGTTCTGGACGCGCCAGCCACGCTGGACGCGGATATTGTGATTGTCGTCCTCCCAGCAAACGCGGAAACTGACGACCCGATCGGGCTCGGCGATCCGGCGCAGGATCTGCGCTTCGTGATATTCTTCCTTGTCCTCGATGAAATCGAAAATGTCCTGCGCGACTTCGCGCACGGCCTGGATGAATTCGGTCTGGCCCGGATTGCGCTTCTCGACGCCCGCCATGAAGCCTTCGAGATCCACATGATCGCTAACCGCCATTGTCTTCTCCCCTCCCAAGAAACAAAAGAGCGCGCCCGTGCCGGTTGATTCGATCCGGTCTCAACGCCTGTGTAGCAGACGGGAAAACGGTGACCAGTCAGTCCGTTGGCGAGAAGAGCGCGGCAAGCCGGTCGAGCTGTTCGCGCACTACGCCGTCGACGATCGGCGCAAAGGTTTCGCGATCGAACTGCATATGGCCGCCGACCGAATAGGTCTGGGTGATGCGGGTCCCGCCATCGACCGGTTCGAGCTGCCAGGTCAGCGCACCGGCAAGCCCCTCGCCCTGCAACGGCCCGAGCGCCCCGGCGAGGCGCAGCGTCTGGCCGGGCTGGACCATCACGACGCGCATATGCTCGGCCGATCCGTTGTTCGGCAGCGCTTCGCAAAAACAGCCGCCCGCGACCGGATCGAGCGAGAAAGCCGCGGCGTCCCCGCCCCAGCTGTGATCGGGATTCCAATAGCGGGAGGGTTCGATCAGCACGGCCCAGACCTCGTCCGGCGCCGCCGCGACCATGGCGTTGTTCGACGCGGTAAATCCGGTATCCGATAACGTCACTTCGGCGCCGGCGGCGGCCGGTACGGCGAAACAGAATGCGGCGGCTAGAAGCAGGCTTTTCCTCATTCCGCCATCATACATGTCCGTGGTCCCCGCGAAAGCGGCAATCCCGATGTCTTCGACCGGCGGCAAAACTGTTCGACAGGAGTGGAGGAAGCGGGATCCCCGCTTCCGCGGAGATGACGGGGACGCTTCTATTCGCCGCCCAGTATCGCCTCGATCGACGCGCTGACCGTGTCGATATCGGCCATGCCGTCGACCCGGCGGACCAGGCCCTTGGGCTCGTAATGCGGGATGATCGGCGCGGTCTTGGTGCGATATTCCTGCATCCGCGTGCGCACGGTTTCGGCATTGTCGTCGGGGCGGCGTTTGAAATCGGTCGATCCGCAGACATCGCAGACGCCCTCTACCTTGGGCAGCTTGAACGTGTCGTGATAGCCTTCGCCGCAATTGGCGCAGGTGAAACGGCCGGTGATGCGTTCGACCAGCGCATCTTCGTCGACGACCAGTTCGATCACATGATCGAGCGGCATGCCCTTTTCGGCGAGCAGCGCGTCGAGCGAATGGGCCTGGGCTTCGGTGCGCGGATAGCCGTCCAGGATGAAACCGCTCTTGACGTCGTCTTCGTCGAGCCGGTCGGAGAGAATGCCGGTCACGATCTCGTCTGACACGAGATCGCCGCGTTCCATCACATCCTTGGCCTTGAGGCCGACCGGGGTTTCCGCGGCTACCGCGGCGCGCAGCATATCGCCGGTGGAAAGTTGGACCATGCCGCGCTCGTCTTCGAGCTTGGACGCCTGGGTGCCCTTACCCGCACCAGGCGGGCCCAACAGAATGATATTCACCGACGCTGTCCCCCGCCTTTCAATTTGGCCTTCTTGATCAGATCACCATATTGGTGCGCAAGCAAGTGGCTTTGTATCTGGCTGACGGTGTCGATGGTCACATTGACCACGATGAGCAGGCTGGTGCCGCCGAGCACAAAGGCCTGAATCCCGGCCTGGGTGGATAAGAACTCCGGTATCAGACAAATCAGCGTCAGATACGCTGCCCCCACCACCGTGATGCGCGTCAGCACATAGTCGAGATATTCGGCCGTCCGCTCGCCCGGGCGGATACCCGGCACGAAGCCGCCATAACGCTTCAGATTGTCCGCCGTTTCTTCCGGATTGAAGACGACCGCGGTGTAGAAGAAGCAGAAGAAGATGATCATACCGGCATAGAGCAGCAGATAGAGCGATCCGCCGCGGCCGAGCGCGTTGGTGATCGTCAGCAGCAGCTCGTTGCTGGTCGAGGCCGTATCGGTCACGCCGCCCGACATGAACTGCGCCACGGTCAGCGGCATCAGCAGCAGCGACGAGGCGAAGATCGGCGGGATGACGCCGGCCGTGTTGATCTTGAGCGGCAGATGCGATTTTTCCTGCGTCATGCCGCCGCGCTGCTGCGCGCGCTTCGGATACTGGATCAGGACCCGCCTTTGCGCCCGCTCCATGAAGCAGATGCCGAAGATCAGGCCGACGAAGAGCAGCAGGAAGCCGACGACATAACCGGTCGGGATGGCGCCGGTCTGACCCGAGGCGAAGAGCTGGATGAGTTCGGTCGGCATCATCGCGACGATGCCCGCCATGATGATCAGCGAAACGCCGTTACCGATACCGCGCGACGTGATCTGCTCGCCCAGCCACATCAGGAACATCGTGCCGCCGACCAGGCTGACCACGGCGCCGAGCCGGAACAGCATGACGCTGTCGCTGACGATGACCTGCTGGCCCTGTGCGGTCGCAAGGCTTTCGAGCCCGACCGCGAGGAAATAGCCCTGGACCGTGGTCAGGCCGACCGTGCCGTAGCGCGTATACTGGTTGAGCTTCTTCCGACCGCTTTCGCCCTCTTTCTTGATCGCGTTCAGGGTCGGGGACAGCGCGGCCGCCATCTGGATGACGATCGACGCCGTGATATAGGGCATGACGCCGAGTGCGATGATGCTCATCCGTTCGAGCGAACCGCCCGAAAATGTGTTGAAGACGTTGAGGATGCCGCCGCCGCCCGTATTGTCCTGCGTCAGGTCGACGACCTGCTGCAGCGCGACGGGATCGATGCCCGGCAGCGGCACGAAGCTCAGCAGCCGGAAGATGATGAGCGCGCCGAGGGTGAACCAGATGCGCTGGCGCAGTTCGGTCGCCTGGGCGAATTTGCCCAGATTCAGTCCTGCTCCAACAGTGTTACTGGCCATCGTCTATCCAATCCCTCGGTCCGCGAAGACCGTTATATCGGGGCGGGGCCCGCTATCGGCAAGCCCCTCTCCGGGTAACGCTATTCGGCTTTGGCTTCCTCGGCCTTGGCCGCGGCCGCGATCTCGACCTTGCCGCCTGCCTTCTCGACCGCTTCGACTGCGCCCTTGGACGCGCCGGCCACCGAGAAGTTCACCTTGGCGGAAATCTCGCCCTTGCCGAGCAGGCGCACGCCGTCCTTGCCGCCGCGCGTCAGGCCGACCGCCTCGAGCGCGTCCTGGTCGACGGTTTTCTTAGCATCGAGCTTCTTCTCGTCGATCGCCTTCTGGACCGCGCCGACATTGACGATGGCATAGTCCTTGCCGAACGGATTGTTGAAGCCGCGCTTGGGAAGGCGCATGTGGAGCGGCATCTGGCCACCCTCGAAGCCCTTGATGGCGACGCCCGAACGGCTCTTCTGGCCCTTCATGCCGCGGCCGCCGGTCTTGCCCTTGCCCGAGCCGATGCCCCGGCCCACACGGGTGCGCTCCTTGCGGGCGCCCTTATTGTCTTTGAGTTCGTTGAGTTTCATCTGTCTGCACTCGCTTTCGCTTGGTTCGCGCTATCGCCTCCGGATGGAGACGGAGTTTAGCTGTCCTGCACCTCGACCATGTGCTGAACCTTCTTGATCATGCCGCGGATTTCGGGCGTGTCTTCGAGTTCAACGGTCCGGCTCATCTTGTTCAGCCCGAGCCCGATCAGCGTCTGGCGCTGACCCTTCTCGCGGCGGATGGGCGAACCGGTCTGGGTGACCTTGATCATGTTCTTCTTGGCTGCGGCCATCATCGTTACTCCGTCACCGCCTCGGCCTCGGCCTTGGCTTCCTCGGCCCCGATATCGCCGCGGCGCTGCACCAAGTCGGCGATTTTCAAGCCGCGGCGCGCCGCAACCGATTTCGGGCTCGACTGATCCTTGAGCGCCTCGAAGGTCGCCCGGATCATGTTGTAGGGGTTCGACGTGCCGACCGACTTGGTCACCACATCGGCAACACCGAGGCTTTCGAACACGGCACGCATCGGACCGCCGGCGATGATGCCGGTACCCGGAGGCGCCGAACGCACGGTGACGTTGCCCGCGCCGAAACGGCCCTGGCCGTCGTGATGCAGCGTCCGGCCGTCACGCAGCGGAACGCGCATCATGTTCTTCTTCGCCGCCGCCGTCGCCTTCTGGATGGCTTCGGGCACTTCGCGCGCCTTGCCATGACCGAAACCGGCCCGGCCCTTGCCGTCGCCGACGATCATCAGCGCGGCGAAACCGAAGCGCTTGCCGCCCTTCACCGTCTTGGAGACGCGGTTGATATGGACGAGCTTCTCGACCAGATCCTCGCCGTCATCGTTCCGCCGATTGTCGCGGCCGCGGCCGCGGCCACCGCCGCGATTGCCGCCACGATTGCCGCCGCGATTGCCGCCGCCACGGCCGCCCCGCGGGGGACGGCTGGTTGCGGTCGTTTTTTCGGCCGGCTGGGTAACAGCCTGGACGCTATTCTCGTTCGAAAGCTGCTTTTCCTCGACCAGCGGCTCGGGAACGTCGGTCGCTTCGGCAGCGGCCTCGGCGCCCGGCGCGGCCTTTTCGGCCGGCTTGTCCTCCGTCTTGGCCTCTTCCTTTTCGGGAGCGGCTTCGGCGGCGGGCGTCTTTGCTTCGGTCTCGTCGGCCTTCGCCTCTTCGGGCGCGGCGTCCGTCTTCTTGTCGTCAGCCATCATTAAAACTCCAGTCCGCCTTCACGGGCGGCATCGGCGAGCGCCTTCACGCGCCCGTGAAACAGAAAGGCGCCGCGATCGAACACGACCCGCTTGACGCCGGCCTTCACCGCGCGCTCGGCGACCCGCTTGCCGACATCGGCGGCGGCATCGACATTGGCGCCGGACTTGCCCTTGTAATCCCCGTCGAGCGTCGAGGCCGCGGCAACGGTCGTGCCGGCCTTGTCGTCGATAACCTGCGCATAGATATGCCGGCCCGACCGATGGATCGACAGGCGCGGCCGGTCGCCGGCCTTGCGGCGCAAGGCGACACGGACGCGCTGACGGCGTTTTTCGAAAGGAGTAAGACGCTTTGCCATGGCTTACTTCTTCTTTCCTTCTTTGCGGAAAACATATTCCCCGCGATATTTGATGCCCTTGCCCTTGTAAGGCTCGGGTTTCCGCCATGCGCGGATCTCGGCGGCTACCTGGCCGACCTGCTGCTTGTCGATACCGCTGATCTCGATCGTCGTCTGATCGGGCGTCTTGATATCGATACCCTCGGGAATCGCATAATCGACATCATGGCTGAAACCGAGCTGCAGCTTCAGGGTCTTACCCTGGACCTGCGCGCGATAGCCGACGCCGGTGATCTCGAGCACCTTGGAATAGCCCTCGGACACGCCCTCGACGAGATTGGCGACGAACGTCCGCTGCATGCCCCAATAGGAGCGCGCACGCTTGGTGTCGTTGGCCGGCTTCACGACGATTTCGCCGTCTTCGACTTTATACGAAATATCGTCGATCAGCGTCATCGTCAGCGTGCCCTTGGCACCCTTCACGCTCAGCTCGCTGCCGTTGATTTCGGCCGTCACCCCGTCGGGGATCGCCACCGGCCTTTTTCCGATCCGGCTCATTCTAGAATACCTCCGCCAGCACTTCGCCGCCGACATTCTGCTCGCGCGCTTCCGCGTCGGACAATACGCCGCGCGGGGTCGAGACGATGGTGATGCCAAGGCCGTTGCGCACCCGCGGCAGATCCTTCGACCCGCTATAGACGCGGCGACCCGGGGTCGAGACGCGCGCGACATGCTGAATGGCCGGCTGGCCTTCGAAATATTTGAGCTCGATGCGCAAGCCTTTGTGCTTGCCGAGCTCTTCCTCGCTGTAGCCGCGAATGAAACCTTCGCGCTGCAGCACTTCCAGCACACGGGCGCGGAGCCGCGAAGCCGGGCTCGTCACGGAGTCCTTCTTCGCCTGCTGGCCGTTGCGGATACGGGTGAGCATATCACCCAGGGGATCGGTCATCGACATATCGTTACCCCTACCAGCTCGACTTCGTCACACCGGGAATCAGGCCCTTGTTGGCCAGATCGCGGAGCGCGATGCGCGAGAGTTTGAACTTGCGGTAATAGCCGCGCGGACGCCCGGACAGCTCGCACCGGTTGCGGATACGGGTCGGGTTCGCGTTGCGCGGAATTTCCGCCATTTTGAGGCGCGCCATCAGACGCTCGCTATCGTCGAGCGACTTGTCGTTCGCCTGTGCCTTCAGCTTGGCGTATTTGGCCGCATATTTCTTGGCCATACGCTTGCGCTTTTCATTCCGTTCGATGGAACTCAGTTTCGCCATGACTTAAGTTCTCGCTCCTTGTTGCGAGAAGGGAGGGCTTACGCCGCTTCCTTCTGCTTTTCGTTATCGGTTTCGCCGTCGTCCTCGGAGGTTTCTTCCGGCGGGAAGGGGAAGTTGAACAGCCGCAGCAGTTCGCGTGCCTCTTCGTCGGTCGTGGCCGTGGTCGTGACGATCACGTCCATGCCGCGCACTTCGTCGACATCGTCATATTTGATCTCGGGGAACACCATCTGCTCCTTGAGGCCCATCGCGAAATTGCCGCGCCCGTCGAAGCTCTTCGGGTTGAGGCCCCGGAAATCTCGAATGCGCGGCATCGCGATCGTCGTTAGCCGGTCGACAAATTCGAACATCCGGTCGCCGCGCAGCGTGACCTTGCAGCCGATCGGCATGCCTTCGCGCAGCTTGAAGCCGGCGATCGACTGTTTGGCGAGCGTGATCACGGGCTTCTGGCCGGCGATCTTCTCCATCTCTTCAGCCGCCTTCTGGACGCGCTTCTTGTCGTCCACCGCCTTGCCGACACCCATATTGATGACGATCTTCTCCAGGCGCGGGACCTGCATGTGATTCTTGTAGCCGAATTTCTCCGTCATCGCCTTGACGATGCGGTCCTTGTATTCGGTGCGCATACGTGGCGTATAATCAGCCATCGATAGTCTCCCCGGAACGCGCGGCAACGCGAACCTTCTTGCCATCCTTGTTCGTTTCCATGCGGACCCGGGTCGGCTTGCCGGTCTTCGGATCCTCGAGCGCGACGTTCGAAACGTGCAGCGGGGCTTCGCTGCGTTCGATGCCGCCTTGCGGGTTCTGCTGGCTAGGCTTGCGGTGACGCACGGCGATATTCACGCCTTCCACGACAACCTTGTCCGCCTTGGGCATGACCCTGGTTACCGTTCCGTGCTGGCCCTTATTCTTGCCGGCCAGGATGACGACCTTGTCGCCCTTCTTGATCTTGGCTGCCATGACTAGAGAACCTCCGGTGCCAGGCTGACGATTTTCATGTGACGCGCGGCGCGCAGTTCGCGAACGACCGGGCCGAAGATACGCGTACCGATCGGCTCCTTGTTGGCGTTCACGAGCACGGCGGCATTGCTGTCGAAGCGGATCGTCGAGCCGTCGGCGCGCTTCACATCCTTGCGGGTGCGCACGATCACGGCGCGATGAACGTCGCCCTTCTTGACCTTGCCGCGCGGCGCCGCTTCCTTGATCGAGACGACGATAATGTCGCCCACGGTCGCGGTACGGCGCTTCGAGCCGCCCAGCACCTTGATGCACTGGACGCGCTTGGCGCCGCTGTTATCGGCGACGTCGAGAACTGACTGCATCTGGATCATCGATCCGTTCCTTCTTCCTCGCTCCCCGCTCCCGCGGGAAAACCTCTAAAAATCTACGCCTCGGCCTTGGCTTCCGGCTCTGCCTTGGCTTCCGGCTCGCGGGCCGCTTCCAGATCGACGGCATCGGTCTCGGCGATGTCGATCTTCTCGACATGCTTCGGCGCGCTGCTCACATCGACGCGGTCAAGAACCTTCCAGGTCTTGAGCTTCGAAATCGGCTTCGTTTCCTCGATCCGCACCGTTTCACCGATGGCGAATTCATTCTTCTCGTCATGGGCGTGATACTTTTTCGAACGCCGGATGATCTTGCCGTACAGAGGGTGTTTCACCTTCCGTTCGACTTTCACGACGATCGTCTTGTCGGTCTTGTCCGACACCACCATCCCGGTCAGCACGCGCTTGGGCATTGCAATAACTCCTTAAGCCTGTTCGGCGGCCGCGCGAGCGCGTTCGCTCTGCAGCGTCTTGATACGGGCGATCGTCCGCCGGACCTCGGTGACCCGGGCCGGGTTTTCGAGCTGGTTGGTCGCCGACTGGAAGCGCAGGTTGAACTGCTCGCGCTTCAGGTCGGCAAGATCCGCCGCCAGCTCGTCGTCATTCTTGACCCGAAGGTCTTCGATTGGCCGTGCCATCGCTCGTGCCTCCTAGTAAATCGACTCGCCAAGGCGGGCGACCACCTTGGTCTTGATCGGCAGCTTCTCGGCCGCGCGCTCGAACGCCGTGCGCGCGAGCGGACCGGGAACGCCGTCCAGTTCAAACAGAATCCGGCCGGGCTTGACGCGGGCGGCCCAGTATTCGGGGGAACCCTTGCCCTTGCCCTGGCGGACTTCGGCCGGCTTTTTCGAGACCGGCACGTCCGGGAAGACGCGGATCCACAACCGGCCCTGACGGCGGATATGACGCGTGATCGCCCGACGGGCGGCCTCGATCTGGCGCGCGGTGATCCGTTCCGGCTCGAGGGCCTTCAGGCCGAAGGAACCGAAATTGAGATCCGTACCGCCAGGGGCGTTGCCCTTGATCCGGCCCTTGAAGGCCTTGCGGAACTTCGTGCGTTTGGGTTGCAGCATCGTGCCGTACCTTCCTCAAAAACTCTTAGCGCTGCGCCGGGCGAACGCCCGAAGTCTGCGCTTCGACCATCAGCCGGTCCTGGGCCGTGGGATCATGGGCCATGATTTCGCCCTTGAAGATCCAGCATTTCACGCCGCACACGCCATAGGCGGTGTGGGCCGAAACCTCGGCATAATCGACATTGGCGCGCAGCGTGTGCAACGGCACCCGGCCTTCGCGATACCATTCGGTGCGCGCGATTTCCGCGCCGCCGAGACGGCCACCGCAAGTGATCTTGATGCCTTCCGCACCGAGCCGCAGCGCCGACTGAACGGCGCGCTTCATGGCGCGACGGAACGCGATCCGGCGCTCAAGCTGATCGGCGACCGACTGGGCGACCAGGCGGGCATCGACTTCGGGCTTGCGGATCTCGACGATGTTCAACGACACGTCGCTGTCCGTCATCTCGCCGAGCTTCTTCCTGAGCTTCTCGATGTCCGCGCCCTTCTTGCCGATGATCACGCCGGGGCGTGCGGCATAGACCGACACGCGGCACAGCTTCGCCGGACGCTCGATCACGACCTTGGAGATCGCGGCCTGCGGTACGGTTTCCATGATGTATTTGCGGATCTTGAGATCCTCCATCAGCAGCCGGCCATATTCATGGCCCTCGGCGTACCAGCGGCTGTCCCAGGTCCGGTTGATCTGGAGGCGCATGCCTATCGGGTTGGATTTATGACCCATTACGCGTCTTCCTCTTCACGAACGACAATGCGGATGCGGCTGAACGGCTTGACGATCCGGGCCGAACGGCCACGGGCGCGGGCGCGCCAGCGCTTCATCGTCAGCGCCTTGCCGACACTCGCCTCGCTGACGACCAGCGCGTCGATGTCGAGATTGTGGTTATTCTCCGCATTGGCGATCGCCGACTGCAGAACCTTTTTCACGTCGACCGCCATGGCGCGCTTGGAGAAGCTCAACGCGTTGAGCGCCTCCTCGGCCTTCTTGCCGCGGATCAGACCGGCGACGAGATTGAGCTTCTGCGCCGAACCGCGGATCGAACTGCCGACGGCAAATGCCTCGTTTTCCTCGACGCGACGGGGATTAGCCTGCTTGCCCATGACTAGCGCCCCTTCCTGTCGGCCATATGGCCGGGGAAGTAACGGGTCGGCGCGAACTCGCCGAGCTTGTGCCCGACCATGTCCTCGTTAACCGAAACCGGCACGAACTTGCGGCCGTTGTAAACGTTGAAGGTCAGGCCGACGAACTGCGGCAGGATCGTCGAACGGCGCGACCAGGTCTTGATCGGTTTGTTCGAATTTTCGTCCTGCGCCGTTTCGGCTTTCTTCAGGAGATGAAGGTCTACGAACGGACCTTTCCATACGGACCGGGCCATGACTACCTCTTCTTCTTCTTGTGCCGCGAACGGATGATCATCTTGTTCGAGGCAGCCTTGGGGTTACGGGTACGGGCGCCCTTGGTCGGCTTGCCCGTGGGCGACACCGGATGGCGGCCGCCCGAAGTCTTGCCTTCACCACCACCATGCGGGTGATCGACCGGGTTCTTCGCGACGCCGCGGGTAAGCGGCTTCTTGCCGCGCCAGCGGTTGCGACCGGCCTTGGCGAAATAGGTGTTGGCGTTGTCCGGGTTCGACACGGCACCGACCGTACCCATGCAATCGGCCGGGATGTAACGCTGCTCGCCAGACTTCAGGCGAACCATCACCATGCCGCGATCGCGGCCGACGAGCTGCACATAGGTGCCGGCGGCGCGGGCGATCTGGCCACCCTTGCCCGGACGCATCTCGATATTGTGGCAGATCGTGCCGACCGGCATCTGGCCGAGCAGCATGGCGTTACCGGGCTTGGTATCGACCTTTTCGCCGGCGACGACCGTGTCGCCCACATCGAGCCGCTGCGGCGCGAGAATATAGGCGAGTTCGCCATCGCTATATTTGACGAGCGCGATGAACGCCGACCGGTTCGGATCATATTCGATCCGCTCCACCGTCGCTTCCACGTCCCATTTGCGGCGCTTGAAGTCGACCTTGCGGTACTTCTGCTTGTGACCGCCGCCGATGCCGCGCGAGGTGACATGGCCCATATTGTTGCGGCCGCCGGTCTTGCGCTTGCCTTCGACGAGCGCCTTGACGGGACCGCCCTTATAGAGGCCGGACTTGTCGACGATGACGAGATGGCGCCGGCCAGGGCTCGTCGGTTTGGCTGATTTGAGTGCCATCGCTTAGATCCCCGTCGTCACGTCAATGGAGTCGCCGTCCGCGAGGGTGACGACCGCCTTTTTGAGGTCGGTGCGCCGATAGGGAAGACCCCGCCAGCGCTTCGATTTGCCCTTCTGGATCAGCGTGTTGACCTTCGTTACCCGAACGTCGAACAGCGCTTCCACCGCCGCCTTGATGGCCGGCTTGGTGGCGTCCTTGCTGACCTGGAAAACAACCGCGTTGTTCTCGCTGAGCAGAGTGGATTTTTCGGTGATGTGCGGACCCTTGATCACGTCATAATGCTCAAGAGCGACCGCTTCGGTTTTCTTCTTAGCCATTGAAGCGCGCCTCCAGCTGTTCGACCGCGGCGCGGGTCAGAACCAGCGTTTCATGGTTGAGGATATCGTAAACATTCGCGCCGATCGCGGGCATCACATCGACGCCGACGATATTGGCCGAAGCCTTGCGGAAATTGTCGTTCACGGCCTCGCCATCGATAACCAGCGCCGACTTGCCCAGACCGAGCTTGTCGAAATGGCCCTTGAGCGCCTTGGTCTTCACATCCTTGAGATCGATATTCTCGATGACGATCAGACTGTCATTCTTGGCTTTCGACGACAGCGCCATCTTCAGCCCGAGCGCGCGAACCTTCTTGTTCAGCGACGGATTGAAATCGCGCTTGCGCGGGCCATGGGCCTTGCCGCCGCCGATGAAGATCGGAGCGCGGCGCGAGCCGTGACGGGCCGTGCCGCCGCCCTTCTGCTTGCCGTATTTCTTGCCGGTGCGATTGACGTCCGAACGCTCCTGCGCGGCGCGGGCCGTCGGCCGGCGCTTTTCGAGCTGCCAGTTGACCACCCGGTGCAGGATGTCGGCACGCGGATCGAGACCGAAAATCTCGTCCTTGAGATCGATATCGCCCTTGGCTTTGGCGTCGAGGGTTTTGACCTTGAGCTTCATGGCTTAGCCCTCCTTCTCTTCGCCGCTGCCGGCGTCGTCGCCCTTCGGCTCTTCGGCCGGCGTTTCGGTTTCAGCCGCTGCGGCTTCGATCTCGGCGTCGGTCGGACCCGTGTCGACTTCCTGAACGGCGCCTTCCTCGATCATGCCGGCCGGCGCGTCCTCGGTCGCCGTTTCATCGGCGTTGCGGCGCAGGCCGCCCGGGATCGGCGCATCTTCATGCAGCGGCACTTTCACCGCGTCGTTGACGATGAGCCATGCACCCTTGTGACCCGGAACCGATCCCTTGATGAAGATCAGGCCGCGCGCCGCATCGGTGCGGACGATTTCCAGATTCTGCTGGGTGCGCTGACGGTCGCCCATATGGCCGGCCATCTTCTTGTTCTTGAACACCTTGCCCGGATCCTGGCGGTTACCCGTCGAACCGTGCGAGCGGTGAGAGATCGAGACGCCGTGCGTCGCGCGCAGACCGCCGAAACCGTGCCGCTTCATGGCGCCGGCAAAGCCCTTGCCCTGCGTCTGGCCCGTCACGTCGACGATCTGGCCGGCGACGAAATGGTCGGCGGTCAGCGTCGCGCCGACCGGAAGCAGCGCTTCCTCGTCGACCCGGAACTCGGCAAGGCGAGCCTTGGGCTCGACTTCACTTTTCGCGTAATGGCCACGGACCGGCTTCGAAACATTCTTCGCCTTGGCGCTACCCGCGCCCAGCTGCACGGCGGTATAACCGTCGCGTTCCGCTTCCCGGACCGACACAACCTGACAGTTATCCAACTGCAGGACGGTAACCGGCACATGCCGACCGTCCGCCTGGAACAGGCGCGTCATTCCCATTTTCTTCGCGATAACGCCACTGCGCATCACTGTACGTCTCCTCGACAGAGGCCCGCCGCACACATGCCGCGGGCATATTCACTCACCAACAATTTTCTGCGTTCCCCGTCCGGGGTAAATGCTGCGCGGCAATTCGAGCCGCGAGACAAGACGGAGGACGCAGACCACGGACAAAACCGTGCGGTATCCAAGTTTCGGTGCTCCGGCGAAGGCCGGAGCCTAGAGCTTCAAGCGGCTCGTTTTGCCGCCCTTGACTCCGGCCTTCGCCCGAGCACTAGGCCAATTTAATCTCTACATCGACACCGGCGGCCAGATCGAGCTTCATCAGCGCATCGACCGTCTGCGGTGTCGGCTGCACGATGTCGAGCAGCCTTTTGTACGTCCGAACCTCGAACTGCTCGCGCGACTTCTTGTCGACATGCGGGCCGCGGTTCACCGTGAATTTTTCAATTCGCGTGGGCATCGGAATGGGTCCGCGAATGAGCGCGCCGGTGCGACGGGCCGTATCGGCGATGTCGCCGGTTGCCTGATCGAGCACGCGATGATCGAATGCCTTCAGACGAATACGAATATTCTGCGTTTCCATGTCCAACTACCGATGCGAAAGAGCCAAACCCGGCCGAAGCCGGGCCAAACAAACAACTTGTAACAAAACAAGCCGCCCGACTCCCCGAAGGGAATCGGGCGGGCTTGCGCGTCCTATACTATGCAGTGATGTCGCCGACAACCCCTGCGCCGACCGTGCGGCCACCTTCGCGGATTGCGAAGCGCAGGCCCTGGTCCATGGCGATCGGAGCGATCAGCTTGACACCCAGCTTAACATTGTCGCCCGGCATGACCATCTCGGTGCCCTCGGGCAGCGTGATCTCGCCGGTGACGTCCGTCGTGCGGAAGTAGAACTGCGGACGATAGTTCGCGAAGAACGGCGTGTGACGGCCACCTTCGTCTTTCGACAGCACATACACTTCAGCCGAGAATTCGGTGTGCGGGGTGATCGAGCCCGGCTTGGCCAGAACCTGGCCGCGCTCGACGCCGTCACGCTCGACACCGCGAAGCAGCGCGCCGATATTGTCGCCGGCACGGCCTTCGTCGAGCAGCTTGCGGAACATTTCGACGCCGGTAACCGTGGTCTTGGACGTATCCTTGATACCCACGATTTCGACTTCGTCGCCCGTGTTGACGATGCCCGTTTCGACACGGCCGGTAACAACCGTACCGCGACCCGAGATCGAGAACACGTCCTCGATCGGCATCAGGAACGGCTTGTCCAGCGGACGCTCCGGCTGCGGGATATATTCGTCGACGGCCTTCATGAGCTCGAGGATCGAGTTCTTGCCGATTTCGTCGTCGCGGCCTTCGAGAGCGGCGAGCGCCGAACCCTTGACGATCGGAATATCGTCGCCCGGGAATTCGTAGCTCGACAGCAGTTCGCGGATTTCCAGCTCGACCAGTTCGATCAGCTCTTCGTCGTCGACCTGATCGACCTTGTTCATGTACACGACGAGCGCCGGCACACCGACCTGACGGGCGAGCAGGATGTGCTCGCGGGTCTGCGGCATGGGGCCGTCCGCGGCGTTCACGACGAGGATCGCGCCGTCCATCTGGGCGGCACCGGTGATCATGTTCTTCACATAGTCGGCGTGGCCCGGGCAATCGACATGCGCATAGTGGCGCGCTTCGGTTTCATATTCGACGTGCGCGGTCGAAATGGTGATGCCACGCTCGCGCTCTTCCGGAGCCTTGTCGATATTGGCAAAATCGACGGCTTCACCGCCACCGGATTCGGACAGAACCTTGGTAATCGCAGCCGTCAGCGTCGTCTTACCATGGTCGACATGGCCGATCGTGCCGATGTTGCAGTGCGGTTTGGTCCGCTCAAATTTTTCCTTCGACATTGTATATTCCTCGTCTTTTACGTCTCTTAAAAATTCAACACTTCACGCTCAGGCAAGCTTCGCCTTCACTTCGTCGGCTACCTGCTGCGGCACTTCCTCATAATGAGAGAACTGCATCGTATACTGGGCGCGCCCTTGGGAGAACGAGCGAAGCTCATTAACGTAGCCGAACATATTCGCAAGGGGCACGATGGCGTCGACCGTCTGGGCGTTGCCCCGGCTGTCTGTGCCCTGCACCTGACCACGGCGGCTGTTCAAATCGCCGATCACGTCGCCCAGATAGTCTTCCGGTGTCACGACCTCAACCTTCATCACCGGCTCGAGCAACTTGATGCCGGCCTTCTGCGCGACTTCGCGCATCGTGGCCCGGCCGCAAATCTCGAACGCCAGCGCCGAAGAGTCGACGTCATGATACTTGCCGTCGAGCAGCTCGATGTTGAAATCGATGATCGGGAAGCCGATGAGCGAACCGGTTTCGGCGGTTTCGCGCATGCCCTTTTCGACCGACGGGATATATTCCTTCGGAACGTTACCGCCCTTGACCGAATCCGAAAATTCGATGCCCGAACCGCGTTCGCCCGGCGTGACCGAGACTTTGACCTCGGCGAACTGACCCGAACCACCCGACTGCTTCTTGTGGGTGTAGGTAAGCTCGACCGGCTTGGCGAGGCTCTCGCGATAGGCGACCTGCGGCGCGCCGACATTGGCGTCCACCTTGAATTCGCGCTTCATGCGGTCGACGAGAATCTCGAGATGGAGCTCGCCCATCCCCTTGATGATCGTCTGGCCGGACTCTTCGTCCGACGTCACGCGGAAGCTCGGATCCTCGGCGGCCAGGCGGTTGAGCGCGATGCCCATCTTTTCCTGGTCGGCCTTGGTCTTCGGCTCGACGGCAACTTCGATAACCGGATCGGGGAATTCCATCCGCTCGAGAATGATCGGCGCGTTCGACGCGCAGAGCGTATCGCCCGTGGTGACATTCTTGAGGCCCGCGATGGCGACGATATCGCCCGCATAGGCCGTTTCGATATCTTCCCGGTCGTTCGCATGCATGAGCAGCATGCGGCCGATCTTCTCTTTCGAATCCTTGACCGAGTTCATCACCTGGTCGGACCGGTCGAGCTGCCCGGAATAGACGCGGCAAAAAGTCAGCGTACCGACAAACGGATCGGTCATGATCTTGAACGCGAGGGCCGAGAACGGCGCTTCGTCGCTGGATGCGCGCGATTCCTCGATTTCCTCCTCGTCTTCGCGCTGGCCCGGCTTGATGCCCTTGATGGCGGCAACGTCGGTCGGCGCCGGCAGATAATCGACAACGGCATCGAGCAGGGGCTGCACGCCCTTGTTCTTGAACGCCGAACCGCAGAGAACCGGAACGAAAGCCTGCTCGAGCGTGCCCTTGCGGATCATCTTGCGGAGCGTATCGGCATCGGGCTCGTTGCCTTCGAGATAGGCTTCCATGACATCGTCGTCCTGCTCGACGGCGAGTTCCATCATGGTCTCGCGCGCAGCGGCGGCTGCGTCGGCCATATCGGCGGGGATGTCCGTGATCTCGAATTCGGCGCCCAGCGATTCATCTTTCCAGATGATCGCATTGTTGTTCACGAGATCGACGACACCCTTCAGATCGGCTTCGAGGCCGATCGGCAGCGTCAGCACTAGCGGCGTCGCGCCGAGCCGGTCGACGATCATTTCGACGCACATGTCGAAATTCGCGCCCGTACGGTCGAGCTTGTTGATGAAGCACATCCGCGGCACTTTGTAGCGATCGGCCTGGCGCCAGACGGTTTCGGACTGCGGCTCGACGCCGGCGACGCCGTCGAACACCGCGACCGCGCCATCGAGCACGCGCAGCGCGCGCTCGACTTCGATCGTGAAGTCCACGTGACCCGGGGTATCGATGATGTTGATGCGATGATCTTTCCAGAAGGTCGTGGTCGCAGCCGACGTGATCGTGATCCCGCGCTCCTGCTCCTGCTCCATCCAGTCCATCGTCGCGGCGCCGTCATGGACTTCGCCGATCTTGTAGGACTTGCCGGTGTAGTAGAGGATGCGTTCGGTCGTCGTCGTCTTGCCGGCATCGATGTGGGCCATGATGCCGATGTTGCGATACATGTCGATCGAAGTGTCGCGGGCCATTTCAAATTGCTCCAGTAACGGCCGTCGGGCCGCTTATTGTCAGTGTCAGTGCGACCAGCGCCCTACCAGCGATAGTGCGAGAAGGCGCGGTTGGCTTCCGCCATCTTGTGCGTGTCTTCGCGCTTCTTAACGGCATTGCCGCGGTTGTTCGACGCGTCGAGCAGTTCGCCCGACAGACGCGCGGCCATCGTGTTCTCGCCGCGGCCGCGTGCAGCGCCGATCAACCAGCGAATGGCCAGCGCCTGGGCGCGCTCGGGACGCACTTCGACCGGCACCTGATAGGTCGCGCCGCCGACCCGGCGGCTGCGGACCTCGACGCCCGGCTTGATGTTGTTGAGCGCGTCGTGGAACACCTGCATCGGATCGGCCTTGGACTTGGCTTCGACCTGGTCGAGCGCGCCATAGACGATACCTTCGGCGACGGACTTCTTGCCGTCATACATCAGGTTGTTCATGAATTTGGACAGCACCACATCCCCGAATTTGGGGTCTGGCAGAATTTCCCGCTTTTCGGGACGGCGACGACGAGACATATCGTTAAACCTCTAGATCAATCTATTTGGGGCGCTTGGCGCCGTACTTCGAACGGCTCTGCCTGCGGTCCTTCACGCCCTGCGTGTCGAGAACGCCGCGCAGCACGTGATAGCGGACGCCGGGAAGGTCGCGCACACGACCGCCGCGGATCAGCACCACCGAGTGCTCCTGCAGATTATGCCCTTCGCCCGGAATATAGCTGATGACTTCGCGCTGGTTGGTCAGGCGGACCTTGGCCACCTTGCGCAGAGCCGAGTTCGGCTTTTTCGGGGTCGTGGTATAGACGCGCGTGCAAACGCCCCGCTTCTGCGGGTTCGCTTCCAGCGCGGGCACTTTCGATTTGACCCGTTCGGGTTTGCGGCCCTTGCGGACCAGCTGATTGATCGTCGGCATGAAGCCCTTCACCTTTATTCAGTTACTTTGTCACAAGCACGCCGCGCATCTTCCGAGCCCGGTTTTTCCCGGAAGCCGGAAACGCACAAAGGCCTTCCGGTAACCGCTAGCGGCTCCGCAAGGCCCCATACACGCCAATGGCAATGTTCAAGCTCTCGTACCATGTCGAATCGCGTCTGGGTTGAATTCCCACCACCGATCCTCGGTACGGGCGGCGATATAGCGACGGTCCGGCAGGCGGTCAATGGTTCTGGTCCGCTGAATCTCCGTGCAAATTGTTTGACGCCCATTTGGGGGATTCTTAAACCGGTCCTCGTGCAGAGCATTGGAGCAAAGCGCGTGAAGGCCCTTTCCAGCTTTCTTGTTTCGCTGAGTGTCGTCACCAGCACATCGGCGCCGGCTATCGAACCGCCGCCAACCCTCCAGTTCGACAATGGCCAATGGCTTGGCGGCGAAGGGTTCGAAACGGGCACGGTCTATTCCACCGCCGGAAGGCTGACATCGGTTCGGCCGCCACGCATTGACGACCGGATCGATCTTGGCGGCGGCTATGTGATCCCGCCGCTATGCGAGGCGCACAACCATAATCTCGGCGGCGACGAAGACGAACGGGAAATCATCGACCGCTATCTCGAAGCCGGCATTTATTATGTCGGGATCCTCAGCAACTTTCCGAGATACACGGGAATGGCGCTGCGGAATTTCAACCGGCCCGACAGCGTCGACGTGCAATTCGCCAATGGCGGCATCACCGCTCCCGGTGCCCATCCGATTCCGCTTCGCGAGCGATTGCTGGGCTTTGGCGCCTATCCGGACTTCACGCGCGAGAGCCTCGCGGATCACGCCTATTTCGCCGTCGGCACGGCGGAGGACCTCGACCGCATCTGGCCGATCGCGCTCAGCTACCGCCCAGATTTCATCAAGATTTTCATCATGCAATCGGAAGCGCATGACGCGCCGCCCGAGGATACCGAATATGAAGGCGCGCGCGGTCTGCATCCGGAGCTGGCAGGGGCACTGGTCGAGCGCGCCCATGACCATGGCCTGAGAATATTCGCGCATGTCGAAACGGCCGCCGATTTCGCGCTCGCGGTCGATCTCGGCGTAGATGTCGTCGCCCATCTTCCGGGGCGGCGGTCGCCGGAAATGATTGCGCCCGAAGCCGCCCATCGAGCAGCCGAACGCGGCGTGGCGGTGCACACAACGGCGGTGCTGGCTGATCGCCTCCGCGAGCGAGACCCGGAAGGCTATGCAGCGGTCCGCAACGCCCAGATTGCAAATCTTCGTCTCTTGCGAGAGGCGGGGGTCATGCTTGCCATCGGCAGCGATCTCTATGGCTCCGACAGCCGCGCGGAGGTCGAGTATCTACGCGAACTGAACATATTCTCGCCGCTAGAGCTGCTCGAGATGTGGACGGCGAATTGCGCGAGGACGGTTTTCCCCAATCGCCGGATTGGCGCGTTGAGCGAGGGTCATGAAACCAGCGTCCTCGTGCTCGACGGCAACCCGCTCGAAAATTGGTCGGCGATCGGCGAGATCAATCTGCGCGTTAAGGACGGCCACATACTTGAACTGCAAGAGAGCCGGAGTATGGGCGAATAGCGTCCATGGGGGCGCCGGTTCGCCGCATGACCCGCATTGTCCCGAAACCGACATTGCACTGCAACATAACGGCATCAATTCACGGCTAGGCATCTTCTCGTTCCCGGCGGTTGTCCCCCCGCTCGATCCCCGAGAAGAGAAAGCCATATCCATGACCCGAATCTCCTGTTTCGCCGTTGCCGCCCTGCTTGCCGGGACGTGCAGCACGAACGCGCTGGCGCAAGGCAATGCCGCCGCCGACACGATGGTCGCCAATGCACCGATCGTCGTCACCGCGCAGAAACGCGAGGAAGCGATCACCGACGTGCCGCTGACCGTCACCGCCTATTCGGGCGAGACTCTCGAGAATATCGGCATCGACGAGTTCGACGAACTCTCCGCCTTCGTGCCCGGCCTCAACATCCAAGAGCAGAGCGCCAACAATCCGGGCTTCGTCATCCGCGGCATCACCTCGGACTCGGGCAGCGCGCAGATCGCGCCGCGCGTGACCATCTACTATAACGGCATCGACGTCTCGCGGTCGCGCGGCTCCTATTTCGACCTGTTCGATATCGAGCGGATCGAAGTGGTGAAGGGTCCCCAGGCGACCTTGTTCGGAACCGCCGCGACGATCGGCGCGCTCTCGGTCGTGACCGCCCGCCCCACGCCCGACGAGAGTGCGGCCTTCTCGGCCTCCTATGGCAATTACGACGCGATCGAACTCAACGGGATGATCAATGGCGGGACGGACGATATCGCCGCCCGCCTCGCCTTCGTCTACAAGGAGCGCGACGGCTATATCCGCAACATCGCGGGCGAACCGGGGACGGCCAGCGAGGCCATCGTCGGCATCGACCAGGACGATCTCAACGGCATCGAACAGTTCGGCATCCGCGGATCGCTCCGGATCTTCCCGACCGACGACAGCACGATTGACCTCATTCTCACCTATGAGCAGCAGCGCAACAGCGGCACCGCGTTCAAGTCGGGATCGATCCCGCCGACCGGCGGCGATACCAGCCCGTTCAGCTTTGCCGAGCTCGGCGGCTCGCCGTTCAGCGAAACGGTACTCGGCATCCGCGATCTCGGGCTGGAACGCGAGGTGTTCGATGCCAGCCTGACCTTCAATGCGCCGATCACCGACACTCTCTCGCTGACCTCGATCACCGGATATCGCCGCTTCGACAGTCTCGAGACCTTCGACGCCGACGGTTCGGCGCTCTTCTATCTGGAATTCGCCGAGGATGCCGAAGGCGAGCAGATGAGCCACGAAACCCGCATCACCTATGAAGGCGACATGTTCCGCGGTTTCGCCGGCTTCAACATCTTCCATGAGGAAGGCACGCAGCGCGTCCCCTTCTCGACTGACGAAGGCACCTATATCGCCTGCGCGCCGTTCGGTGCCTTCGCCCCGATCCAGGCAAATCTCTCGGCGGCACTCGGCGACGCGGACCCGTGCGTCGCGGCCGACGGGACGTTGAACGCCGCGCTCGCCACTGCGATCCTCACCGGCGGCGGTGCCACGGTCCTCCCCTATCAGAGCGTGTTCCAGAATGGCGGCAAGAACAGCAGCTATTCGGCCTTTGCCGACGCGACGCTCGATCTCGGCCGGTTCGAGCTGACCGCCGGCCTGCGGTACGTCTACGAGGAACGCCGGTCGAGCTACAGCGCCACCCAGCCGGGCAGCGCGATCTTCGCCGGTCTGGGCGCGCCGGGCGTCTCCCTGCTCGGCGCGGCCGACACCGGCGGCGCGACGTTCAGCGCCGAGGACGATTTCCACGCCTGGCTGCCGCGTTTCAACGCGCTCTACCGGATCACGGACGATATCAATGTCTACGCCACGATATCCAAGGGCCGCCGCGCGCCGGTCATCGATCTCAGCGCCCTGGCGACGGCCACTGGCACGGTGCCGGACGTCACCCTGGTCGCGAGCGAGCGCGTCTGGAACTATGAAGGTGGGATCAAGGCCGATATCGACGGCTTTTTCGGGTCGATCGGCGTCTTCTACCAGGATTATTCGAACTTCCAGACGAGTTTCTTCGAGGAAGGCACGGGCCAGATCGTCCCGGTCAACGCCGGCGAAGCGAGCAATTTCGGCGTCGAGATCGAAGCGGCCTATCAGGTGGTCCCCGAACTCCGGCTGTTCGCCAACTATGCCTATATCGACGCCGAGATCGATGCCCCGGCCTCGGGCGGCGCGACGCAGTTTGTCGGCAGCCGGTTCCGCCTCCAGCCCGAGCATTCGGCATCGGGCGGTGCGCAGTTCGCCATCGGCATCGCCGAGGGTGCGGAATTCTTCCTGACCCCGACCGTCACCTATCAGAGCCGGGTCTTTTTCGAGGTACCCAATACGCAGCTGACCAGCGAGGACGGCTATGTGCTCGTCAATCTGCGCGGCGGCGTCAGCTTCGGCGACGGCCGCTACGAGATTGTCGGTTTTGCCCGTAACCTGTTCGACGGGGACTATCTGATCGACGCGGGCAATACCGGCGGCGCCTTCGGCACGCCGACCTTTATCGCCGGCGAACCCGCGCTGTACGGTATCGAGATCGGCATGCGTTTCTAGGGATCCGCGACATCGATAGAAAAACTCGATCACTGTAAGCGAAAAGCTTTCCGGCTTCGGCGGTAACGTCGGGGCCGGACGCCGCGAACTCCCCGATGACCGCGCCGATGTTTCGGCAGACCAGAAACGGGAGACCAAAGATGATCAAGCAGATCCTTTTCGCAACGGCGGCCTTTTCGGTCGCGATCGGCGCAACCCTGACGGCAACCGGCCCGGCCCTCGCGCAGACCGGCGATGCCGCCACGACGTTCCAGCTTTCTGCCGCAATGCGCAGTGTCTCGCTTGGCGAGGCGATGGCCGATGCCCAAAGCCGCACCGAATTCGGGCTGGCCGGTCGGCCGGTGCATGGTGTGGAATCGAACGCGGGCGCGGCCGCCGTCACGACCGAGAGCCTAGGTGCCGCGCCGACACCGGAAACCCCGCGCCTCGCCATGCTCGACGGGTTCAGCATCGACGAACAGCGCCTCGGCGATATCATGATCGGCGCGGGCATCGATATCGTGCGGCCGTACCGGATGGTCGATCTGGCCAGCGACGATCATGACTTCGGCAATACCGGCTTTTCCGAGGTCGACGCGTTCCACACCGATCCGTCGTCTTCGCAGATCGGCATCCGGTTCCGCTTCTGACCGCGCCCGCCCCTTGCGCGGTCCCATTGCGGTCTTCCCGATCATCAGCGGGAAGGCCGCTTTTTGCGCACAATTTTGATGCTGCGCCACCGATCGGATAGGCAGTCAAGAATGACGCTCGATACCCTGCTTCCCTCGATCCGCGACTGCCGCCTGTGCGCGGGCACGATCCCCGAGCCGATCCGGCCCGTGCTGCAAGCGCATCGCTCGGCGCGCATATTGATCGCCGGCCAGGCGCCGGGACGGAAGGTGCAGGCCAGCGGCGTGCCGTTCGACGATGCGAGCGGCGAGCGGCTGCGCGACTGGATGGGCGTCGATCGCGAAACCTTCTACGACCCCGCACGGATCGCCATCCTGCCGATGGCCTTTTGCTATCCCGGCAAGGGCAAGTCGGGAGACCTCCCGCCGCCGCCCGTTTGCGCCGAAACCTGGCGCGAGACGCTTCTCGCGAAGCTGCCGAACCTCCGTCTCACGCTCGTCATCGGCCAATATGCGATGGGCTGGCACCTGGATACGCCGCGCCGCACGCTGACCGAAACCGTTCGGAACTGGCGCGATTTCGATGCAGCGACCCTGCCGCTGCCCCATCCCAGCCCGCGCAACAATATCTGGCTCGCGAAAAACCCCTGGTTCGGCGAGGACCTGCTTCCCCATCTGCGTAGTCGGGTCGCCTGCGCACTGGAGGCATAGGGCTCGTTTGACTCTTATCATTTAACTATTATGTTAATTAACAAGATAGAGAATCAACGAGGCCCCATTGTCCGATCTCACCACCACTTTTGCCGCGCTCGGCGAACCGACACGGTTCGCGATCGTCGAACGGCTGCTGCGCGAGGGCGAGCTTAACGCCGGCGCGCTGCAGCAGGGCGCATCGATCTCGGCGCCCGCCATTTCGCGCCACCTCAAGGTGCTGCGCAAGGCCGGCATCGTCGTCCAGCGCATCGACAGACAGCAGCGCATCTACGCGGTGCGCCCCGAAGCCGTGCAGGCGATCAGCGCCTGGACAATGAGTCACAAGGAATTCTGGCAGGCGAGCTTCGACCGCCTCGCCGCCATGCTCGAAGCAGAATCCAAAAAATAAGGGAGTCAGACAGACAATGAGCGAACTCAGGATAGAACGGACCTTCCCCGCCGCGCCCGAGACGGTCTTCGACCATCTCACCAACACCGAATATCTGCTGCAATGGTGGGGCCCGGAGGGCATTTCAGTGTCGGAGCACACTCTCGATTTTTCCCGGCCCGGCCCGTGGAACTCGACGATGACGAACGCCGAGGGCGCCCATTACAAGGTGTCCGGCGAAGTCGTGACGCACGATGCGCCGCACGCGGTCGAATTCACCTGGGCCTGGCATGACGAGAATGACGAGCGCGGCCATGAAAGCCGCGTACGCTTCGAAGTCGCGCCCGACGGCAATGGCGGCACGAAATTCACGATGATCCATTCCGGCCTTGCCGACGAGGAGAGTGCGACGAGCCACGACAGCGGCTGGACGTCGTCCTTCGGCAAGCTGGAGCGGCTGCTCGGCTGAGCACCGCCTGCCGATACCCGTCCCAACCCCGAGCGAGGAGATTGAAAATGCCGAAATATGTATTCGCCTATCATGGCGGCAAAGCACCGGAGAGCCCCGAAGAAGGCGCGGAAGTCATGGCCAGATGGCAGGCCTGGTTCGGCAACCTCGGCGATGCGGTGGTCGATGGCGGCAACCCGGTCGGGCCGTCGAAAACCGTTTCCACGGGCGGCGTTGCCGATGACGGCGGCGCCAATCCGCTTTCCGGCTACTCGATCGTCCAGGCCGACAGCATCGATGCGGCCGTCGAAATGGCGAAAGGCTGTCCGATCATGGATCACGGCACGGTCGAAGTCGCCGAAGCGATGGAAATGTAGAGCCGGGCAAATCGTAACCTGGCGCGGGGCGCTCGCCGAAGAGGCGAGCGCCGCGCCGTCCCGACAGCGGCGGCATGCCGCAAATGGCCGATCAGCGGATCGGCATCGCCATCTTTGGTCTGGACCGACGGGGCATCGCCCGGCAAAGGGGCCCCGTCACGTTATGAACCGGCTTGCCCTCCCCATCACCCTTGTCATTGTCGCGCTCGGCACGCTTGCCATGGCGCCGTTCCTGACCGGGCCGTTTCCGTCGCGGGCGGCGGCCGAAGGGCTTTCCATCACGCTCGATCCGCCGCAGCCACAGGCGGCCGCACCGGCCGGCGCGGTCATCGATCTCGACGCCCGGTCCGGACTGATCGACTATAACGAGATAGACCGCCGCATCGGCGCGCTGATGGAAGAAGATACCATGGTCGGGCTGGCCGTGGCGATCATGGAAAATGGCGAGATCACATCCGCCCGCGGTTACGGCGAAACACTGCATGGGACCGGCGAGCCCGTGACGGCCGACACGGTGTTTCGCTGGGCGTCGCTATCCAAGAGCGTCGCGGCGACGATGGTCGCGTTGTTGGCGCAGGATGGCGCGGTCGATCTCGACGCCCCGGTGTCGCGCTTTGCCCCGTCGCTCCGGCTACCGGCGTCGGGCCATATGCGCATCTCGGTGACCGACCTCCTCTCGCACCGGCTCGGCATCGAGCGCAACGCGCTCGACAACCGGCTCGAAGCGGGCGAGGATCCGTTGATCCTGCGGACCGCGCTCGCCAGCCATCGCATCGCCTGTCCGCCCGGCACCTGCCACCGCTACCAGAATATCGGTTTCGACGCGGCGAGCGAGATCGTCGAGGGTGTCACTCGGCAAAGCTATGAGGCCGCCGTCCAGCGCCGTCTGCTCCAGCCGCTGGACATGCGCACCGCCAGCCTGTCCCGGCGCGCGCTGTTCGAGAGCCGGAGCTGGGCGCGCAGCCATCGCGGCGCCGGCGAGGAAGTGGAGGTTGTCGAGCCCTATTACCGGATTCCGGCGGCCGGCGGCATGAACGGTTCGATCCGCGATCTCGCCCGCTGGATGCAGGTGCAGGTCAACGGCGCGCCCGATATCGTTCCGCCCTCGATACTGGCGACGGTCCATCGCCCGGTCGTCCGCACGGAGCGCGAGGACCGGCGCAACCGGCGCTATGCGGAACGGGTTTCGAACACGCATTATGCGCTGGGCTGGCGCGTCTACGACTATGCCGGGCACACCGTCATCGCCCATCGCGGCGCCATCCGCGGCTATCGTGCGATGATCATGATCGATCCCGCCTTGCGCAGCGGCGTCGCGGTGCTCTGGAATTCGGGCAATGGCCGTCCGTTCGGCATCCCGATGGATATATTCGACCAGATATATGGATTGCCCGACACAAACTGGATCGATCCCGAAGCGGCAAATGCGCAACCGGCGGACGCGCCGGCAGACAGTCGCCGTTCAGAACCGGCGCGGTAAACGGCCGCGCATGAACCGTGTCCACTTCGCCGTGCTGTTCCTGCTGGGAATCGCAATGCTCGCCGCGCAATCGGGGTGCGCGCATTTCGCACGCGAACAGCTTTACGCACCGCCGGTCGGTCCGGTCATAACGCCCGATTGGAGCGGCCCGGAACCGGACCGCATTTCGGTCACTACCGAAGACGGGCTTGATCTTGCCGGCTTCTATTGGGCACCGATGAACGGCAATCCCGACATCATCCTCGTCCTCCATGGCCGCCGCGACAATGCGGGTCGGATGGCCGGCTATATTCAACGGCTCGCCGAGGACGGGCGCGGCGTTCTCGTCGCCTCGTATCGCGGTTTCAACGACAATCGGGGTTCGCCGAGCGAAGACGGACTTATAACCGACGCCCAGGCCTTTTACCGGTTCGCCCGCGAAGCGGCCGGGGCGCAGGGCGATGTCTATGTGTTCGGCCATTCGCTCGGCGGCGCCGTGGCGATCCAGTTGGCCGCGCGCGAAACGCTCTCCGGCGTGATGACCCTCGCGACCTTTAGCGATCTCGGCGAGGCGGCGCCCTATTTCAGCGAGATTTTCATCCCGGACAGCTGGGAGAGCATCGTCGCGTTGAACAGTGTCGAAGAGCCGCTGCTCTTCATCCATGGCTCGGACGATGATTATGTCGAACCCGGCCATTCGCGCCGCCTTTTCCGCACAACCTGTTCGCTGGCGGCCCTGGCGATCATCGACGGGGTGCGACACCGCCCCAATTTCCGGCTGATCGCGCCGTTGATCACCGGCTGGGTGGACGCCCTCGAAAATGGTCAGGTCGAAGAAATCTCGATCGAGGGTGCGGCAAGCTGGGAAAGCAAACCCGCCTGCGATGCGGCTTGAAACGGGGCCGCATTCGTATCTCTAGGTCATGTACGCATAAATGAGACGGCTGCCTACAGTGTCAGCTTGTAGGCCCTCAGCGCTTCATAATGCGGCCGGCAGCGTTCGTAGAGCGCGCGATAGCTATCGGGCAGCTCGACCGGCCCGCGATCATCGCCCTCAAACCCCGTGCTCTCCTCGACCCGGCCATACCAATGCGGCGCCCAGACCCCATCGGTATCGCGCGAACCCGGTTCCCAACCGAGCATCGCCGGATCCCAGGGAATATCGAGCGCTCCACACAGCATCTCCAGCATCGGGCCGGGCGCGTCCAGAATATCGGCGCCTTCGACAACCGGCGGCGCATGGCCGAGCCGGTCCGCCTCCATCCGGAAATAGAGGTGCAGCCTTTCGAGCCCCATATCCTCGAACGTCACGGCCTCCATCTTCTTCGCATAGCTGGCGATCATCCGCTTCGGATCGCGGATCAGGAAAGCGTGACGATGGTCATCCAGATCGCCGACGCCGACCGGCCCGACCATCTCCGACGGCATATGCTTCTGATACCAGACCGCGCTGCCGTCGGGCGGGTCGCCATTCAGAGTTTCCGTCACCGATCGCCAGTCGCAATCCATCGCCGCAATCACCTGATCGGCCATCGGGTGCGGATATCCGGTATCGGCCAGGTAGGCGCCATAATAGGGCTCGTCGCTGACGAACGTGTCCGCCCGGCTGCCGAAGCTGCGCATCATCGCGGTCGAGATATTGCGCGGGCCCGACCACATCGCGATCCGGATCGTCACGGCCGCCGCTCTCTGGTCAGAATTTCCTTGGCAGGAAATCGCGGCACCGGCCCGCACCCCCTCCCGGCCTCCCATTGAATATACCCTGTTGGGAGGCCGGGAGGGGGTGCGGGCCGGTGCGGCGCTCGACCGACAGGTCGAGTCTGACAGAAAAAACAGCCTGTCACGGCCGCGATCGCGCCGCGACATCGGTGGCGAGCCGGGCGGCATACAGTTCCTGCAGCCTCTCGACCATCGGGCCGCGCGCTTCGGTCAGCCCGCGCCCGTCCACCTCGGTGACCGGCACGACACCGGCGAAGGTGCCGGTGACGAAAGCCTCGTCGGCGCCATAGACATCGGTCAGCGAGAAATTCTTCTCGAACACCGGAATATCGGCGTCGCGGCACAGATCGATCACCGTCCCGCGCGTGATCCCGCCCAGGCAATAGTCGCCGCTCGACGTCCAGACCTCGCCCTTGCGCACGATGAAGAAATGCGTCGAATTGCAGGTCGCGACGAAGCCCTGCGGATCGAGCATCAGCGCCTCGTCCGCGCCGGCCTTGGTCGCCTGGATGCAGGCGGTGATACAATTGAGCTTGGAGTGCGAATTGAGCTTGGGGTCCTGCACCGCCGGATCGCCGCGCCGGACATGGACGGTGAACAGCCGGATGCCCTTCTCGACGGTTTCGGGCAACGGCTCCTTATATTCGGGAACGATGACGATGGTCGCCGGCGACACGACGACGCGCGGGTCCTGATAGGGCGTGGAACGAATCCCCCGCGTCACCATGAGGCGGATATGAACGCCTTCGGAAGAACCGTTGGCATCGAGCGTTTCATAGAGCCGCCGCTCGAGCATTGCCCGATCGATACCGACATCCATGTCGATCGCCTTGGCGCCTTCGAACAGCCGGTCGAGATGCTGGTCGAGAAAGGCGATCCGCTCCCGATGGACCCGCAGCCCCTCCCAGACACCGTCGCCCAGCATGAAGCCGGAATCGAACACCGAAACCATGGCCTCGGCACGGGGGACGATTTTACCATTGACGTTAATCAGAATCTCGGCGTTGCGCGGATCCTCGCGATAGTCGTGCGTTCCCTTGCCCATCATGGCGCTATACGCGGCGTTCACCCGCCATTCAAAGTAAAAGCTATCTTAAGAAACCGCCTTTTCTCTAGGGTTCCGTCGACTCGACCCGAGTCGCCAACGATTCGTCGCGCCATCGTTCGTTAGACTCGCGATTTAACCACATTGTTGCTAGCCGGTTTGCACAAATTTCAATTCACAGGGTTGCACGTGTCTAGAAATAAAAAGGAAGGCCCGGGGCTTTGGTCCCGGTTCAAGGGCCTTTTTCCTGACCATGAGCTCCATATCCGCTCCGGCGGCAAGCTCCGCTTTTTTAGAATTTCCAGTAAGTTACAGATAAGAGTGGTGTCGATCGCCGCGCTTGGCGCGGTCGCATGGCTGGCGGTCACGCTGGTCATGGTCGGGCTGCAAGTCAAAGGGGCGAGTGACCGAATCGCACTTGACCAGCGCGAACAGGAGGTCACCCAGACCGAAGCGCGCGTCGCCGCCTATCGCGGAACCGTCGAAGAGCAGGTCGCCCGCGTCGAGCGGCGTCAGGCCGTGCTCGATGCGCTGGTCCGCCGCCATTTCGGCAATCTCGAAGACAATGAAGACGAGGCGGAGACCGCCGACGGCGCCGAGGCTGCCGAGGAAAGCAGCGCGGCGATTCCGGAAGCTGCCGCCTTGCAGGCGCTCGAGCAGCATCAGGTCGCATTCGCCCGCGCGCTGCGCGCCGCGGTCGAGCAACGCACCCTGCAAACCGCCGAGGCGATCCGCGAGTTCGGGCTCGATCCGCGCGTCATGAGCCGCCGGGCGCAGGGCGGCCCGCTGATTCCGATCCGGACGGCGATGACGCTTGACGGCGCGATCGACGAGGAAATCGCCGATCTCGAAATCGCACTGAACCGCCTGGCGGTGATGGAACTGTCGCTCCGTGCGATACCGTCGGCCAAACCGACCGCCTATGGTGCGATGAGCAGCCCCTTCGGCCTGCGCCGCGACCCGTTCACACGGGGCCGCGCAATGCATAACGGCATCGATTTTCGCGGCCGCCATGGCCAGGGCATCCTGGCGACCGGACCCGGCCGTGTGCGCTTTGCCGGCTGGAAGGGCGGATATGGCCGGACGATCGAAATCGATCATGGTGCGGGTGTCGTCACCCGCTATGCGCATCTGTCGGGCATCAATGTGAGCGTTGGGGACCGTGTCGACCGGGGGGATCGTATCGGCAGGATGGGCAGCTCCGGCCGCTCGACTGCCACCCACCTGCACTATGAAGTGCGTATCAACGGCCGCGCTGTAAACCCGCGGCCCCTTTTGGAGGCTGATCGCGATGTTCTCGAAATCCAATCCGTCGCAGGACGAAGAAATGGCGATGCCGTCGAGCGCGGATAACCGCTCGACCTTCTCGGTCATCGGCTCGGACGTCACCGTCACGGGCGATATCGATGCGTCCGTCGATTTGCATGTCGATGGCCGCGTCGAAGGCGATATTCGCTGCGCCACGCTGGTCCAGGCCGGCAACAGCACGATCAAGGGCGGTATCAGCGCCGAACAGGCGCGCATCGCCGGCCGCGTGGAAGGCTCGATCGCGGCCAAGGAACTGATCGTCGAGGCCTCGGCCAAAGTGGTCGGCGATGTGACCTATGAAAAGCTGAGCATCGCCACCGGCGGCCATGTCGAAGGCAGCTTCCGGCACAAAAGCGCCGGCACGCTCAAAAAGGACGAGCCGAAGGACGCGTCGCTCAAACTGGTCGACGAGAAGCCGGTCGCCGCAACGGCGCCGAAACCGTCCCAGGCGACGGCCGGCTAAAACCAGGCCGGGAAGTGGGGCGCGTCAACGGCGGTCCATGACGAGTTCGCCGCCCTTGACGACGATGTCGACATCTTCCAACGCGGCGATGTCGGCCAGCGGGTCGCCATCCACGGCGATGATATCGCCATATCGGCCCGGCGCGATCGCGCCGACATCGCCCATCTTGTCGAGCGCTTCGGCGGCATTGGCGGTCGCGGCCTGGATCGCCTGAAGCGGCGTCATCCCGAACCGCACCATGCGCGCAAACTGCCGGCCGCCGGTACCATGCGGATAGACGCCTGCATCCGACCCGAACACATGCCGCGCGCCGAGCTCGACGGACCGGCGGAAGCTCTCGCGCTGGATCGTCCCGACCTGCCGCTCCTTCGCCAGATTTTCCTCCAGCACGCCGTTCGCCTCGCCCTCGGCCAGCGTATATTCGGTGTTGTAGATATCCATCGAGAAAAAGGTGCCGCGGTCGATCGCCATGCGGATCGTCTCGTCGTCGAGATAGCTCGCATGTTCGATCGTATCGACGCCGGCCTCGATCGCGGCACGGATACCGGCATTGCCATGCGCATGGGCCGCGACGCGCATCCCGAGCATATGCGCCTCCTCGACCGCGGCGCGGATTTCCCCGGCCGTCATCTGCTGGGCGCCGACATCGGTGTTGCGGGAGAAAACGCCGCCGGTCGCGCAGATCTTGATGACATCGGCGCCATAGCGCCGGTTCTGCCGAATCTGCAGGCGGACGGCCTCCACGCCGTTGACGCCCTGCTCTCCGTCCCGGTCGACGAGCGACGGCGGCAGGCCGTTGCGGTCGCAATGCCCGCCCGTCACCCCGAAGGACTCGGTCGCGGCGACGATCCGCGGTCCGGGATAGAAGCCGGCCTCGATACCTTGGCGCAGCGCGACGTCGGCATAATCGTCGGCGCCGACGTTGCGCACGGTCGTGAACCCCGATTCGAGCATCGCGCGCGCGTTGGGTACGCCGAGCGTCGTCCAGAAGCTGTCGGTATAGTTGAGCCGCCGGAAGCCGCCGATCCGCGGCGTGGTCGTCAGATGGACATGCATGTCGATCAGCCCGGGCAGGATCGTCATGCCCGCGAGATCGAGCCGCTCGGCGTCCTCGGGCAGATCGGCCGGCACTTCGCCGCTCGAGACCGAGACGATCCGGCCGTCGGTGACCACGACCACCGGATTGTCGATCGCCCGCCCCTCGAGCACGTCGACCATCCGGTCGGCGGTGACGACGAGCGTTTCGGCGTGAAGCGCCGCCGAAAACAGCAGCAGATAGGTAACGATTGCGAGCCTTGCGATCATGATCATGTCCCTCTCTCGATGGGATGCCGCTATGCTATAGTGTCGGTCGCCCGTCGAGGGGCAGGAAAGGAACCGCCACATGAACGAGGATTGGGGATTGCCATGGACCGGGCAGTGTTTGTGCGGCGATCTGAAGTTCGAGATCAGCGCCACGCCGCTGCTCTCGATGGCGTGCCATTGCCGGGGCTGCCAACGATTGACGGCGAGCGCCTTTTCGCTTTCGCTGATGGTGCCGGCCGAAGGCTTCCGCGTGACGGAGGGCGAAGGCGTGAAAGGCGGCCTTCGCGGCCCGCACGGGCAATTCTTTTGCGACAGCTGCAAGAGCTGGGTCTATTCCAAGCCGCACGGCGCCGACTGGATCGTCAATGTCCGCACGATGATGCTCGAAGAGCCGCACTGGGACGTGCCCTTTATCGAAGTCATGACGGCCGAACAACTGTCTTGGGTCGAGCTGCCGGCCCAGCGCAGTTTCGAGGCATTCCCCGAAATGGAAGACTATCAGCAGCTGATCGCGGACTATGCGCAGAACGGCACGCGGCCGGGTACGGGCTGATCAGATGTGCAGCACCCGGTCATAGGCGGCGAGCACGCTTTCATGCATCATTTCGCTCAATGTCGGATGCGGGAAGACGGTTTCCATCAGTTCCGCCTCGGTCGTTTCCAGCTGCCGCGCGACGGCATAGCCCTGGATCAGTTCGGTGACCTCGGCGCCGATCATATGGGCGCCCAATAGCTCGCCGGTCTTTTCGTCGAATACGGTTTTGACGAAACCCTCGGCCTCGCCCAGTGCGATCGCCTTGCCGTTGCCGATAAAGGGGAAATTGCCGACGCGGACCGTGTGACCGGCCTCCTTGGCCTGAGCCTCGGTCATCCCGACCGACGCAACCTGCGGCCGCGAATAGGTGCAGCCCGGAATATTGCCGGTCTCGAAGGCATGCGGGTTCTGGCCCGCCAGCTTCTCGACCGCGACCACGCCTTCGTGGCTGGCCTTGTGCGCGAGCCAGGGCGGCCCCGTCACATCGCCGATCGCGAGAATGCCCTCGACACTGGTCCGACCGAAGCCGTCGACGTCGATATGACCGTTCTCGCCCGTCTTCACGCCGAGCGTGTCGATGCCCGTGTCTTCGGTGTTGGGCATGATGCCGATCGCAACGATGGCGTGGCTGAACTCGCTCTCGGTCACCTTGCCCTTGGCGTCCTTGATCGCCGCCTTGACCGATTTCGCGCCGGCTTCGAGCTTTTCGACGCCCGCGCCGGTCAGGATCGTCATGCCCTGCTTCTTGAGCGTTTTCTCCATATGCTTGGAGACGTCCTCGTCCTCGACCGGAAGGATGCGCGGCAGCATTTCGACGACCGTCACCTCGGCGCCCATATCGGAATAGAAGCTCGCAAATTCGATGCCGATCGCACCCGAACCGATCACCAGCAATTTGGACGGCACGTCTTCGGGCACCATCGCGTGGCGGTAGGTCCAGATACGCTTGCCGTCCGCCTTAGCGAACGGCAGATCGCGGGCGCGGGCGCCGGTGGCGATTATGATCGTCTTGGTGGCGAGTTCCGTTTTCTTGCCGTCCTTCTCGACGGTCAGCTTGCCCCTGGCCGTGATCGTGCCGAAGCCTTCATGCACATCGACCTTGTTCTTCTTCATCAGGCCGGTGACACCCTGGTTGAGCTGTCCCGCCACCGTGCGCGAGCGCTCGACGACCTTGGCGAGATCGAAACCCGGCTTCTCGGCCTTCAGCCCATAGGCCTCGGCATGGGTCATATAATGGTAGATCTCGCTCGTCCGCAGCAGCGCCTTGGTCGGGATGCACCCCCAGTTGAGACAGATGCCGCCGAGCTTCTCCCGCTCGACGATCGCCACCTTCATGCCGAGCTGCGACGCCCGGATCGCCGCAACATAGCCGCCGGGTCCGGAACCGAGGATGATGAGATCATATTGGTTAGCCATTAGTCACCGTCTGCTTTCATAAAATGCCACGCCGTTTGCGGGTCCATCCCGTGTTTGAACGCCTGGTCGATCCAGACCATCGCGAGCGGCTCCAGTTGGCGAGCGTTCCGGATCCCGCCATAATCGATGGGCTCGAAGCCGATATCGCGCAACAGGCTGCTGACCAGCGCCTTGGCGTCTTCATCCTCGCCGGCCACGAACTGGATCGGACGGTTCGGGAAAGCATGCGCCATTCCCATCACCGGCGATCCGACCTGATTGAGCGTCTTCACCGCCTTCGCAGCCGTCTGCCCCGCCAATATTTCGCCGGCCGACGTATCGAAACCCAGTGCCAGTTCGAGGCCCTCCTCGCCCATGGTCAGCGGATTGGTGCAATCGATCAGGATCTTGCCGCCGAGATCGCCGCACTCGGCGAGCGCGCTTTCGGCGACGCTCCAGTCGACGGCCAGGATGACGACTTCGCCCCATTGCGCCGCGCCTTCGGTCGTATCGTGCGGGATCTCGTCGCCATTGTCGTATTTTTCGTCGGCCGGCTCGCGAACGCCGTACACGACCTCATGCCCGGCCTTGGCAAAAGCCGGCCCCAAAACGCTGCCGACCCGGCCCTTGCCGATCACCGCAATTTTCATCGCCCATCTCCTTGCGCTACGCCAGCATCGCCAGCGGGTTTTCCACCAGCTGCTGGAACGCCTGCATGAGCTGGGCGCCGACCGCGCCGTCGATGGCGCGATGGTCGAAACTGCCGGTGGCGCTCATGATCGTAGCGATCTGCAAGGACTCATCGATGACAGCGGCACGTTTTTCGCCCGCGCCGATGGCCATGATCATGGCCTGGGGCGGGTTGATGACGGCATCGAACTGCTTGATGCCGAACATGCCGAGATTGGAGATGGAGGCGGTGCCGCCCTGATATTCGTGCGGCTGGAGCTTTCCGTCGCGCGCCTTTTCGGCGAGCTCCTTCGATTCCGTCGCGATCTTGGACAGCATCTTACCGCCCGCATCGGTGATGACGGGCGTGATCAACCCGCCCTCGATCGCCACCGCCATCGAAACATCGACCCGGCTGTATCTGAGCAGCTGATCGCCCCGGAAGGAGACATTGGCGTCCGGCACCTGTTCGAGCGCCGCGGCGAGCGCCTTGATCAGCAGGTCGTTGACCGAGAGCTTGATCCCGCGCGCCTCGAGCCCGGCGTTCAATTCCTTGCGCAGATCGAGCAGTGGATCGAGCCGGCAATCGAGCGAAAGCCGGTAATGCGGCACCTCCTGCTTCGAGGCGGTGAGCCGCTTGGCGATCGTCTTGCGCATGTTCGACAGCTTGATCGCCTCGTGCGGGATATCGGTATCGACCGGCGCAGCGGGGGCCTCTTTCGCCGGCGCTTTTCCGGCACCGCTTTCGAGCGCCGCCTCGATATCGGCCTTGACGATCCGTCCGTGTGGACCGCTGCCCGAAAGCTGCCCGAGATCGAGACCGTTCTGTTCGGCTAAGCGCCGCGCCAACGGGCTCGCCTTGATCCGCTCGCCATCGGCGGCCGGCGCGGCGGGCGCTTTCGCCGTCGGAGCCGGGGCAGCGGCCGGCGAACCGCCTTCGGCCTTGTCTATGTCGGCCTTGACGATCCGGCCCTGCGGCCCCGTGCCCGTCACGCTCGCAAGATCGACGCCTTTTTCCTCGGCGAGCCGGCGCGCCGACGGGCTGATCTTGATATCGTCATCCGCCTTGGCCGGAGCCGGCGGTCGTGGCGGCGACGGCTTCTCCGCGGGCGCGGCTTCGGCCGAACCGTTGGCCTGTGCCGGCGCCTCGATGGCGCTCGCATCCTCCCCCTCTTCGGCGATGATCGCGATGACCGCGCCGACCTGCACCTCGTCCGTGCCCTCCGGCACGAGGATCTTCGCCAGCACGCCCTCGTCGACTGCCTCGAACTCCATCGTCGCCTTGTCGGTCTCGATCTCGGCCATGATGTCGCCGGAAACGATTTCGTCGCCTTCCTTGACCAGCCACTTGGCCAAGGTGCCCTCTTCCATGGTCGGCGAAAGTGCAGGCATCTTCAATTCGATCGGCATCGCATGTCCTCGGCTTCGAATGTCGGCGTCTATTTGATCAATGCATGCCGCGCCGCCCAGCGCGCGTAAAGAGCCAAGACGATCTGAACAGCGATCAGAACGAAGGAAAAGATGACGCCGAACACCCCATAGGCCTCCAACCCGTTTCCGAAGGGCAGGTCGTAGCCGATGAAGCCCGCCGCCATCGTGACCGCCGTCGCCCAGAAAACCCGTTCGGCCATCGCGCGGCGCAGCAGCAGCAAAACGGCTGCGATCACCCCGAGAAACACGCTCGTCGTCCAGAGCAGGCGCCGCCATTCGGGAAAGGCTTCGATCATCGCCATCATCTCCGGCGGGAACTGCGCGAGATACTCCCGGTTGATCGTCAGCGTCATGTAGAGATCGTACAGCCCGAAGCCGTTCCACAGCAGCGCCAATAGTGCGACGACCCAGAAAACCGCATTGCGCATGGCGCCCTCCTCCCTCGAAATACCGCGCCAGCCTAGCGGCGAAACACGGTCGGGAACAGCCTGCCGGATCGCATCCCGCTTGCCAGTCCGGTCATATTGCCGCAGTCTCCGGGCCAAGAGGGGAGGACCGGATGCGGACCTATCTGGTGGTCATCGACGAAACGCCGGAGGCGAAGGCGGCGCTGCACTACGCTGCCGTGCGTGCGATCCGCCTCGGCCGGACGGTGGAGATCGTCTCGCTGATCCCGCCGCAGGAATTCGTCAACTGGGCGGCGGTCGAGGCGACCTTCGAGGAAGAGGCGAAGCTGCGCGCCGAGGCCGCGGTCGCCCAGGCCGCCGGAGAATTGGTGGAGGCGACGGGCGTTCAGCCCAAGATCGTCGTCAAGCGCGGCGACCCGGTGAAAATGGTCCGCGCGGCGATCGACGAGAGCGAGAATATTGCGGGAATCATGCTCGGCGCGGCTGCCGAAGGGCCGCCCGGGCCGCTCGTTTCCCATTTCGCAGGCACCGTGGCCGGTCAGCTGCCATGCCCCGTCATCGTCGTGCCCGGCGGCCTGAGTTTCGAGGAATTGGAGCGGTTGGGATAGCCGGGCGCCGCCCGGGGCCCGCGACCGGCTCTGCATAAAAAAAGGGCGGTGGGATTCTACCCGACCGCCCTTTCCCCCCTTGCTCCCCCGAAGCAAAAGCGATGCCCTTAGCGGCAGTTGCAGCTCCGTGACCGATGCGCGGAACGACGGGTACTGCGCCGCGGCGCGACATATTCGACTTCCTCTTCGATAAAGGTCGTCGTGGTCGCTGGGGCAGAATTGAGGACGATGGTAGTCGTCGCGCTCTGCGACACGCCATTGGCGTGATTCACGGCATAGGTGCCCGGCCCGCTGACCGCGACATGGGTCTGAACCGGCGGCGCATGGTGCACCGGCGGCGAAACGACACGGTCGTCATCCTGATAGTCGTAATCATAATCGACGCCGTAGCCCGGCGCGGCCGGCGGATAATAGTCGCCCCGGCCGACATATTCGGGCACCGGCGCGCGGTCGTCGTAATAGCGCCGGTCCGCGCGGCGGTCGTCGCGACGATAGCGGTCGTCGTAGCGATCGGAACGGCCCGCCGCGCTGCCGATCGCACCGCCCGCGATCGCGCCGAGCGCGCCGCCGATGATCGTGCCTTCGGTGCGGTTGCCGCGTCCGGCGATCCGGTTGCCGGCGATGCCCCCGACGATCCCGCCGACGATTGCGCCGGCCGCCGCATCGCCTGCATCGCCGCGCCGCCGGTCGTCATAATAGCGGCGTTCGTCATAATAGCGGTCGTCATAGCGGCGACCATCGCGATAGTAGCGGTCATACGGCACGCCGTAGCGCCCGTCGGCGATATGGCCGCGGCCGTCGACCAGATAGGCGTCGTCATGATAACGCACCCAGCGATAGCCGTAAGCCGGGCGGGCCAGCCCGTAAGTCGGATAATTCACCACATAATAGCGCGGCGCGAGAAAATAGCTGGGCAGGAAACCGCCGACAAAGAAGCGCGAACCGCTATGGAACCGCCGGTGGCCGTGGCGGAAGAAGTGCCGGCCGCCGCGATGCACGAAATGCCTTCCTCCACCACGATGCACGAAATGCCGTCCGCCACCATGGCGCACGAAATGACGACCGCCGCCGCGCATCGCCTGTGTCGCAACGGCAATGCCCGCGCTGCTCGCGCCGGAGTCGCTTTGCGCCTGCGCGGTGGCCGGCATCATTGTCATGGACATCAAAAGGCCCAGAAAAGCTAATTTGCGCATATGTCGCCCTTCCCGCGAAATTCCAGGCCGAAGAGCGTCGCATACCCCCGGCGTTCATACTTTCTTAACAGTTTTGAAAGGCCGGGGCCACGGCGGTTGCCGCCGACTTCTGTCCCGTTTTGAGGCAGTGCGCCGGTGGGCCGCGAACGCTATCCGGCGATTCTCGGGCCGACCAGCGCGACCAGCGCTTCACATCCGGCCGCATCCTCGGCATCGAAACGCCGCTTGCTCGGGCTGTCGATATCGAGAACGCCCAACAGTGCGCCATCGACCACGATCGGTATCACCAGTTCGGACGCGGATGCTGCGTCGCACGGGATATGGCCCGGAAAGGCCTCCACATCCTCCACGATCTGCGTTTCGCGCGTCGCGGCGGCCGTGCCGCACACGCCGGCGCCGATCGCAATCCGGATACAGGCGGTCTTGCCCTGAAAGGGGCCGAGCACGAGCTCGTCGCCGACGAGGCGATAAAAGCCCGCCCAGTTGATGTCGGGCAGATATTCCCAGAGCAGCGCCGCCATATTGGCCATATTGGCGACGGCATCGGGTTCGCCGGCGGTCAGCCCGTCCAGCGCGGACCGAAGATCGGCATAGAGGGCCTGTTTGTCCGTCGCCGGCGCGATGTCGAAACTGTGCATGGGCTTTCCTAGTCGAGCCGCGGTTTGCCGCGCGCTTTCTTCACCTGCCCGCGAACCTTCTTGCTGTCCACCCGGCGCGCCTTGGCGGCCCGGCTGGGCTTGGTCTTGATCCGCCGTGCGGGGCGGTGACGGGCTTTTTCGAGCAGCTCTTCGAGCCGCGCCATCGCCGCGCGGCGATTGGCCTCCTGACTGCGATGGTTGCGCGCGGTCAGGACGAGCGTACCGTCCGCCGTCATCCGGCTTCCGGCGAGCGACCGCAAACGGCGATAGACCGGCGGCGCGAGATCGAGCGCGAGCACATCCACCCGCAGCTGGACGGCCGTCGCGACCTTGTTGACATTCTGGCCGCCGGGCCCCGTTCCTGCCAGATGGCGTTCCTCGATCGCGGTGGCCGGGATGGCGGTGATATCGGAATTGGCCATGCGATCCTCCTAACCGAACGGACGGCAAACTGTCCAAGCCGCTGCGGACGTTGTCGGCTCCCTTGGCCCTGCGCCCCGTGCCCTGCCATTAGGAAGGACAGGCTTCGGCAAAATGATCGGGTAGCGGCGCTTCCGCAACGATATCCGGCTTGCCGTCGCGCGGTACCGACAGGGTCCGTGCATGGAGCAGCATCCGCGCCCCGCCATCTCCATAGACCGGATCGCCGAAGATCGGCGCGCCAAGCCCGTCGCGCGCATGGACCCGCAGCTGGTGCGTCCGCCCCGTTTCCGGCCGGAATTCGACGAGCGTCCGGCCGCCCTCGGCCTTCAGCACACTCCAATGCGTCCGCGCCGGTTTCCCCCGCCGATCGACCGCCATCCACCAGCCGCGTTCGCGGGTCGAACGTTTCGCCAGGGACAGATCGACGGTTCCCGACTCCGCCTCCAGTTCGCCGTCCAGCACCGCCCAATAGGTTTTGGAGACGCGGCCCTCGGCAAAGGCCCGGTTGAATCGCTTGAGCGCCTTCGGGTTGCGGGCAAGCAGCAGACAGCCGCTGGTGTCCTGGTCCAGCCGGTGGACGATCATCGGCGGACGGGCGAATCCCATGCGCAACGCCCCCAACCGGTCTTCGACACAGTCGCCGCCGCGCTTCGGCCGGGTGACGGGCAGTCCGGCCGGCTTGTCGATGACGATGGCCTCGCCATCGATGAACAGGATGCCGCCGGCTGTCATCTCCGGGCCTTAGCCGAACGCACGGCCCGCTGCCTAGCCGGATAGAGCCGCTGCCAAGGACATGCAGCCATTAAACTCATGGTAACGCTAAATGACTATATCGACGCACCGGGGGCGGTAAAACCATGTTCCAGCACAGATTTTCCGAGGAATTCGCGACGGATATCGAGCCGATGGTCTCCTTCGCCGAGATCGTCAGCGCGTTTAGCTATGCACTCGACCTGACCCAGGGCCAGCCCAAGGGCCATTGCATCCGCGGTTGCTGGATCGGCAGCCATATCGGCCGCGCTCTGGGCCTCGGCAGGGACCAGCAGTGGGAACTCTATTATACGCTGCTGCTCAAGGATCTGGGGTGCAGCAGCAATGCGGCGCGAATCTGCGAACTGTATCTGGCCGACGACCACGCGATCAAACGCGACTATAAACTCGTCGACGGCAAGCTCGGCAATGTGCTGAAATTCGTGCTGGCGCGGACCGGGCCGAACGCGACCCTGGGCGAACGGATCAGCGCGCTCGGGAACGTCCTCGTGAACGGATCGAAGATCGAACATGACATGATCCAAACGCGCTGCATCCGCGGCGCCGATATCGCCCGCCAGCTGCACTTTCCCGAGGCCGTGGCCGAAGGGATCGCCGGGCTCGACGAGCATTGGGACGGTTCGGGCCAGCCCAACGGGCTCAAGGGCGACGCCATTCCGCTCTATTCGCGGATCGCCCTTCTATCCCAGGTGATCGACGTCTTCCGCATGGCGAACGGCGAGGACGCGGCGCGCGAAGAGGTTCGCAAGCGCAGCGGCGGCTGGTTCGATCCGGAGCTGTGCGATGTGTTTCTCGACATCGCCGAGGATCCGGTATTCTGGGCCACCTTGGAAGCGCGCGATCTCGAACGGCGCGTCGTCGAACTGGAGCCCGTCCGGCATATGGTAGCCGTGGACGAGGATTTTCTCGACGATATCGCGGCGGCATTCGGTCAGGTGATCGACGCCAAAAGCCCCTATACGAGCGGCCATAGCGGACGCGTGGCCGTATATGCAGCGGGCGTCGCGGAGCGTCTCGGTTATGAAAAGGCCCATATCCGCAAGCTGAGCCGGGCCGCCGCGCTGCACGACATCGGCAAGCTCGGCATCAGCAACCTGATCCTCGACAAGCCCGACCTTCTGACCGACGAGGAATGGCGGGTGATGCGCCGGCACACCCATTTTACGACGGCCATCCTCGGCCGGATTTCGGTGTTCAGCGACATGGCGGCGACGGCGGGTGCCCATCACGAACGCCTCGACGGCAAGGGCTATCCCAACCGCCTTTGCGAAGACGCGATCCAGATGGACACGCGGATCATCACGATCTGCGACTTTTTCGACGCGCTGACCGCCGACCGGCCCTATCGCGCCGCGATGCCGGTCGACGAAGCCCTCGCGATCATCGGTTCGGAAGTCGGTATCGCCATCGATGCCAGCTGTTTCGAAGCGTTGAAGGCGATGGTGGCGGAGCACGGCCCCGCCACCTGATTGCGCCGGCCGTCAAGTACAGCCGTTCAAACGCCGGCCCGGCCGGATGGCTAACCGTGGACCTTCGCTGCGACTTCCGCGATCCGGCGCCCCTGATAGCGCGCGCCTTCGAGTTCGATCTCGCTCGGCATGCGGCTGCCATCGCCATCGGCGATTGTGGTCGCGCCATAGGGCGATCCGCCCTTCACCTCCTCGACGCCCATCTGGCCCTGAAAGCCGTAATCGAGCCCGACGATCGTGAAACCCTGGTGGAAGAGATTGGTGATGATCGAAAACAGCGTCGTTTCCTGTCCGCCATGCTGGGTCGCGCTCGACGTGAAGGCGCCGCCGATCTTGCCATTGAGCGCACCCTCCATCCAGAGTTTTCCGGTGCGATCCCAGAAGGCCGCCATCTGGCTCGGCATCCGGCCGAAACGGGTCGGCGCGCCGACGATGATCGCGTCATAGTCGGGCAGTTCGTCGACTTCGGCCGTCGCGTAGCCATGATCGGTCTTGAACCCGGCGCCTTCGACGATCTCGTCGGGGGCGGTTTCGGGCACGCGCCTGATCGCAACCTCGGCGCCGGCTTCGCGCGCGCCTTCGGCAACGGCTTCGGCCATCTGCTCGATATGGCCGTAGGAAGAATAATAGAGCACAAGAACTTTGGTCATCGGACAACTCTCCTTCGTTTAAAAAAGAACGGCCATCTCGGCGGGGAACCGGGATGGCCTTGGGGGGTTAGGCCGCGTCGACGAAAACGATTTCGCTCTCTTCCATCGCGGTAAGCGTGACTTTGGTTCCGCCGGATATGGCCGCGCCGTCGCGTGCGTCGAGCTCGACGTCATTGGCGGCGAGCTTGCCGGTCGCCGGCACCAGATAGGCATGGCGATCTTCGCCGACCTCATAGTCGATCGTTTCGCCGGCCTTGAGCGTCGCGCCCATTACGCGCGCGGGCGTCAGGATCCTGAGCGCCTCTTGATCCTCGTCGAATCCGCTCGCCAGCGTCACGAGCCGGCCCGAACGATCGGCCTTCGGAAAAGGCTTGGCGCCCCAGCGCGGATCGGCGCCGCGTTCGGCGGTCTCGATCCAGATCTGGAAGATGCGCGTTTCCTCGTCCTCGAGATTATATTCCGAGTGGCGGATGCCCTTCCCGGCGCTCATCACCTGGACGTCGCCGGCCTCGGTGCGGCCCTTATTGCCCATCGAATCCTCATGGGTGATCGCGCCCTGCCGAACGTAAGTGACGATTTCCATGTCCCGGTGCGGATGCGGCGGGAAGCCCGACTGGGCGGCGATCTCGTCGTCGTTCCAGACGCGGATAGAGCCCCAGCCCATGCGGCCGGGATCGTAATAATTGGCGAAGGAAAAATGGTGGCGGGCGTTGAGCCAGCCATGATCGGCATGGCCGAGGCCGGCGAACGGGCGTTTCTCTATCATCGAACTTCTCCATCGTCGCGTATATCGTTGACACCCAGATAGGCATTTGCGATTGCGCATAAATAGAAACATCGGAAAAGCATCGTTTCGTTTTTATGCCCAATCTCCCCGATCTCGAAGCCTGGGCGATTTTCGCCAAAGTCGTCGAACTGCGCTCCTTCACCGCCGCGGCCGAGGATCTGGGCCTTTCCAAGGCGACCGTCTCCAAGGCCGTCACGCGGCTCGAAACGTCGCTTGGCGTGCAGCTCCTGCATCGCAGCTCGCGCCGTCTCTCGCTGACCGAAAGCGGCCGCGAACTCGCCGGACGCGCGCAGCAACTGTTGAGCCTCGGCGAGGAAGCGGAAGACGCGGCACGCGACGACGCCGCCAATCCGCGCGGTCTCGTCCGCCTCGCCGCGCCGATGAGTTTCGGCATCGCCCATGTCGGCCCGGCGCTGCCCGATTTCCTCGCCCGCTATCCCGATATCGCGATCGACCTGCATCTCGCCGACGAAGCCGTCGACATCATCGCGGGCGGCTTCGATGCGGCGCTCAGGATCGGCGCCCTGCCCGACAGCAGCCTCAAGGCGCGCCGGCTCGGCCCGGTCGAACGCCACCTCGTCGCCGCGCAGACCTATGTCGAACGGAAAGGCCGTCCGCGGCACCCGGCGGATCTCAAGGATCATGACTGCCTCTGCTACGCCTATCTCCCCAATCCGGAGAGCTGGCGGTTCACGCACGAGAATGGCGAGGAGGCGCAGGTCCGGCCGAGCGGGCCGCTGCGCGCCAACAACAGCGATGCGATGATGCCCGCGCTCCGGGCGGGACTTGGCATCGCCCTGGTGCCCGATTTCATGCTCGCACAGCATGGCGGCACCAAGGGGCTCGTGACCTTGCTGCCCGACTGGTCCCCGCCCCCGGTCGCGCTCCACCTGGTCACGCCGCCGGGCCGGGAACGGCCGGCGCGGGTCACCGCGCTCGTCGATTTTCTGGCCGAACGCTTCGCCCGTTTATGCGCCGAAACCGCCGGCTCCGCGCGCGAAACCGGGTGAGTCCCAAATGTCACAGCTTCGCGACTCGTGGAGTTAACTGGCCTTTAACCTTTTGCCTTCATACCTTTGATGGTTAATGAATTGCACCGAGCCGTTCGGGACGGCGTCTCGTTCGGTGCCACAAACAAGGGGTGACCTGATGCGTGTGCTGCTGATCGAAGACGAGCCTACCACGGCGAAGAGCATCGAGATGATGTTGACGACCGAAGGCTTCAATGTTTACACCACCGATCTGGGCGAAGAAGGCCTCGATCTGGGCAAGCTCTATGATTACGACATCATATTGCTCGACCTGAACCTGCCGGACATGCACGGCTATGACGTGCTCAAGAAGCTGCGCCTTTCCAAGGTGCAGACTCCGGTTCTCATTCTTTCCGGCATCGCGGAAATGGACAGCAAGGTGCGCAGTTTCGGTTTCGGTGCCGACGACTATGTCACCAAGCCCTTCCATCGCGAAGAGCTTGTCGCCCGCATCCATGCCGTGGTGCGCCGCTCGAAGGGCCATAGCCAGTCGGTCATCAAGACCGGCAAGCTTGCGGTCAATCTCGACGCCAAGACCGTCGAAGTGGACAGCAACCGCGTCCACCTGACCGGCAAGGAATATGCGATGCTCGAACTGCTGAGCCTGCGCAAAGGCACGACGCTCACCAAGGAAATGTTCCTCAACCATCTCTATGGCGGCATGGACGAGCCGGAACTCAAGATCATCGACGTCTTCATCTGCAAGCTGCGCAAGAAGCTCAGCCTCGCATCGGGCGGCGAAAATTACATCGAAACCGTCTGGGGCCGCGGCTATGTGCTGCGCGATCCGGAAGAGGAAGAACAGGCCCAAGTCGCCTAAAACCATTCCCGAACCGAGCGGGGTTTCCAAATCCTGGTAAAAGGGGCGAGGCTGCGGCACCAAAAATGCCGCGGCCTCATTTTTTGCGTTCTAAAGGACGAAATAGCCAGATTTATTGACTCCAACTCAATCTATATTGATAATTAAAGAAAAGACCGAGTCGCATCCGGTTATGAAAGAGGGGAGTCGTGATGTTGGTTGCTCGTGCCCTATTACCCGTTGCCGCAGTCTTGTCGTTATCGTCTTGCGAAACGATAAGTTATCTTACGCAAGGTATTACTGATCAGGTTCTACTCGGACCTTTGCCGTCAACTGCCGATCCGATCCAGTATTCAAACGATGACCAGTTCGATCTCAAATTATACCGGCTAGCAAGAGAGGGCGACGAGGATATCCATGTCAACTTTGGACCGCCGGTGACGGAACTGCCTGAGCGTGTTCAATATTGGACGTCGCGCGTCGACGATACGGGAGGCTCGGTTTTGACGTGCGATGTCAACGAAGCGTCGAACCTGATAGGACTATCGACGCTGGTGAATCTCCTGGGTGGCGCTCGAATAATCGATCAGATCAAGTCGGAACTCAGAAAAATGCAGCTATATTCGCCGGCCGCCGACTGGAACGCGGTGATCGAAGCGCATTCTGCTGAAGAGAATCTTAGAGGGGTGAGGTTTGTCAGTCGCAATACGGATTTGGCGACTGTGAGGGCAGACTATTCGGAATGCAGAAATCTGTAGCCTTCGCACTTTTTTTGCTGTGCCATGCTGGCAGCCTCATTCTGCCTTCGGCATCTCACGCGCAAGATTCGACTCAAGCACCACGAGAAAACTGTCCTTTGGCGACACCGCATACGGACGATCCGCTAACTCGGATAACATCGCCTAACGGAGAGGAATTCCACCCGTTCAAAATCGATCGGAATGAATATCGGCAGCTCGCCGATCTTTTTTTGATCGATTATTTTGATCCGATACGGGAGGCCTCGCGGCAATTCCTGAGCATGGGGCCTCGGGAGCGCGATATACTGGAGTCCATATCCCGTTCAACGATCTGTTCGGATAACTTCCATCTATATGCAGATGTGGAGAAAGACGCAGACGGGACCGAGCACCTACGAATCACAATGAGCGCGGGCGCCGCATTCTATCTCGACCGATTAGCTCATTTGATATCGATTTCCTCGGACGCAGATGCCTCTGTCGACGAGACATTGGAGCAGTTCCTGCACAGCGAAGCGGATTTTGCGGTTGCCTATTCCGAGCGATGGTATGACGACAACACCCTGCGCACGCGGCCAGCAGCTACGGACAGCGCGTCGACAGAAGATGAAATGACTGCACAAAATCGACGAAACGTCCTTCAGATGGTCATACTGCACGAAGTCTGCCATCATTTGAATCAGCATCAAACTGACGAAACGCGCGATTGGATTCGTATCTTGCGCCTCACGCAGAACCAAGGTTCGCTGTTGCTCGCCCATGAGCGTGAAGCCGACCGCTGCGCTGCTAAACATGCACAGGACGTGGGTATTTCACCCGTTATCGGCCTGATGTCCGCGATTGCGTTTACGGGGTTATTGGATCCGTCGGAAACGCATGATTCGTTTCAAACTCGGATAGAAGCACTGAGCGATTTGGGGCATAGATACGCGCGGTCCACAGCCGAAGCCAGGGGAATATCTCGCGATCAGGCAGTCGCAGCCTATCAACAGCAAGTTGATCACTTCGTCGCTTTCGTTCGACAACTTCGACAGCATCGGCGAGACTCGGATCGGCCCACCGCAAACGACCATTTCAACCGCAACTGACGGCCGTTAGGAACCCCGGTGCTGAAACGCATCCCTCGCGAGTTTTGGCTCCGATTTCTGACGGCCTAGCCGCCCGGCGTTCCCGCGCGCGACCGTTCGGTCACCTGTTCGTAGAGATCCTCGCCCCAGCCGGCCGCTTTTTCGCCGAACAGGAAATCGGGCGGCACGACCTCCGGCCCCTCGCCCGGCGGCAGCGGAGGCGTGTAATAGCCGAGCGCATAGCTGCCCATCGCATAGCCGAGCAGCGCCCGGAGCTCGGGATCGAAATCCTTCGCAATGTCCGGCGGGCAGGAGAGATACTGGTTCTCCTCCTGCCGCAGCCAGCCGAGCGCATAGGTGATGTTGAGGCCCATCCGGTCGGCGCCCGAAACATTGGCCCCGCCGCCATGGATCACGCTGCCCGAATAGACGAGCACCGAACCCGCCTTCATCTCGGCCCGGATCAGCTCGTCCTCGGTCGGCAGCCGCGTATCGTCGTCCCATAAATTGCTGCCGGGCGCGACCTGGGTCGCGCCATTCTCGAAGGTGAAATCGGTGACCGCCCAGATCGTGTTCAGCTGCGGCTCGATGATGCGCTGCAGATAGCCGCCCCAGGCCAGCCGGTCGCGATGCAGGGGCTGCGCCGTCTGCCCATCGCGGATGCGGATCAGCTGGGTGAGATGGAGCTGGAAGCGGTCGCAAAAGGGGAGCAGGAACTGCTCGCAGGCGCCGGTGATCGCCGGGTGCATGACGAGTTCGCGGCAGGCGGCGGACCGCGCCACCAGCGCGCCGGTTCGCGTCGTCCTGCGGCCGGTGAAGTCGTCGCGCCCGGCTTCGGTCGCCTCGACATAGGGCATGATCTCGCCGGTCAGCCGTTCGAGCTGTTCGCCCGACATCAGGCCGTCGATGATGAGCGCCCCCTGCTCGCTGAGTATCCTGGCGATCGTTTCCGGCGTCACCGCCGCGTCGACATGGGTGATTGCGGTCATCGGCTCGGTCTCCTTGTCGCGCCGACCCTAGCCCAAACGATCGCCGTTGTTCCAGCGGCGCTCCATCCGCGCCCGCCTCGGTTGAACCAAGCCCGGGTCTCGTGCATTGATTGCAGTACAGGATGGCAAAACGGTATTTCGACGAGATCTGGGGTCATAGCCGGGGGCGCAAGCCCCGGCCCGGTTTCGAGTCCATCGCGCGCTGGATCCGCGAAACCCCGAAAAAGGAACTCGCCCGCCGGCAGGATTCGGCCGAAGCCGCCTTCCGCCAGCTCGGCATCACCTTCAATGTCTATGGCGAAGAGGAGGAAGCCGAGCGGATCATCCCCTTCGATATCGTGCCGCGCATCTTCACCGCGGACGAATGGGCCAGCCTGTCCGAGGGCCTCGAACAGCGCGTGACGGCGCTCAACATGTTTCTCGAAGACGTGTATGGCGATCGCAAGATCATCGCCGACGGCGTAGTTCCGGACGATCTCGTCCTCTGCAATCCCGGCTTCACCCCGCTCGTCAACGGCCACCGCCCGCCGCACGGCATCTACGCGCATATCTGCGGCATCGACATGGTGCGCACCGGGCCCGACGAATTCCTCGTGCTCGAAGACAATGCGCGCACGCCCTCGGGCGTTTCCTACATGCTCGAGAACCGCGAAGCGATGCTCCGGCTCTGCCCCGAACTGTTCGAGACGTTCGAGGTCGAGCCGGTCGACCGCTATCCCGACGCACTGCGCGAGATGATGCAGGCCGTGGCGCCCGAAGCCGCGCCCGGAGACCCATGCTGCGTGCTGCTGACGCCCGGCCATTTCAACAGCGCCTTTTACGAACACAGCTTCCTCGCGGACAATGTCGGTATCGAGCTCGTCGAGGCCGCGGACCTGGTCGTCGACGACGATATCGTCTGGATGCGGACGATCGAGGGGCGCCGGCGCGTCGATGTCATCTACCGCCGGATCGACGACGAGTTCCTCGATCCGCTCGTCTTCCGGCCCGATTCCATGCTGGGAGTGCCGGGGCTGATGGCCGCCTATTTCGCCGGCAACGTCACGCTGATCAACGCGCCCGGCGGCGGCATATCGGACGACAAGGCGATCTATTCCTACATGCCGGAAATCGTGAAATATTATGCAGGCGAGGAGGCCAAGCTGCCCAATGTCGAGACATGGCGCTGCCGCGAGCCCGATGCGCTCCAATATACGCTCGACAATCTCGCCGAACTGGTCGTCAAGAAGGTAGACGGCTCGGGCGGCTACGGCATGCTGGTCGGCCCGACTTCGACGGGCGAGGAGATCGAGGAATTCCGCGCCGCGCTGAAGGCCAATCCCGACGGCTATATCGCCCAGCCGACCCTCGCCCTCTCGACCGTCCCGACCCTGACCGACAAGGGCACCAAATCGCGCCATGTCGATTTCCGGCCCTTCGTGCTGTCCGACGGCAACAAGGTGACCACCGTGCCGGGCGGCCTGACCCGCGTCGCGCTGCGCGAAGGTTCGCTGGTCGTCAATTCGAGCCAGGGCGGCGGCACCAAGGACAGCCTCGTCCTGCGCCCCGACAGCGAACAGCCGGAATCGCAAGCCTGATGCTCGCGCGCACCGCCTCCTATCTCTACTGGATCGGCCGCTATATGGAGCGGGCCGAATTCACCGCGCGGCTGATCGAAGCGACGCTCCGGCTCGACGCGCTCTCCGCCCGGCCCGCCGGCGAAGGCGCCTGGTCGAGCGCGCTCTCGGTCGCCGCGGCGAAGCATGATTTCGAACAGACCGGCGAATCCCCGACGCCGAGCAATGTCGCCAACTTCCTCACCTTCTCCAAGGACAATCCCAATTCGATCCGTAACTGCCTTTATACGGCGCGGATGAATGCGCGGGCCGTCCGCACCGCGCTGACCCGCGAAGGCTGGGAGTCGATCAATCGCGCCTGGCTCGGCATCGACGGGCGCAGCGCGGTCGGCAGCGCGCAGGGCACGATCAACCTGCTCGAGGCGCTGATCGCGGAAAATCGCGGTTTCGAAGGCGCGCTGCATCGCATGTTGCGGCAGGAGAGCTATCATTTTCTGATGCTCGGCGAGAGCATCGAGCGCACCGACAACACCGCGCGCCTCATCGACGTCAAATATCATATCATCCTGCCGGAGGGCGAAGAGGTGGGCGGACTTGTCGACCGCGACCAATGGGGGACCATCCTCCAGACGGTTTCGGCCAATACCGCTTTTCGCTGGCTCTATCGGGACGGCCTGTCATCCCGCCGAGTCGTCGAGATGCTGATTCTCAGACGCGAACTGCCGCGCTCGATCGCGGCGACGGTCGACGAGACCGCCGCGCTGCTGACCGAACTCGGGCGGCTCACCGGCTATCAGGGGGAAGCCGACCGCATGGCGCGGTTGCGCCAGCAACGGATCAATGCGACCGGGATCCGGGAAATCATCACGGGCGGTCTGCACGAATATCTCCAGGCCTTTATCGAGGAAAACCGCTTGCTCAGCCAGGCCATCTCCAGACAGTTCCGGTTCGACTAGATGCGGCTTTGCATCGACCATCGCACCGACTACACGTTCAGCGAACCGCAGCGTCGGCTCGTCCAGCTGTTGCGCGTTACGCCGGTCAATTTCGCGGCCCAGCATGTCGTGAGCTGGCATATCGATGTCGATTGCGACGCCCGGCTCCGCGGCCATCGGGACGGCTTCGGCAACCGGATAACCATGCTCTATATTGACGGGCCGATCGAGAAGGTCGCGCTGCGCGTGTCCGGCGAAGTGCTGACCGACGACCGTTCGGGGATGATCGAGGACGCGTCGGAGACCCTACCCGCAAAGGCCTTTCTCCGGCCAACGAATCTCAGTCGCGCGGACGAGGCGATCCGCACGTTCGCCACCGATGTCGCGGCCGCGAAACAGGATCCGCTCGAACGGATGCACCTGCTGATGAGCCGGCTGCTCGACCAGATCCGCTTCGAACCGACCCTGGATGCCGTCGAACGCGATGCCGCGACCGCCTTCGCCGCGAACAAGGGCGTGTGCCAGGATCACGCCCATATCTTCTGCGCCGCGGCGCGCGCGATGGGCATCCCGGCCCGCTATATTTCGGGCCATCTGTTCCGCCGCGACGGCGCCGAACAGCAGGAAGCGAGCCATGCCTGGGCGGAGGCGTGTCTGCCCTCGATCGGCTGGACCGGCTTCGATCCGGCGAACGGGATCAGCCCCGACGACGCCTATGTCCGCGTCGCATGCGGCCTCGACTATCGCGACGCGGCGCCGGTGGCCGGCCGCCGGATGGGCGGCGGCGACGAAGCGCTCGCCGTCGACGTAAGGGTGACCCAGGCGCGGGACCAGACGCAAAACTAGGGCCGGCGGGCGCGGCCGCCGATCCACATCTTCGCGAAATTCGGCTCTTTTCGGCGCCGATCTTCCCGGCTACGCGCTAAGCGTTCGCCACAACCGACCGGAGTCGCATGACCTATTGCCTCGGAATGCTGTTGAAAGACGGGCTGGTGATGATCGCCGACACCCGCACCAATGCGGGCGTCGACAATATCTCGTCCTACAAGAAGCTCCATATCCTCGAGCAGAGCGACGACCGGACGATCATCGCCTGCACGGCCGGCAACCTGTCGGTCACGCAGTCCGCCTTCGCATTGCTGAAGGAAGGGCTGGAGGAGGATGACGACAGCGACGGTCCGCGCTTCCTGTCCGACATGCCCAACATGCATCGTGCCGCCGGGCTCGTCGGCGAGGCGCTCCACATCGCGCGCGACGCGATCAAGGATACCGCCGGCGAGGACAGCCAGTACAGCTTTTCCGGATCGATGATCCTGGGCGGCCGGTTCAAGGGACGGCCGCTGCGGCTCTTCCATGTCTACAAGGAAGGCAATTTCATCAGCTGCCAGCCCGACCGGCCGTTCATGCAGATCGGCGAGACCAAATATGGCAAGCCGATCCTCGATCGCGCGCTCGAATATGAAACGCCGCTCGACGATGCGGTGAAGACCGGGCTCGTCTCGTTCGATTCCACGATGCGGTCCAATCTCAGCGTCGGCCGCCCGCTCGATCTCGCCATCCTGCCGGCCGACGATAGCAAGCCGGTGCATTTTCGCCGGATCGAGGAAACCGACGACTATTTCAACATGCTGTCGTCGAAATGGGCTTTCGCGCTCGCCGAGGCCCGCGCCGCGATCCCGATGCCGCCTTTCATGGAAAGCGCCGACTAGACGTTTCGGCTATTTGGCGCCGGCCAGTATCTTGCTGACGGCCGCCCCTGGAACCGTTTCCTGCTCGAACGGCACCCAGCCCTTTGGCGTCAGCTTCTCGAGCGGGCGATACCGCACCTTGTAGCGCATGCGCGGCGCGCCCTCGACCCAATAGCCGAGATAGACATAGGGCAGGCTTGCCTTGGCGGCGTGCACGATATGATCGAGGATGATGTAGTTGCCGAGCCCGTTGCGCTCGGGATGGTCGGGATCGAAGAAGCTGTAGATCATCGACAGGCCGTCCGACTGGCGGTCGGTGAGGCAGGCGCCGACGAGCCGCCCCGGCTTTCCGCCGACGCCCGGCTCGCGATATTCGATCATATAGGTGTCGACGGGCGTCTGCTCGACCATGTCGGCGAAATCCATCTCGTCCATGTCGTGCATTCCGCCATCCGGGTGGCGGACGCTCAGATAGCGGCGCAGCAGCGAGAATTGTTCTTCGGTGGTCCAGGCTTCGCAGGCGCTGACCTCGAGATCGCTGTGCCGGCGCATGAGCCGGCGCTGCGTCGCGTTGGGGCGGAATTCGGTGGCGACGACGCGAACCGAGATACAGGCCTGGCAGCCCGCGCAGCTCGGCCGATAGGCGACCGACTGGCTCCGACGGAACCCGATCCGGCCCAGCGCCTCGTTCAGCTCCGCCGCGTGCGGCCCGCGCAACTCGGTGAACACTTTCCGCTCGGTCTTGCCCGGCAGATAGGGACAGGGGCTCGGTGCCGTTACAAAAAATCTGGGGAACCGGAATGGTGCACTCACGGAAAAACCGCCTTCGCGTTAATCATGGCTTGTGAGGCATATTTATGACTGCGCGGCCCGATGTTGAAAAGGCCGTTTACCCTAAAAAAAGGGTTAAAGCGGCGTCCCGTCGCAATTTCTTGTGAAGATTAACCAAGAGGCTTGACCGTGATTGTGGATAACCGGTCCGACCGTCCCAAATTGGTCTCGATTCTGTCTCGTTACACCGAACGGGCCGTTCAGGCGGAAACCGACTCGGAGGGAAGGAAGCCGGCGCGGATCGCGAAATCGATCTGCCGCCGCATCAGCGCCGTGTCGGCAGGCGGTCCGCCCGCGCCGATCAGATTCTCGACATTGCCCTGCAAGAACAGGGGATTGCGCTGAAAATAACTCGTATAGAGCGTCGCGACCCGCCGGTGGAACCGCTGTTCGACCGGCGAGAGCGTCGCCGGGTCGAAGCGATCGGGCGATACCGGTTCGGGGTCGGAGAATTGCGGATAGTCGCGGACCAGCGCGAAGAAATCGGCGACCGGCATCGGCGCACCGGCGACGAGATGGAAGGTCCTCCCGCGCGCTTCGCCGATCCGGGAAGCGATGGTTGCGATACCGTTCACGGCATGATCGAGCGGCACGAAGTTGAGCGTCGCGCCGGGGGTTGAGGGGATCGTCCGGATCCGGCCCTCGGCGAGCAGTTTGAACGCCATGTAGATCGTGTCGAAACCGGCGATCACCCCGTCCCCGGTCCGCCCGACGACGATGCTCGGCCGGGCGATCGCCGCGCTCACCCCATCGGCCATCGCGGCCCGGACCAGAGCCTCGGCGGCGAACTTGCTCTCCTCATAGGCATTGGCGAAGCGGTCCGGCCGGCGGGCGTCGTCCTCGGCGATCGGCCCGTCGCGTTCGCCGCACACATAGGCGGTGCTGACCTGGACGAGCGCGGCCGGTTTGCCGGGGCGCGCCCTGGCGAAATCGACGACATGGCCGGTTCCGCGCACATTCACCGCCTCGTAGAGATCGGGATCGGCGTCGAACTGGACGATCGCGGCGCAATGGATGATGCAGTCCGCCTGTGCCGACAGCCGCGCATGGGCCGCCCGCTCCAGCCCCAGTTGCGGGTCGCGGACATCGCCCTCGACGAGCAGCACTTCGCCCGGTCCCGGCGCGGCGCCGGTCCAGTCCGCGGTCGGCAAGCGCCGTCCCTTGCCGTGCATCAATATGCGGTTCTTGCGGACGAGGCCGATCACGCCATGGCCCCGCCGGGCCAGTGCGGCGCAAATCTCGCCGCCGAGCAGGCCGGCGGCTCCGGTCACCAGGAAGCAGGTCAAGTCAGCAGCAGCCCGAAACGGCTTCGCCCGCCGGCGCAGCGCTGAACGGCATCAGCTCGCCGCACCCGGGAAAGATGCCGTAATGGGTCGAGAAATCGCCGAAAAATTCGAAATGTTCGGCAAAGCGAGTCTCGGCGAGCATCCGCCAGCTATTGCCGCACACCGCGAACATCCGCCCCTTTTCGATGACGTGATGGGCATCGAGGGTCAGCGCGCGCTCATGCCCGGGGATCGTGCCCCTGTAGCGGACCGCCTGGCCGTAATCCTCGCAGGCCGGTTCGAGCCCGTCGAGCCCGAACAGGCGATAGGTGGCCGAGAAGAAGCGGATGCCGTCCACTTTCTCCGCAACCGCCGGATCGCCGATCGCCAGCGGCCGGTCGGTCACCAGGCGCGGATCGCGGAAACCGGCCTCTCTGGCGAGCCGGTCGAAATCGCCCCAATAGAGCGCGCCGGACAGGCACTCGCCGTGCAGCACGGGATCGGAGAGCAGCGCCTCGGGCACGCGCCGTTCGGCATAGACGTCGGAGAAATAGAATTCGCCGCCGGGCTTCAGCAGCGCATGCGCGTCGCGGAACACCTTGGCCTTGTCGGCGACGAGGTTGATCACGCAGTTGGAGACGATCAGGTCGAAGCTCGCGGGTTCCAGATCGAGCGCATCGAGCTGCTCGATATCGCCCTCGAGGAATTCGACATTGCGATAGCCGAACCGCTCGGCATGCCAGTCGAGATGGCCGCGCGCGACGGCGAGCTGCTCCGGCGTCGCATCGACCCCGACCACGCTGCCTTCGGCGCCGGCGAGCTGGGCGAGCAGATAGGCGTCCTGCCCCGATCCGCTGCCGAGATCGAGGATGCGCATGCCGTGCGCCGCCTCGGGCGCGATCAACCCGCAACCGTAATAGCGCGCTCTCACATCGGGATGGACATGGGCCAGCGCCGAACGGATCTCGGGCGCGGGCGCCTCGACCGTGCAGCAGGCGTCGGTCTTGAGGTCGGCCGAGCCCTGCAGCACCTGCCCATAATAGTCGCGGCTATTCTCGATATTCACGCTGGTCTCCGGCGGGATGTCTGTTGAGGAGAGCTTCGGATTGGGGTCGGGATTGGTTACCAATGCCGCCGAGGTTTGAGGCGATTTGGCTCAGTGCAAGGCTGGAAGGCGATGGAATATCGATATATTTCAAGCCTTCCCAACGACACAATGGGCCAAATCGGTCAAATCCCGAAGGGACGACAAACTGGCTTCCATCTCGAACAGAAATCCACTTGAAAACAGAATGACTGCTCCCGGCATGCATTTCTGTCCGATATGTTCGCCATTTTGACGCCTCAGCGGTATTGGTAACCAATCCGGACCCCCGCACCACGCGGTTACACAAATGCACCGCTGTTGTAACCTTTATCGGCGGCTTCCCGAAAAGCCCGGTCGATGCGTCGCGGCATCGGGCGCGGCATCGGGGCGCAAACAGCAAGGGAAGAGGCATCATGAAGCGGACACATGATCTGATCGTTATCGGCGCCGGTTCGGCGGGACTGACCGCCGCGGGCGGCTGCGCCCAGTTCGGCCTCAAGGTCGCGCTCATAGAGAAAGGACCGATGGGCGGCGACTGCCTGAATACCGGCTGCGTCCCGTCCAAGGCGCTGATCACGGCCGCTCGGCGCGCGCAGGAGATGCGCGAGAATGCCAAATACGGGATCGCCGATGTCGAACCGGCGATCGATTTCAAGGCCGTCCACGACCATGTCCAGGCCGCGATCGACAGGATCGCCGTCGACGATTCGCAGGAACGGTTCGAAGAGGAATTCGGCGTCGAGGTGATCCGCGGCACGGCCAAGATGATCGACGGCTCGACGATCGAGGTAAACGGCCGGACCCTGAAGGCGCCGCGCATCTGCCTCGCCATCGGATCGAAGCCCTTTATCCCGCCGGTCGAGGGTATCGAAACCGTTCCCTATCTGACCAACGAGACGATCTTCGGACTGGCCGAACGCCCGCGCCATCTCGCCATCATGGGCGGCGGACCGATCGGGTGCGAAATGGCGCAGAGCTTCCGGCGGCTCGGCAGCCAGGTGACGGTGATCCAGCGCGGCAAGGTGATGGACAAGGACGATCCCGAAGCCGCAGCCATCGTCGTCGACCGGTTCCGCGCCGAGGGCGTCGATATCCGCGAAGACACCAATGCCACCAAGGTCAGCCGGGTCGGCGGCGGTATTCGCATCGAAACCGACAATGGCGACCCGGTGGAGGCCAGCCACCTCCTCGTCGCCACGGGCCGCACCTGCGATTTCGCCGGTTTCGGTCTCGAAAATGCGGGAATCGAGTGGAGCCCGCGCGGCATCGAGGTCGATGCACGCCGCCGGACGTCGAACAAGAAGGTCTATGCCATCGGCGATTGCAGGGTCGGGCCGCGCTTCACCCATGCCTCGGGTTACGAGGGCTCGCTCGTCGTGCTGCAGGTCGCGCTCGGCCTGCCCAGCAAAGCCGACTACAAGGCCCTGCCCTGGGTGACCTATAGCGATCCCGAGCTCGGCCATGTCGGGATGACCGAGACGCAGGCGCGCGACAAATATGGAAACAAGGTCGAGATCACAAAGCAGGGCTTCGACGACAATGACCGCGCGCGCGCCGAGAATGACGCGCACGGGTTCCTGAAGATCATCCGCAAAGGCAAGACGATATTGGGCGCAACGGTCGTCGGCCCGCATGCCGGAGAGCTGCTGCTCCCCTGGAGCCTCGCGATCGGCGGCAAGGCGAACGCCTTTGCGATCGGCGGCGCCATCGTCCCCTATCCGACACGGTCTGACATTTCCAAACAGGCCGGCTTTGCGGTCTGGGAGCCGACGATCTTCGGCAATACCGCCAAACGCTGGGCGCAGTTCCGCGCGAAGTATCTCCTTTGAAATGCAGATTCTATCTCACATACAAACCCGTCACCCTGAACTTGTTTCAGCATGACGATGAATCTCACCCAGACATTATCTGATATTCGCAAGGTACAATCGCTCGGAGAAGTCCTATCGCCACCAAGCCCCTTCCCGGCCCCTCGCCGTTCGAAATCGCCGATGCCGCGCCGCTCGATCCGGCCAAATTCCGCGATCCGGCAATAACGGCCAAGGGCGAGCCGCGCGCCCATGTCGCGCTGGCGAGGCTTGAAACGCTCTGGTTCAACACCGGGACGCTCTGCAACCTCGCCTGCAAGAGCTGTTACATCGAAAGCTCGCCGACCAACGACGCGCTCGTCTATCTGACCCTTACGGAAGTCGATGCCTATCTCGACGAGATCGAACGGGACGGGCTCGGCACGCGCGAGATCGGCTTTACCGGCGGCGAGCCTTTCATGAACCCGGACATGGTGCCGATGCTCGAAAGCTCCTTGGCGCGCGGCTTCGAGGTGCTGGTGCTGACCAACGCGATGCGTCCGATGTGGCGGTTCGAGGGCGCGCTGCTCGATCTCAACGCGCGTTATGGCGACCGGATGACGTTCCGGGTCAGCCTCGATCACCACAGCCAGGCCGCGCACGAGGCAGAGCGCGGCGCCGGCAGTTGGGACAAGGGCATGGCCGGGCTGCGATGGCTGTCCGACAACGGCTTCTCGATCGCGGTCGCCGGCCGGCACCTGGCGCATGAGGACGATGCGATGGCGCGGCGGGGCTATGCCGCGCTGTTCGCCGAAACCGGCATCCGGGTCGACGCCGGCGATCCCGCCCGGCTCGTTCTCTTCCCGGAAATGGACGCGAGCGCCGACGTCCCCGAAATCACGACCGCCTGCTGGGGCATTCTCGACGTCGATCCGAAAAGCGTGATGTGTGCATCGAGCCGGATGGTGGTCAAGCACAAGGGCGCCGAGCGGCCGATGGTCACGGCCTGCACGCTGCTGCCCTATGGCGCGGATTTCCAGATGGGCGAGACGCTCGCCGAAGCGAGCCGCGACGTCGCGCTCAACCACCCGCATTGCGCGCGCTTCTGCGTGCTGGGCGGGGCGAGCTGTTCAGCCTAGTTTGTCAGAATTTCGCTAGCGCGAAATCGCCGCACCAGCCCTCTCCCCCTCCCGGCCTCCCATAGAGTATACCGAGTGGGAGGCCGGGAGGGGGAGAGGGCTGGTGCGGCGCTCGACCGACAGGTCGAGTCTGACAATCAGATCCCGCGCGAAGCCAACACCCGTCCCGCCACCGCGTCCAGCTTCGCCATCAGCGCCCGATCGGCAACCGCGAGATCGGTAATGATCGCCATATCGAGCACCGTATCGAGCGGGTTGGCGGCGCGCGTGTCGGGCAGCGCCCTGGCGAACTCGACCACGGTCCGCGCCGCCATGTCGGCATTGGCCCTGAGCGTTGCGAGAATATCGTGGACCTCGACCTCGGCGACATCGTCGCGCCAGCAGTCATAGTCGGTGACCATCGCTACGAGCGCGTAGGGCAGCTCGGCCTCGCGGGCGAGCTTGGCCTCGGGCATCGCGGTCATCCCGATCACGTCGCACCCCCATTGGCGGTAGAGCTCGCTTTCGGCGCGCGAGGAGAATTGCGGGCCTTCCATGGCGAGATAGGTCGCGCCGCGATGGACAGGCGCGCCCGCCGCCTTCGCCGCCGCCTCGGCGCGATCCGACAGGCTCGGGCAGACCGGATCGGCCATCGAGACATGGGCGACGAGACCGGAGCCGAAAAAGCTCTTCTCGCGGGCGAAAGTGCGATCGATGAACTGGTCGACGATGACGAAATCGCCGGGTGCCAGCTCCTCCCGCAGCGAGCCGCAAGCCGAGAGCGACAGCAGGTCGGTGCAGCCCGCGCGTTTCAGCACATCGATATTGGCGCGCGAATTGAGCTGGCTCGGCCCGATCCGGTGACCCTTGCCGTGACGCGGCAGAAAGACGAACCGCTTGCCCGCGATCTCGCCGAGTATGAGTTCGTCCGACGCATCCCCCCAGGGGCTCTCGACCCGGATCGACTGGGCGTTTTCGAGCGCGTCCATCGCATACAGCCCCGATCCGCCGACCACGCCGATTACCCACTCGTCTTCGCGCATGCTCGTCCCTTCCGTTCATCCGCCGTGCAAAGTCCCGGCACTAGTGCAGGAAAGCGAAACAGGCTAGGCGCGATTCAGCGGCTGTCGATTCAAGCCCTTGGAGATGCTGATGAAACTCTTTTCGCGTCTTGCCGGACTATGCGTAGCGATGATGGCGGTCTCCGCCGCGCCCGCTTCGGCGCAATCGAGCATCACCGGCAACTGGCTGACCGAGGACAATCGCGCGATCATCGCCATCGGCCCTTGCGGATCGGATATCTGCGGACGCATCGCACGCATCCTCGTCGACGTCGAAGAAGGCCAGCGCGACGTCAACAATCCCGACCCCAATCTGCGCGACCGCCCGATCGAAGGCGTGCGCGTATTGACGGGCTTTAGCCGCGACGGCGGCCAGTACCGGCACGGCCAGATATACGACCCCGAAAACGGCCGCAGCTACAACGCCCGCCTGCGCCTCAACCGCAACGGCACGCTGCGCGTCACCGGCTGCGTGCTGGGCGGCATCATCTGCCAGTCGCAAACTTGGACGCGGCGGTAGGTAAAGCTAAGTGGCGAGCGGCGTTCGCTTTCAACCATCGAATTGGTTTTCCCGGGCGAGCATCGTCAACTCCATACTGCTACGGGGAATCGCTCTTGCCGCAACATTTGACCTCTTCCTCATCGCGGTCGCGGTCAACTTCCTCCTGTTTCACATGGTTTGGATCGTTCAGTTGCGTAGCGCCGGCGGCTGGAAGAACATCAATTTCAAAATTTGCATGCCACCCCTCATCATATTTGCCCTGTTGGGGAACGGTTCACTGTTTCTTCTATAGCCTAACCAGCAGCATTCAGACCTCCACCACTTCCTGCTCGATCGTGCCGAACGTGGCATGGCCGTGTTCGTCTTCCATCCAGATGCGTACGGTGTCGCCGTGCGAAAGGAAGGGCGTCTTCATCTCGCCGTCGAGGATCTTCTCCACCATCCGGACCTCGGCGAGGCAGCTATAGCCGCGTCCGCCCTGGTCGATCGGCTTGCCCGGACCGCCATCTTCGTCGCGGTTGGACACGGTGCCCGAACCGATGATGGAACCCGCCACGAGGTTCCGCGTCTTTGCGAGGTGCGCGACGAGCGTGCCGAAATCGAAGGTCATGTCCTCGCCGGCATCGGCGCGGCCGAACGGCTTGCCGTTGAGATCGACCATCAGCGGCCCGTGCAGCTTGCCCTCCTTCCAGTTGGGGAGTTCGTCCGGTGTCACGAATACCGGCGAAAAGGCGCTCGCCGGTTTCGACTGGACGAAGCCGAACCCCTTGCCGAGCTCGGCGGGAATCAGGTTGCGCAAGGATACGTCGTTCACTAGCCCGACGAGCCGGATCGCACCCAGCGCCTCGTCGCGGCTCGCGCCCTGCGGCACATCGCCGGTGACGACGACGATCTCGGCCTCGAGATCGCAGCCCCATTCCTCGTCGGGAAGCGGGATCGGATCGCGCGGACCGATAAACCCGTCCGAGCCGCCCTGATACATCAGCGGGTCTTCCCAGAAACTGTCAGGAATCTCGGCGCCGCGCGCCTTGCGCACGAGGACGACGTGATTCACATAGGCAGACCCATCCGCCCATTGATAGGCGCGCGGCAGCGGCGATGCCGCCTCGCGCTCGTGAAACCGTTCCTTGGGAATGGCGTCGTGCGCGAGGTCGGTCGCAAGATTCTCGAGCTGCGGCGCGATCGTATCCCAATCGTCGAGCGCCGCCTGCAGGGTCGGTGCGATATGCGCGGCATCGGCGCACCAGGCGAGATCATGGCTGACAACGACCAGTTTCCCGTCCCGGCCAGCCTTGAGCGATCCCAATTTCATCTGTGTCTCCTGATCAAGTCGTTTGCGTCCATAACCTGCCAACGCGTGAAAGGCCAAAGCCGTTTCCCGGGGGCGAGATCGGCCCTCGCCATGACCCGGCCCGCGCGGTATGCAGGTGGCAGTCGCGAGGGGAAACGGATCAGCCTATGACGGCAGCGGCACCGCCGATCGCCAATGCAGACAAGCAGAATTTCGAGACGGCCTATCGCGAGCTCGTCGAAAGCGAGCGGTTCCAGACCGAAATGGCGCGCTTCGAGATACCCCAGGCCGATCCGCCCGGCTGGCTGGTGCGGCTGCTCGAATGGCTCGAAACGACGGGGCCTGTCTGGCAGGGCCTGTTCTGGGTCGTCGTGATCGGTCTTGCCGCCCTCATCCTGTTCGGCATCGGACGCGCGCTCTACTATCGCTTCGCCGGCCGGCCGGCGCCGGCCGAAGACGAGCCGGACGATGAATATTGGCGGCCCGAGGCCAGGGCCGCGCAGAGCCTGCTCGGGGAAGCCGACGCGCTCGCCAAACAGGGCCGCTATGCCGAGGCGGCGCATCTGCTGCTGTTTCGCAGCATCGCCGATATCGAGGAGCGGCTGCCAGATTTCCTGCGGCCGGCGCTGACGAGCCGCGACATTGCGAACGCGCCCGCCCTGCCCGCGCCGGCGCGCACGGCGTTTTCGTCCATCGCCGGCGTCGTCGAACGCGGCATCTTCGCGGTCCGCCCGGTCGACGAGAAGGGCTGGACCGAGGCGCGCGCCGCCTATGAGCAATTCGCCTTCGGCACGAGCTGGACGTGACCGAGGCCGCCTCCCCCTTCAGCGCGCGGACCGTGATGCTGCTCGTCATTGCCGGTATCGTCGGCTTCGCGGCGTTCCTGCTGCTGACCGCCTATGCGCCGGAGCTGCGCAGCGGGCGCGACGGGCGCGCGCACGGCCTGTCGACCTCCGCGGTCGGTTTTCGGGGCGTATACACATTGCTCGAGGCGACAGGCGCGGATGTCGATTATCTGCGCAGCGGCGACAGCACACGCAACACAGGGCTCACCATCCTCACCCTGGAACCGGGCAGCGATCCGGATCGCGTCGCCGCGCTGATCGACGATCGCTGGGGCCCGCTCCTGATCGTGCTGCCGAAATGGATGACCTTTCCGGTGCAAGGCGAGCGGGACCGCGTCCAATGGGTCGATGCCGGGATCGGCCCGAGCGTCGCCCATATGCTCTCGGACCTCGCCGCGATCAGCGTTTCGACCGGCGAAACAGCGGCCGGCGCGCGCCTGCAGAGCGGGATGCTGAACCAGGTCGAATTTCGCGCGCCGGGGAATCTGCAGACGATGTCGGGACGCGACCTTTCGCCGCTGATGGAAACCGCGAAGGACGAATTCGTCCTCGCCAATGTTCACAATACGCAGATCTATATCCTGTCGGACCCCGATCTGATCAACAATCAGATATTGGCCGACAGGGACCGGACGCGCGCCGCACTGATGCTGCTCGGCGAGTTGAACCTGAACGACGGCCCCTACCGCTTCGATCTCGTCGCCAACGGTTTCGGCGGATCGCGCAACCTGCTGACCCTCGCCTTCGATCCGCCCTTCCTCGCGCTGACCCTGTGCCTGCTCGCCGCCGCGCTGCTTGCCGGTCTCCAGGCGATCTACCGGTTCGGGCCGACCCTGCGCCCCGCCCGCGCCATCGCCTTCGGCAAGCGCGCGCTGGTCGACAACAGCGCCGAACTGCTGCGCCTCGCGCGGCGCGAACATCTGTCGAGCGAACGCTATGTCGCGATGACGCGCGACGCGGCCGTCGCGGCGATCGGCAATCCGCGCCAGCTCGACGGGGACGCGCTCGATCGCTGGCTCGACGGGCTCGGCCCCGAGACCATGCCGCCGTTCAGCACGCTCGCCCGCGCGGCCGAACGCGCTCATAACCGCCAAGACATACGCGACGCCGCACGGGCGCTGTACGACTGGAGAAAGGCCGTCACCCATGAAGGTTGAAGAGATCAAACCGCTCGGCGCGAGCATCCACAGCGAAATCGCCAAGGCGATCGTCGGGCAGCAGGAGATCGTCGATCATTTGCTGATCGCGCTGTTTTCCGCGGGCCACTGCCTGCTAGAAGGGCCGCCGGGCACTGCCAAGACCTTTCTTGCCCAATGCTTCTCGCGTGCGCTGGGACTCGATTTCGGGCGCATCCAGTTCACGCCCGACCTGATGCCGAGCGACATTATCGGCGCCAACCTGTTCAACTTCCAGACCAGCGAGTTCAAACTGACCCGCGGCCCGATCTTCTGCGAACTGCTGCTGGCCGACGAGATCAACCGCACGCCGCCGAAGAGCCAGGCGGCGCTGCTCGAAGCGATGCAGGAACGCGCGGTGACGATCGACGGCGAAACCCACCGGCTGTCGGACCGGTTCATGGTCGTCGCGACCCAGAACCCGATCGAGCAGCAGGGCGTCTACCCGCTGCCCGAAGCCCAGCTCGACCGGTTCCTGTTCAAACTCGCGGTCGGCTATCCGAGCGAGGCGGAGGAACAGAAGATCGTCGCCGTCCATGGCAGCCGGTTCGGCGCGCCCAAGGCGGCGGATTTCGATATCGAAACGGTGGCCGACGGCGCGGCCATCTCGGCGGCGATCGAGGCCGTCGCGACCGTCAAGCTGGTGCCCGATGTGACCAACTATATCGTCTCGCTGATCCGCGCGACGCGGGAGACCGCCGATCTCGACGCCGGCGCCAGCCCGCGCGCGGCGGCGATGCTGGCCAGCGCGGCACGATCGCGCGCGGCGCTGGACGGACGCGATTATGTCATCCCCGACGATGTGAAGGCGCTGGCGCCCGCCGTGCTGCGCCATCGCGTGATCCTTTCCGCTGCGGCCGAGATCGACGGGCGCGACGCCGACGGCATCGTCGCGCAGCTGATCGAACAGGTGGAGGCGCCCCGGTGAGCGACAGCGATAACTTTTCAGTCGGGCGATGGAGGGCGGCAATCTCCGACAGAGCCGCTAGTCCTGAGCCTGTCGAAGGACGTCTATCGGCGGAGGCGGATCGGGTGAAACATTCCCCGAATGTTTCAGGATCGTCTGGGGGACGATCCGACCCGACCGCCCCTTCGACGGGCTCAGGACTAACGGATCGGTTGGTGCCACTCGCATGATCTACCCGACCGCCCGGTCCGTCATCCTGATGGCGCTCGGCGCGCCGGCTGCGCTCGTCATCGGCGTGGTGATCCCGCAATACTGGTTTCTCGGGCTGATCTGGATCGCGGTGATCACGGCACTGATCCTGCTCGACGCGCTGAGCGCCGGGCGCCCGGCCTCGCTCGACGCCGAACTCGAAAAACCGGCGACGATCGGCGTCGGCACGCCCTTCACCGTGACCAGCCGGTTGCGCTTCCCGACGGGTCCGGACGGCGGCGCGACCGACCGGGGGACCGCGCCGCGCCGGATCGAGGTCGCGCTCAGCGTCGACGAAAAACTTGATGCGGGCGGCGGGCGGCGAGCCGGCGCGCCGATGATCGACGGACAGGCGGAGATCGATACGGCGTTCACCGCGAACCGGCGCGGCACGGCGACGATCGGCCATCTATGGACCCGCTGGACGGGTCCGCTCGGCCTCGCCTGGGTCCAGAAGCGCGACTATTTCGGCGCGGAAATCGTCGTGACGCCCAACATCGCGTTCATCCGGGACAAGGGCATCCAGCTCTATCTGCGCGACGCGGCCCATGGCCTGATCGCCCAGCTCGATCGCGGCGACGGCACCGAATTCGATTCGATGACCGAGTTCCAGCCCGGTATGGACCGGCGGACGATCGACTGGAAACAGTCGGCCCGGCATACCGAATTGCTGGCCAAGGAATATCGGACGGAGCGCAACAACCATATCGTCTTCGCACTCGATACCGGGCGAACCATGTGCGAGCCGATCGCCGGTCTGCCGCGCATCGACCGCGCGATCTCGGCCGCGCTGCTGACCGCCTATGTCGCGCTCAAGGCCGGCGACCGGGCGAGCCTCTTCGCCTTTGCCGGGCGGCCGCAGGTCGCCAGCCCGACCGTCGCCGGCGCGCGCGCTTTCTCGGCGCTGCAACGGGCCGCCGCGGATATCGATTACGCGCCGGAGGAGAGCAATTACACGCTCGCCCTGACGACGCTCGCCGCGCAGCTCCACCGCCGCTCGCTCGTGATCGCGTTCACCGATTTCGCCGACCCGACGAGCGCGGAGCTGATGCTGCGCGCGGCGGGCCGGCTGCTCGACCGGCATCTCGTGCTGTTCGTCGTGCTGCGCGATGCCGAACTGACCGCGCTCGCGCATCGGAAACCGGAGGATTCGGCCGATGTCTCGCGCGCCGTCACCGCCCATGCGCTGCTCCGCGAGCGGGCGATCGTGATCGCGCGTCTGCAGCGGATGGGCGCGCATGTGCTCGAAGCCGGGCATGACGAGGTCGGTACCCGGCTCGTCGCCAATTATGTCGAACTCAAACGGCGGAGCCTTCTCTGATGGAACGCGTGGCCGGTCAGGCGATCTTCAGCAGCACGACGTTCCGGGAAGAACGCGAGGCCGACTGGGCGCGCCTCGAGGAACTGCTCCGCCGGGCCGAGGGCGGCTCGGTGAGGAGGCTCTCGGACGAGGATCTGCTCGAACTGCCCGTCCTCTACCGGTCCGCGCTGTCGGCGCTGTCGGTCGCCCGGGCGACGTCGCTCGACATGGCGCTGATCGCCTATCTCGAAGGGCTGTGCACGCGCGCCTATTTCTTCGTCTACGGCGTCCGCACGAGCTTCGGGCAGCGGGCCATGCATTTCTTCACGAACGACTGGCCGGCGGCCGTCCGCCGCATCTGGCGCGAGACGCTGATCGCCATCGTCCTGATGCTGGCCGGGACGATCGCCGCCTATCTCCTGGTCAGCAACGATCCGAGCTGGTTCAACGCGATCATCCCGAGCGGCCTCGCCGCGGAGCGCGGGCCGGACGCGACCGCCGAGGCGCTGCGCGCGACACTCTATGACGATAACGAGCGCAACGGGCTCGGCGTGTTCGCCACCTATCTCTTCACCCACAATGCCCAGGTCTCGATCTTCGCCTTCGCGCTGGGCTTCGCTTTCGGCGTCCCGACCGCGCTGCTGATGGTCTATAATGGCGCGATACTCGGCGCGTTCGTCGCGCTGTTCGTGGACAATGGACTGGGCTTCGAACTGGGCGGCTGGCTGCTGATCCACGGTTCGACCGAACTGTTCGCCATCGCGCTTGCCGGGGCAGCGGGACTGCATATCGGCACGAAGATCATCTTTCCGGGCATGGAGAGCCGGCTGGCCGCGGCGCGGCGCGCGGGTCGCACGGCGGCGACCGCGATGATCGGCGTGATCGTGATGCTGCTTTTTGCCGGATTGCTCGAGGGGTTCGGCCGCCAGCTCATCACCGACGACTGGACGCGCTACGCGATCGCCGCCGCGATGTTCGCGACCTGGTGTGCCTATTTCTACGTTCCGAGGCTCGGCGATGGCGAGCATTAACCCGGCCCTGCCCTATGGCGCGACCGAGCGCACGCTGATCACGCCCGAAGGCGTCGATCTCCGGCTCAAACTCGCCACCGCCGGCCAGCGCGCCGGGGCCTTCCTCATCGATTTCATCCTGCTGATCGTCATCCTCACCGCCTTCACCATCGCCGTCGTCTCGGCGGGGCTGGGAACCGTCGGATCGGGCTCGCTCGCCGGGCTGGAGATCGTCGCGGTGATCTGGCTGCTCGGCTTCTTCCTGCTGCGGAATTTCTATTTCATCGCCTTCGAGATCGGCCGGCGGTCGGCAACACTCGGAAAACGGGCGGTCGGGCTTCGGGTCGTGGCGCGCGACGGCGGGCGGTTGACCGCCGATGCCGTCATCGCCCGCAACCTGATGCGCGAGATCGAGGTCTTCCTGCCGCTTTCCTTCCTGGCGGGCGGCGAGGGCGTGGACGGGTGGATCGCGCTGATCGGCCTGGCCTGGGCCGGAATCTTCCTCTTCTTCCCGCTGTTCAACCGGGACCGGCTGCGCGTCGGCGACATCGTCGCAGGGACCTGGGTCGTCCATGCCCCGCGCCGCAAGCTCGAAATCGATCTCGCCGGCGGCAATGGCGAGGCGGCCGGCGCTTTCGCCTTCACCGAGGACCAGCTCGACGCCTATGGCGAATATGAACTGCAGACGCTCGAAAACGTGCTGCGCGCGGGCAATGCCGAAACCGAGGCGAACGTCGCGGCGACCATTCGCGGCAAGATCGGCTGGGAATGGCGTGAGGAGGAAGAGGACCGGGCGTTCCTGAGCGCTTACTACGCGGCGCTCAGCACGCGGCTCGAACGGCGGATGCTGTTCGGCAACCGGCGGCGGGACAAGTTCGATACCGGGGAGGACGGCAGTAACGCCTAGGTTGATGTCCTAGCGCGGCCAGTCGAGCCGGCCGTCGAACCCGATCCGCACTCGGCTTTCGGGGAAATCGCGCGCCGTCAGCACGGCGGTCCGCTGGGCGGCCGCGTTGCTGCGATCGAGATAGGGCCCGCCGGGGCGATCCTGCCGCGCGGACACGATATCGGCCGAAACCAGCGCGCCCTCGCCATCGACCTCGAGCCGGGCGACCGGGGCAAGGCCATTATGCCCGCGCAGGTTGAACCGGCCATAGGTCCAGAAATTACTGAGGCTGTAGGCGATGAACCGCCCCTGATAGACCTCGACCGCCCGCGGGATATGCGGCCCGTGGCAGAAGACGATATCGGCCCCGGCATCGACGGCGGCGCGCGCGAAACGGAAGGGGTTGCCGCGGTCTTCCTCGAGATACATCTCGGTCTCGCGCGTGACCCGATCATAGCGCGCGCCTTCCGCGCCGATATGGCACGAGACCATGACGATATCGGCCTGCGCATCGGCCGCGCGCACCATCTCGCCAACGCGCGCATAATTCTGGACGCTGAGCAGACCCGGATTGTGCCCGAACGCGACGAGCGCGACACGACGGCCGTCGTCGAGCGTCTGGATGCCGATCCGCATCCCGTCGCGATCGCCGCCGGCCACCGCCATGCCGGTGCGGGTGAGATTCTCATAGGTCGCGGTGCGGCCGCTCTCGCCGAAATCGCGGGCATGGTTGTTGGCATGCGACATGATCGTGAAACCGGCACGCCTCAGATAATCGGCATGAAAGGGCGGGCTGCGGAAGACATAGCAGAATTCCGGATTGCCGCAGGTCTTGGCATCTTCGTCGCTGGTGTGGATCGTACCCTCATAATTGCCGAACACGGCATCCGCTTCGCCGAAGATCGCGGCGAGTGCGGGCCCCATCACCATCGCCGGATCGCCGCCCGGTATGACGCGCGGGTCCATGCCGGGCTCGGGCCAGTCGCTGCCCATCATGATGTCGCCGACGCCGAGGATCGTATAGGTGCGCGGGTCGTCCGGAACCGTCGCTTCGGGCTGTTCGGGCGCGGTGACGCCGTCGGCGGCCGCTTCGGGTGTTTCCGCCGGGACGCCGGCCACGGGCTCGTCCACCGCGGGAGCCTCGGCCGCCGATTCGGCGACCACCGGTGCGTTCGCGGATTGCTGGCTGATGACCATCGCGCGCGGCGCCGTCCGGGCTTCGGTACAGGACCCCAGAATCGTCCCGGCGACCAGGCCGGTGACCATGAATACAGTGAGGCGCGATCGCCGCATCAGGTCCCCCAATGTCGCTCCAGACGATATTGCGAGCGATTCTCCGTGACGAAACTAGCAGAGCCGGGCACCGAACGGCGAGTCCCTTCCGCACAGGCCCGAATTTATCAAAAATTCAGCAAGTTTCATTTTGATACTGGTTAACGGTCTATATTTTTCAAAGACTTAGTGATTCCAACGCCACGAAAATCGTGTAATTTTGTTGCGCAAGTCGTCGTGTTGGGTCCACGGCTCATCGTAATCAACTTGTAATGCTGCACTGCACAATACAATTACGGGGTCAACAAGGCACAGATGCGTCGCGACCGCGTCCATCTTGCAAGCCGTGAAATGCAGAGCGGGTCAGCAATTAGTTTCGAGTATGTTTTGGCGCCGGCCCGCGCCATTTGGCGCACGCGATGGAGTTTTTATGTCCTTCGGACGTAAGCGAGTGATTTTTGGAATGTCCGCCATGGCCGCCGCCGCGATTGCCGCGGTGCCGATGGCAACCGGTTTCGCCGCCGGAACGGGCGAAACGGCGATTGCCGCTGAGGATGACGAGCTTCTGGCCGAAGCCGGCTTCGATGCGTCGCTGCCGGACATACTGGCCAAGCCGATCGAAGAGCCGGTGATCGACCTCGACGCATTGAGCGAAGATGTCGGCAGCGCCGAGGAAACGACGGCGACAGAAGCGACCGACCAAGACGAAACGACGGCGGCCGTCGCGATCAACGACGCGCATGACGACGAGCTGGAATGCCTGGTCCGCACGATCAGCAATGAAGCGCGAGGCGAACCCCGCGATGGCAAGCTCGCCGTCGCGCAGGTCGTGATGAACCGCGTCGCCTCACCGCTTTTCCCCGACACGATCTGCGGCGTCGTCTATCAGCGCCGGCAATTTTCGAATATCCGCCGCCACCAACCCAATCGCTCGGGCCCGCTCTGGGACCGCATGGTCGACATCGCGATCGATGCCCGCAACGGCATCAGCGAGCCGATGGTCGGCGAGGCCCTGTTCTTCCACGCGCGCTATGTGCGCCCCGGTTTCTCGCGGACGCGTCAGCGGGTCGCCCAGATCGGCGGTCATATCTTCTACCAGTAAGCTGGCAGACACGGCCCGGATCAGGACAGCGGGCTGAGCGCCGCGCGATAATGTTCCTCGGCCGTCGCATGTTCGGCCCAGAAGGCGCGCCGCGGATCGCCGGTCAGCGCATCGATCAGCAGGCCGAGATGCGCCTGCCAGCCGGCGGCCGCGCTGATCAGCTGGGCGAACTCGTGATTCGGCGACTGGATCAGGGTCAGCCGGACCCGGTCGCCGGCGGGTTCGAGTTCGACCTGCACCTCGCCATCCTCCCCGGCATGGGTGAAATCGCGGAAGACGAGGCGGCGGGGCGGATCGAATTCGACCAGCTTCACCTCGAAGGACACGCCGCCCTTCAGTTCGGCGAACCGATCGGGAAATGCCTCGTCCGATAGCCGGCCATGGTCGAAGACCATAGTAAAGGTCTCACCCGGGGTTTCGGTCATCGTACCGCCGCAGAACCAGAGCGCGCGTTTGGCCGGATCGACGAAATGCTCCCAGACCCTTTCGATCGGCCCGGGCAGATCGCGCACGAAGCGCAAGGACCCGTTTTCCAGCTGCGTACCGAATTCTTCCTTCATGTCATTCCTCCCCGTCCAGTACCTGCTGGAGCGCATCGAGACGCCCGTTCCACAACCGCCGCGTCCGGGCGACCCATCGCTCCATCTCGGCAAGACCGGCCGGATCGAGGCGGTAGACCCGCTCGCGTCCGCGCTTTTCCACGGTCACGAGGCCGGCCTTGCGCAGAACTTTCAGATGCTGCGAAATGGCGGGCGCCGTCATCTCGAAACCCGTGGCGATCGCACTGGCGCGCTGCTCGCCCCGCGCCAACAGGGTCACGATGTCGCGCCGTGTCGAATCGCTGAGGGCTGCAAAACCATCCATGGATCTAATAATTAAGAGATTACTTAATTAAGTCAATTCTTAATTATTTAGCGCTGGCAGAGGAGAGTCACGCGTGGCACGATCAGGCGATGGCAGGGCTTTGGGAAAGATACGTCGTACCGCGCCTGATCGGCTTTTGCTGCACGCAGCCGCCGGTCATGAAACGCCGCGCCAAGGTCGTGCCGCGCGCGCACGGCCGGGTGCTCGAGCTGGGTGCCGGAGGCGGCGCCAATTTCGCGCTGTACGACCCGCATCAGGTGACCAGCGTCGAGGGCGTCGACCCATCGCCCGAACTGCTGACCCGCGCGCATCAGGCCGCCAAGACCGAAGGCATTCCGTTCAATATCGAACCCGGGATAGCCGAGGCCCTCCCCTTTCCCGATGCGAGCTTCGATACGGTGCTGACGACCTTCACCCTGTGTTCGGTGCAGGACCAGGCGCAAGCGCTGGCCGAGGCGCGCCGCGTCCTCAAACCCGAGGGGCGGTTGCTGTTCTGCGAACATGGCGCCGCTCCCGATGCATCGGTCGCCAAATGGCAGCGGCGGATCGAACCGGTCTGGAAGCGGATCGGCGGCGGCTGCCATCTCACCCGCCCGGTCAGCGCGGCGATCGCCCGGGCCGGGTTCAAGATCGGCGAGCAGGAGCAGGGCTATATGGAAAAATCGCCGCGCTGGGCCGGCTGGGTCGAATTGGGAGAAGCCAGGATATGATCGCAAGAGCGGTGATCGTAGCGATCGCATCGATACTGACCCTGACTTTGGCGATACCGGCGGCGGCCGAACGGCGCGGCTATTCGGTAACCGGCTTCGACCGGATCCAGGTCCAGGGCCCGTTTGTCGTCCGCGTCACCACCGGAAGGGGATCCTCGGCCTATGCCGAAGGCCATCACCGCGCGATCAACGAGATTGCGGTGCAGGTCGTCGGCAACACACTGCGCGTCCGCCGCAACGTTTCCAGCAATTGGGGCGGCTATCCGGGCGAACGCGAGACGCAATCGGCGATCCTCTACCTGACCACCCACGAAATCGAGCAGGCGACGGTCATCGGTACCGGCGATCTCGAGATCGACCGGATGGAAGGCGGACGGCTGCTCGCCAGCCTCGGCGGCAACGGCCGGCTCGCGGTCGGCGAGATCGACGCCGATCATATCGCGCTGGCGGTGACCGGCGCGGGCATCATGGAAGTGGGCGGCCATGCCGAGACGGGCCGCGTGACGGTCGAAGGCCCGGGCACGGTTGCGGGCGCGGGGCTCACCGTCGACGATCTGACCGTCAACCTCAACGGCCCCGGCAGTATCGAGATCGCGGCCGAGCGCGAGGCCGATGTGACGGCGGTCGGCAACGGCGTCGTGATCGTCTCCGGCAACGCCGCCTGCACCGACCGCAGCGTCGGATCGGGCCGGGTCAGCTGCGGCGGATTCCTGGACAGGCGTTAACTTATCAGAACGTTGCTCGCGCAACGTCGCGGCACCGGGCATACTTTGTCAGAACGTTGCTCGCGCAACGTCGCCGCACCGGCCCTCTCCCCCTCCCGGCCTCCCATTGAGTGTACCCTGTTGGGAGGCCGGGAGGGGGAGAGGGCTGGTGCGGCGCTCGACCGAAAGGTCGAGTCTGACCAAGATGAAATCGCCGCTCCCCAAACGAAACCGACAGCCGGATCAACGCTTCACACCAACCCCAGCCGCGCCAGCTCGTTGAGCATCTTGGCCGGCATCTCGGCGATCCCGTCCTCGTCGCCGTCGAAATCCGCCGGCGCATCCTCGCCTTTCAGATAGCGCCACCCCTGGTGCGCCCGCTTCGGGCGGGCGCGGACCGGGATGAGCCTTGGGTCGAGCCGGATGTTCCAGCGGCCGTCGTCGCTCTCGACGAAACCGAGGATCCGCTGGCGGACGACGAGCCGGTGCTTGATGATCCAGAAGATCGAACCGCCGATCAGCTCCTCATGGCGCGTCGGCCGGTAGCGGGTCGTGATCGTGACCTCGCCATCGGCGATACGCGGGGCTTGCCGTTGCCGGATACGGGCGATCGAATCGCATCCGACGGCGGGCTTGGTAATGTGCAACGTCGCCATGGTGTTGATTTGGGCGGCCGAGCGCCCGCGATCAAGCGTGCGGATTGGCGATCGGTTGCGGGGGACAGTTTTTGTCAGACCTTCGCTTCGCTCGGGCGCCGCACCGGAGTCTTTTTGTCAGACTCGACCCGACGGTCGAGCGCGGCACCGGCCCGCACCCCCTCCCGACCTCCCACTAGGGTACACTCAATGGGAGGTCGGGAGGGGGTGCGGGCCGGTGCCGCGATTTTCCGCAAGGAAAATTCTGACAAAAGGAAACTGCCGCGCTCGACCGACAGGTCGAGTCTGACAAAAAACTCTACCCGACCAGGCCCGACGCGACCGCGAAGCCGAGAAAGGCGAGGAAACCGATGGAGTCCGTGATCATCGTGACGAACACCGATGACGCGACGGCCGGGTCCTGCTTCAGCCGGTCGAGAATGACCGGTACGAACACGCCGGCGAGCCCGGCGATGATGATGTTGACGAGCATCGCCGCCGCGATGACCCCGCCCAATGCCCAGTTCGAAAACACGAGCGCGGCCCCGATGCCGATCAGCACCGCGATCGTCGCGCCGTTCAATATGGCGACCGCGAGTTCCTGCCGGATCGTCCGCCATGTGTTGGAGCGCGTCAGCTCGTTGATCGCCAGCGCGCGCACCGCGACCGCCATGGTCTGGGTCCCCGCATTGCCGCCGATCGAGGCGACGATCGGCATCAGGATGGCGAGCGCGACCATCTCCTCGATCGCCGCGCCGAACAGCGAAATGATGAAGCTCGCGACGAGCGCCGTGCCGAGATTGGCGACCAGCCAGCGGACGCGGCCGCTATAGGCCTCGCCGATCGGCTGGTTGATATCGCCCTCGCCCGCGCCCGACAGCCTGAGGATATCCTCGCCCGCCTCTTCGGAGATGATGTCGACGATATCGTCGACCGTGATCATACCGACGAGCCGCCCCGCATCGTCGACCACGGCGGCCGAGATCAGCCCGTATTTCTGGAAGCGCAGTGCGACCTCCTCCTGGTCCATATCGACCGGGATCAGCGTCTGTTCCCGCTTCATCACGTCGGAAATCGAAAAATCGCGGGGCGTGCGGAGAATCCAGCTCAGCGCACAGGTGCCAACCGGGTGATGGGCGGTGTCGACGACGAAGATTTCCCAGAAATCCATCGTGTCGTCCTGACTGTCGCGCAGGAAATCGATGACATCGCCGACCGTCATATTCTCGTGCACCGCGACGAGCTCGCGCTGCATGACGCGGCCGGCGGACTCTTCGGGATAGGTGAGCGCTTCCTCGATCGCCGCCCGGTCGTCGGGTTCGAGCGCATCGAGCACCTCGCGCTGATCGCCGGCTTCCATGTCCTCGATGATCGCGACGGCATCGTCGGTCTCGAGGTTGGCGGCGAGGTCGGCGACCTGCTCATTGTCGAGTTCGTCGACCAGCGCCTCGCGGACGAAATCGTTCATCTCCGCCAGGACTTCGCCGTCGAGCAGTTCGGAGAGCGCCCCGGCGAGATCGGCGCGCCGGTCCCGCTCGACCTGTTCGAACAGGTCGGCGATATCGGCGGGATGGAGGCGGCCGGCCAGTTCGCGCGCGGCCTCGTCGTCGCCCGATTCCAGCGAAACGACGACGGCATTGACGAATTCCGGTTTCAGCCGGTCGTCCTTGTCGAGATCGGTTTCGGGATTTTCCGTTTCGGGAGCGTCAGCGGCGGTTTCACTCATGCGGCGCCCTCCCTCGTGCGATCCCGATGGCCCGTCAGCGCCTTAAACCGAAACCGAACCGCTTGTCAGCCTTTCTTCGCGCGGACGATGGGCTACTATGCGCGATATGCCCGAATACCGCCTCTCCGTACTCGACCAGTCGCCGATCGCCGAGGGCCGGACCGCCGCCGACGCGATCGCCGATACGATCGACCTGGCGCGCCATGCCGATGCCCTCGGCTATCATCGCTACTGGGTCGCCGAACATCATGCGAGTCCGGCGCTGGCCGGCGCCACGCCCGAAGCGCTGATCGGTCCGATCGCGCAGGCGACGACACGGATCCGCGTCGGATCGGGCGGGATCATGCTGCCGCACTATTCGCCGTTCAAGGTCGCCGAGACCTTTGCGCTGCTCAGCGCGCTGGCGCCGGGCCGCATCGATCTCGGGCTCGGCCGCGCGCCGGGCGGGGACGGCCGGATCATGCTCGCGCTGCAGCGCGACCGCAGCCGGCGGATGCCGCATGACGATTTTCCCAACAATCTCGCCGAACTGCTCGCCTATTTCGACGGCACGCTGCCCGAGGATCATCCCTTCGCGCCGCTGGCGGACACGCTGCCATCGGGCGGCGGAACGCCCGACATCTGGCTGCTCGGCTCGTCGATGGACAGCGCGCTCTGGGCGGCCGAGGCCGGTCTCCCCTATTGCTTCGCCGATTTCATCAATCCCGAAGGCGCGGCGATGACGGCCGAATATCGCGCGCGCTTCAAGCCATCGGCGCGGCTCGCCCAGCCGCATACGATGGTCGCGAGCTGGGTGATCGCGGCGGAGAATGCCGAAACGGCGGCGCGGCTCGGCAAGCCCGCGGCGATGCTCGGCGCGCTGCTGCGGCGCAACGTGCTGATTCCCGTCCCGGCGATCGAGACCGCGGAGGAGTGGCTGGACAACAACCCGGCCGCGCTTTCGACCCGCAAGCGCCGGGTAATCCACGGCACCCCGGCCGAATGCCGCACGGCGCTGGACGACGTGGCAAGGGAATATGGCGCGGACGAGATGATGCTCGTCAATATCATGGCCGATCACGAAGCCCGGCGGGACAGCTATCGCCTTGTCGCCGAAGAATATGGGCTGGCCTCGCGCGCCAAGGCTGCCTAGGGAGACCAGCAAAGCCATGTTGCTCCGGTCCCGTTAGGGCTCTGAGCCTGTCGAAGCCCGCTTCTCCGTTGGGAAAACGCCCTTCGACAAGCTCAGGACCAACGGTGTAGCTGGACCGGTATTTTTAAGTAGGAGATAATGTTCATGTCCGATACGCTTACCATCTCGCTCGACAGCGGCGATGTCGTCATCAAGCTGCGCCCCGACCTTGCGCCCAACCATGTCGCCCGGATTTCCGAGCTGGCCAAGGACGGTTTTTACGACGGCGTCGTCTTCCATCGCGTGATCCCCGGCTTCATGGCGCAGGGCGGCGATCCGACGGGCACCGGTATGCACGGTTCGGACAAGCCGAATCTCGAACAGGAGTTCAACAGCGAACCGCATGTCCGCGGCACCTGTTCGATGGCGCGCGCGCAGGACCCGAACAGCGCGAACAGTCAGTTCTTCATCTGCTTCGACGATTCCGAGTTCCTCGACGGCCAGTATACGGTCTGGGGCGAGGTGATCTCCGGCATGGAACATGTCGACGCGCTGCCCAAGGGCGAACCGCCGGCCAATCCCGGCGTCATCAAGTCGATGACCGTCGGCTAGGCTGATGGCCAACCCCTATACCCTCGTCACCGGCGCATCGAGCGGGCTCGGCAAATTGTTCGCCCGGGCCTGCGCGAAGCGCGGCGACAAGGTCGCCATCGTCGCGCGGCGCAAGAACAAGCTCAAGGAACTGGCCGAAGAGCTCGGCCCCGACACGATCGTGATCTCGGAGGATCTGAGCGATTACGACGCGCCCGACGCGATCGTCGAAACGATCGAGCAGGCCGGCGCGCATGTCGGCACGCTGATCAACAATGCCGGTTTCGGCGCGCGCGGCGAGTTTCGCAACCTGCCGATCGGCGACCAGACCGACATGATCCAGGTGAATGTGCTCGCGGTTACCCAGCTCTGCCACCGGGTGATCCCGAGCATGCTCGCCAATGGCGGCGGCGCGATCCTCAACGTCGCGTCGACCGCGTCCTTCCAGGCCGGGCCCGGCATGGCCGTCTATTATGCGAGCAAGGCGTTCGTCCTGTCGCTCTCCGAAGCGCTGCACGAGGAACTGGAGTCGCACAATATCGCGGTCACCGCACTGTGCCCCGGCGCGACCAAGACCGAATTCGCCCATCGCGCCGACATGACCGACACGACCCTGTTCCAGAAATTCGCCGGCGAACCCGAATCGGTGGTCGAAGCCGGGCTGAAGGGTCTGGCGAAGAACAAGGCGATCGTGATTCCGGGCGCGGTCAACAAGGCGATGGTCCAGTCAAACCGGCTGGCGCCCCGCGCCGTTACCCGCGAAATCGTCAAATTGCTGCAGCAATAGCCGCGCTGGCGGCCGGCTGGCCGCTGGACTGGCGGCAGACGCGGCTGAACAGCCAGTCGTGGAACAGCTTGACCGGCTTGCGCCGGAGCGCCGAGCGGCGGCAAGCGAACCAGTAGCTGTACGGGCTCTCCACCTCGGTATCGAACAGGCGGACCAGCCGGTCGTCGTCTGCATCGTGGAGATGCGAATCGAGCATGAAGGCGACGCCGAGCCCCTGCGCCGCGGCATCGAGCATCAGCTGGCCCGAATCGAAATGATCCTCGGCCGCGGGTTCGAGATTGGGATAGCCGACCGCGTTGCGCCAGAACTGGAAGGTCTCCGGCATGTCCCGGTGCAGCAGGATGGTGAGCCCGGCGATCTGTTCGGGATGGGTCACAGGCGCGCCGCGCACCGTCAGCCCGCGCGCGGCGATCGGCGTGATGATGTTATGATCGATTTCGCGCGAATAGAGGCCCGGGTCTATCGACTGGGCGAGCGTGATCGCCGCATCCAGTCCGTCGCCCAACCGCGCCGTGCCATGGGCGGCCGTGTCGATATCGATATGAAGCTCGGGATGCATCTCGCGCAACTCCGGCAATTCGCCGATCAGGCGCTGCGAAGCGAAGAGCGGCAGCACGCCGAGGCGCAGCCGGACGAGATCGGCCTGCCCCGTCGACAGTTCGATGGCCGACGCCAGCTCGTCCAGCGGCGCCGATACGCGGGCCAGCAACGCTTCGCCATCCTCGGTGAGGACCATCGCATGGTGGCGGCGCTCGAACAGCAAGCGGCCTAGGAAATGCTCGAGATTCTGCACCCGGCGGCTGAGCGCGGGCGAGGACAGCGACAATTCTTCGGCGGCCGCCTTCACCGATCCGAGCCGCGCGACCTGCACAAAGGCTTCGATCGCGGTCAGCGGCGGCAATCTGCGCATGAACTCGCTCCTGCTGGTCCGGTGCTTTGTACCGCGCCGCGCCGGACGGTGAGTTGCATAACGTGCAATCCTTAGCAAATTTTTCGCACTTGCACAATTGCAATTTGAAACCCAAATAGGCGGGGCCTTATCAGGCATCCTCTCCTAAGACCCTTCGGGCCGGCCATGCCCCTCTTTGGCCGGCCCGTTTTTTTTGCGTGCTCCCCATCAGCGTCTGCCCGCCGGCCACGGGGCTCGCCCGGAGACGGTTCGCAATGCGCGTTCCACCCCCTATGTAGGACCCTGTCACTGCAAGGGAGTCCCCATGGCCGACGCCGAAGCCCCGCCCGCCGATGAAGGTCTGAAGCTCCAGGTTGCCAATGCGCGGCCCGAAGACTCCGGCCGCGGCCTCGCGCGCATGTCGCGCGAAACGATGTCCGCGCTCGGCCTCACCGAAGGCGATGTCGTTACGATCACCGGCAAGCGCACGACGCCGGCCCGGGCCGTCCTTCCCTATCAGGAGGATGAAGGACTCGCGATCCTGCGCATCGACGGGCTCCAGCGGGCCAATGCCGGTGCGGGGTCGGGCGATTTCGTCACCGTCGAAAAGGCTGAATCGAGTCCGGCGAAACGCGTCGTGTTCGCACCCGCACAGCGCAACCTGAAACTCCACGGCAACGCCGAAGCGCTCAAGCGCAGCTTCGGCATGAAGCCGCTGACCCAGGGCGATGTCGTCGCCACCGCGGGCCAGCGCCCGGTCGAGCGCGGCGATATGCCGCCCCAGCTCCGCCAGATGATGAACGCTCCGGCCTATGCGCTGCAGGAGGTCCGGCTCGTCGTCACCGCGACGACGCCCAAGGGCATCGTCCATATCGACGAGAACACGGTCGTCGAACTCAAGTCCGAATATAGCGAACCGACCGAGGCGCGCCGCGCCGACGTCACCTATGACGATCTGGGCGGCATGGTCGAGACGATCGACCAGCTGCGCGAGATGGTCGAGCTGCCGCTGCGCTATCCCGAGCTGTTCCAGCGACTGGGCGTCGATCCGCCCAAGGGCGTGCTGCTCCACGGCCCGCCCGGCACCGGCAAGACGCTGCTCGCCCGCGCGGTCGCCAATGAGAGCGATGCGGAATTCTTCCTGATCAACGGCCCCGAGATCATGGGCTCGGCCTATGGCGAGAGCGAGAAGAAGCTGCGCGAGATTTTCGAGCAGGCGACGGCCGCCCAGCCCTCGATCGTGTTCATCGACGAGATCGATTCGATCACGCCCAAGCGCGACAAGGTCGCCGGCGAGGCCGAAAAGCGGCTCGTCGCCCAGCTTCTCACCTTGATGGATGGCTTGCAGGCGCGGGCCAACCTCGTCGTCATCGCGGCGACCAACCGCCCCGAGGCGATCGACGAGGCGCTGCGCCGCCCCGGCCGGTTCGACCGCGAGATCGTCGTCGGCGTGCCCGACGAGCATGGCCGGCGCGAGATCCTCGCCATCCACACGCGCGGCATGCCGCTCGCCGAGGATGTCAGCCTGCGCGCGCTCGCCCGCCAGACCTACGGTTTTGTCGGCGCCGACCTCGCGGCGCTGACCCGCGAGGCGGCGATCGAGGCCGTCCGCCGGATCATGCCGAAGCTCAATCTCGAGGACCGGACGATCCCGGCCGAAGTGCTCGACGAACTGTCGGTCGACCGGAGCGATTTCGAGGAAGCGATCAAACGCATCCAGCCGTCGGCGCTGCGCGAAGTCATGGTCGAGGCGCCCAATGTCGGCTGGGACGATATCGGCGGGCTCGACGATGTGCAGAAGCGCCTCAAGGAGGGCGTCGAACTGCCGCTCAAGGACCCGGACGCCTTCCGCCGCCTCGGCATCCGCCCGGCCAAGGGCTTCCTGCTCTACGGCCCGCCCGGCACCGGCAAGACCTTGCTCGCCAAGGCGACGGCGCATGAATCGAACGCCAATTTCATCGCCACCAAATCGTCCGACCTGCTCTCCAAATGGTATGGCGAGAGCGAACAGCAGATCGCCAAACTCTTCGCCCGGGCGCGGCAGGTCGCGCCGACCGTGATCTTTTTCGACGAGCTGGACAGCCTCGTCCCGGCGCGCGGCGGCGGACTCGGCGAACCCCAGGTCACCGAACGGGTCGTCAACACGATCCTCGCCGAGATGGACGGACTCGAAGAGCTGCAATCGGTGGTGGTCATCGGCGCGACGAACCGCCCCAACCTGCTCGACCCGGCGCTGCTGCGGCCCGGACGCTTCGACGAGATGATCTATGTCCCGGTGCCGGGCGAGCCCGGACGACGGCGGATCCTCGCGATCCATACGTCCACGATGCCGCTCGCCGACGATGTCGATCTCGACATGCTGGCCGAGCGGACGGACCGGTTCACCGGCGCCGATCTCGAAGACCTGACCCGGCGCGCCGGCCTCTATGCGCTGCGGCGTTCGCTGACCGCGGACAGCGTGACAATGGCCGATTTCGAGAAGGCGCTGGCCGATACGCGCGCGAGCGTCACGAGCGAGATGGAACGCGAATATGAGACGATGGCGGCGAAGCTCAAACGGGATTCGCTGGCGATCAACCCGATCGGCTTCATCGCACCCGGCATGCTGCAACCGGTCAACGAGGACAAGCACGACTAGGGGGAGTCTGTTGGTCAGATTCCTTTTGTCAGACTCGACCTTGCGGTCGAGCGCCGCACCGGCCCACTCCCCCTCCCGGCCTCCCATTGAGTGTACCCTGTGGGAGATCGGGAGTGGGCTGGTGCGGCGATTTCCCGAGAGGGAAATTCTGACAAACTAAACCCGGTGCGGCGCTCGACCGAAAGTCGAGTCTGACAAATAAAGACCTCCCCGCTAATCCTCGAGCCTGATCGCCGACCAGACCGTCAGCAGCCCGAACAGCGCCGCGCAAACCAGGAAAGGCAGCGGCATCGAGATACCGTAGATCAGCACGCCGACGGCCGGCGCGGCGATAAAGGCCATGCCGTTCACCGACGCGACCATCCCGGCGACCTGCCCCTGTTCGGCGCGGCTGACGGCAAGCGACGCGCCGCTGGTGAAGCCGGGCCGGAACAGGCCCATGCCGAGCGAGGTGATCGCGAAACCCAGGGTCATCGCGTGCAGCGTCGTCACGAATGCGGTCAGCATGCATCCCGCGGCGCCGAGGACGAAGCCCCAGATCACGAGCCGCTTCGGCGGTACCTTCATTTGCGGAATCAGGCCCCATTGGGCGAGCAGGGTCGCCCCGGCGCCCGCCATCAGCACGATGCCGATCGCCTGCTGCGCCTCGTCGAGCGGCACGGCGAGCCGGTCGATGATCAGGAAGCCGATCACGCCGAGGATCGCCGCATGGCCATGCCCGCCGACGACGCCGACGATGAGCCAGGGCAATGTCCGCCGGTCGCGCCAGCGCAGCCGCCCGGCCGGCGCGCCGCCATCCTCTTCGTCGTCGCCGGACGGTGCCGAGGTTCCCGACAGACCGCCGATGGACGGCTCGCTCGATATCGTGCCGCGCGCCGCGTGCTGCGGTGTATCGTTGGGCAGGAGCACGGCCACCGCAAGCCAGACGAGACAGCCGAGCAGCGCGAAGACGATGAGCGGCCCGGCCAGCCCGCCGGTGACGGGCAGGACGAAGGCCGGCGCGAGCGCGGGACCGATGATCGTGCCGAGCCCGAAGGAGGAGGCGATGATCGACAGCGCCGCGGTGCGGTTTTCGCGATCGGTGCGCGCGGCGACATAGGCCTGGACCGCGGGCGGCGCGGCCGAACCGAAACCGCCATACAGGCTGCGGGCCAGGGCGAAGATGATGAAGGTCGTCGCCGGAAGCAGCCAGCCGATCAGGCCGAGCCACAGGATCGCGCCGCAAATCGCCATCGATGCGATGAAGCCCAGCGTGCCGAGCAGCATCAGCGGCTTGCGCCCGCGCCGGTCCGACTGGCGCGCCCAATAGGGCGCCAGCAGCACCCAGAGCAGGGCCGACCAGGTATAGGCCAGCGAGACCCAGAAATCGGGGATATCGAGCGCCCGACCGATCGTCGGCATGACCGATTGCATCGCCGTATTGCCGGCCGCCGCGGTCAGCATGACGAGGAAGAGAACCGCGAACCGGTCGCGCCGAATCTGGACCGCGGGCGCCCCGGCCATCAGGCCGGCCGGCGCCGCGACGGCAGCATGAAATCGGAAGGAAGCTCGGTGCGCATCGGGTTTCCCTTAACGGCAACCGCTCTGCCGCGATAGTCAGCAATCGCTTGCCATTTTCCCGGGCATTTGCGAACGCGTGCGCATGACAGCCCCGGAATATGCGAAACGAATGACCGAAACCCTTTCCAGTGCCGCAAAGCGCAAGACCGCATCGGGCGGCCCGGGGCCGCTCGCCCTGTTCTTCAAGGGTTTCCTCAAACATCCGGTCATGGTCGGCTCGGTCATCCCGTCGTCGAAGCGGCTGATCGACAAGATGCTGGCGCCGGTCGACTGGGACAACACCAAGCTGTTCGTCGAATATGGCCCGGGCGTGGGCACCTTCTGCCGCCCGATCCTCGACCGGCTGAGGCCCGATGCGACCCTGATCGCAATCGATACCAATCCCGATTTCGTCGACTATCTGGAACGCGACATTCGCGATCCGCGCTTCCACGTCGTCCACGGCTCGGCGGCCGATGTCGAATCGATCGTCGCCGAGAAGGGCTTCGAAAAAGCCGATTATGTGGTGTCGGGACTGCCCTTCTCCACCCTGCCCGACGGCGTCGGCGAGGAGATCGGCAGGGCGACGGGCCGCGTGATCCGTCCGGGCGGCGCGTTCCTCGTCTATCAGTTCTCGCCCAAATGCCGCGACTATATCGCGCCCAATTTCGACCGGATCGACAAGGATCGCGAATGGTGGAACATCCCGCCCGCCGTCCTTTTCTGGGGCTGGAAGAATGAAGCCTAGGCGGTTTTACTGACCGTCGAGGCCGAAATTCAGACGCCGGGTCACATTGTAGTCGAGCACCGACATCAGGAAATAGGACAGCCGGCCCCTGAACCGCGTCCATAGCGTCTGGCTGCGCTCATAATCCTCCGCGGTGATGCGGGCACTGTCGGCCACTTCGCAGTCGACGAGGCTGCGGACGGAATCGGCGAACGCCGCATCGCGGACGCGCAGCATGACCTCGAGATTGAGATAAAGGCTGCGGACGTCGAAATTGGCGGAGCCGATATAGACGATATCGTCGATCACATAGAGCTTCGTGTGGAGCATCATCGGCTGATATTCGTAGATTTCGACTTCGGGCAGCAGATAGCGATAGCGGTTGCGCGCGGCGGCGATGGTGACGTTGTTGTCCGACTTTGCCGCGGTGATCAGCCGCGCCCGGCCGCGCCGCGCGGCTTTCCGGATCGGGCGGAGCAGTGGTGCATAGGGGGCGAAATAGGCGGCGATGATGTCGATATCGGTTGCGCCGTTGAGATCGTTGCGCAGCGTCTGTCCCCAGGGGCTCAGTTCGCGCGTCGGGCCGCCGAACAGCAGCCGGACATGGCCGTCCTGCTGATGATGACGCAACAGGATCGCGCGCAGATCCTCCATCTCGGACCGGGAATCGCCCGACCAGGCGACGATCTCGTCGAAATAGGCGGCCAGACGGGCGGCAGACGGGCCCTCGACCGCGAGGCCGAGATCGCGCCAGCCTTCGGTGCCGTAGGGCGCGAAATAGTCCTGCTCGACATTGAAACCGCCGATCAGCGCCTTTCGTTCGTCGGCGATCGCCATTTTCTGGTGGTTGCGCAGCAGGTAGCGGCGGCTGCGCTTGGGTTCGTAGCGGCAGAACAGGCAATCGCTGTCGGCCAGCGGCGCGAAGAATGCATCGCTGGCCCCGGCGCTGCCGAAACCGTCTACCAGCAGGGCGACCGCAACGCCGCGCCGCTGCGCGGCGACCAGCGCATCGCGCACCCGGGTCGCGACCGGATCTTCGAGGAAGATGTAGAAAAGCAGCTTGATGCTGTGCTGCGCATTATCGATCAGCGCGAGCAGTGCCTCGAGCCGCTCCGGCCCCTCGGGCAGCAACGCGAAACTGTGCCCGTCAATATCGGGCAAGCGATAGTCGGGCCTTTCGATATCCGCCATGGACCCGCTCTAGGCCGCAATCCCCCGGTCCGGCAAGCCGGGGAATTCTTGACAATCCGGCCCTTCGCGCCTATTTCGCCGCCTTCCCCGTTTTGCTGAACATTGGAATATGCCATGGCGCGCGTCACCGTCGAAGATTGCGTCGACAAAGTCCCCAACCGTTTTGACCTCGTCCTGCTCGCCGCACAGCGTGCGCGGCAGATTTCCGGCGGCGCCGAGCTGACGCTCGATCGCGACCGCGACAAGAATCCAGTCGTGGCGCTGCGCGAGATCGCCGAACAGACGGTCAAGCCGAAGCATCTCGAAGAGGGTCTCGTGCAGAGCCTGCAGCGGGTCCAGATCGACGACGAGGAAGCGCCGGACGAAGTCGGTTCGCTGTCCCAGTCCGCCGAGGCGCTGCGCCTGACGGCCTCCGCGCCGCCGCGCAACACGAATGTCGCGGCCGATTACGACGGCTAAGCCGAAACTGCCGGACGAAACGAAAAAGGGCCCGTGCATCGCACCGGGCCCTTTTTTTTGTCCGTTATGGAGCGCTGACTATTCGGCGGCCTGGGCGATCACCTCGCTCTGATCGACCCAGAGCAGATCGTGCCAGTCGAGCGGCCGGCCGTCATGGGCATGGACGCGAATCTGCTGGACGGGCTGGCGGTCGCGCTCGTCGCACAGGACCGGGTTGGAGGGCACGCCCGTGCCCCATTGCTCGCCCCATTGGCGCAGCGCGATCATCGCGGGCAGCAGCGATTCGCCCTTCTTGGTCAGCTTGTATTCGATCTTGCGGCGATCGTCCGGACAGGGCTGCCGCTCGAGAATCTCGCTCTCCACGAGTCGGCCCAGCCGGTTGGCGAGGATGTTGCGCGCGATGCCGAGATTGGACTGCATTTCCTCGAAATGCTTGAGCCCGTTGAAAGCCGCGCGCAGAATCATAAATGACCAGCGCTCGCCCATCGCCTGCAGCGCGCAGGGAAGCCCGCATTCGTCGTCGCCAATATCGCCCAGTGGTTCGGTTAATTTGCCCATTACGTAATCAGCCTACTGCAAAAGTGTGGATTCGTAAAATATATGCCCTAAAAAGTTTTTAGTTGCAACTTAAAACTGAATCGATTAGGTAGTGATTCGCAACTTAAAGCGAAGGACCCGAATCATGCAACAGTTCCTCAGTGCCCTGCTCTCGTTCGTAACCACCTCAGTGCTGATCGCGGTCACGGCCGTATAGAAGACAGCACTGTCTTTCTCCCCTCCATCCCTAGGAAAGACTATCACCATGCAACGCACTCTCTCCCTTGTTCTCTCCCTGATCACCGTCGCCTTCCTGTTCACCGCGACCGGCGCCCAGGCCGGCACCGTCTATCGCGCGACGCTCGCCGAAGCGACCGATGAACGGGTGCATGTCATCCGCCGTGCGCCCTGGGTGTGCGACGGCGCCGAATGCGCCACCGACCGCGCCCGCAGCCGCCCGGCCAATGTCTGCCACTCGCTGGTTCGCGAGCTCGGCAGCGTCATCTCCTTCTCGATCGACAGCGAAGCGATGACCGAGGAAGAGCTGGCCCGCTGCAACGAAGCCGCCGGCTAAGCCCGACCAACCACCAGGATCAGGCCTTGGCAATCGCACCGTCGCGGCGCGATTGCCGGGGCCTGACTCTTATATATGGTTGCATTATCCCGGCACCCGGCCATCTTGGTTTAGGGTCAGGCCCCGCTCGTCGCACGGCTTCTGTTGAAAGGAGCGGCTCAAGATGCAAGTAATGCGGGCGATGAACATGTTCGCATATTCAAGCCCGGATTGCGCCGTCAGATTGGGTCGCTTCTTCCAACCCCGGGGGGGCGCGGCGAATTTGGCTGCTGTCTGCGTCAGAAAGGCTTGAATATGCAGGCATGTCCTGCGCCTTCCTTTCTTGTCACCAGCCAAATTCACTCGCGCAGAAGCCGTGCGACGAGCGGGGCCTGACCCTGAGTGCTGAGGCAATATGAACTGATCGAACGGGTCAAGAGCTACGACCCCGGCGCCGACGAGGCGCTGATCAACCGCGCCTATGTCTTTTCGGTCAACGCCCATGGCACGCAAAAACGCGCCTCGGGCGATCCCTATTTCAGCCACCCGATCGAGGTGGCGGGCATCCTGACCGATCTGCGTCTCGACGACGAGACGATCGCGACCGCGATCCTTCACGACACGATCGAGGATACGGTCGCCACCCAGGACGAGATCGAAAATCTGTTCGGGGAAAATGTCGCGCGGCTCGTCGACGGCGTCACCAAGCTCTCGACGATCGAGGCCCAGTCCGACACCGAGCGCGCCGCCGAAAATCTGCGCAAGTTCCTGCTCGCCATGTCGGGCGATATCCGCGTCCTGCTCGTCAAGCTCGCCGATCGCCTCCACAATATGCGCACGCTCCATTTCATCAAGAATGACGAGAAGCGCCGCCGGATCGCGCGCGAAACGATGGATATCTACGCCCCGCTCGCCGAGCGGATCGGCATGTACGAGTTCATGAAGGAGATGCAGACGCTTTCCTTTCGGCATCTCGAGCCCGATGCTTATGAATCAATCTCGACCCGGCTCAACCGGCTGCGCGAGGGCGAAGGCGCGGCGACGATCGACCGCATCGCCGAAGAGCTCAAGATCGTCCTCGGCAGCCACGGCGTCGACGCCGAGGTGACGGGCCGCGAAAAACATCCCTATTCGATCTGGCGGAAGATGGCCGAACGGCACGTGTCGTTCGAGACGCTGACCGACGTGATGGCGTTCCGCGCGATCGTGCCCGATCTGGCGGACTGTTACCGGGCGCTCGGCATCCTGCACGAAAAATGGCACATGGTCCCGGGGCGCTTCAAGGATTACATCTCGACCCCCAAGCGCAACGGCTATCGCTCGATCCACACCTCGATCCAATATGGCGAGGACCGCCGGATCGAGATCCAGATCCGCAGCCAGGCGATGCACGAACAGGCCGAGAACGGCCTCGCCGCGCATTGGAGCTACAAGCAGGGCGACCGGCCCGACGGCCAGGCCGGATGGCTGCGCGACCTGATCGAGATTCTCGAAACCACCGAGAGCCCCGAAGAGCTGCTCGAACACACCCGCATGGCGATGTACCAGGACCGGATCTTCGCCTTCACCCCGGCCGGCGAACTGATCCAGCTGCCCAAGGGCGCGACGGTCGTCGACTTCGCCTTCGAGGTGCATACCGATCTCGGCAAGCAGACGGTGGGCGCCAAGGTCAACGGCCGGGTCGTGCCGCTGCGCACCCAGCTCGAAAATGGCGACCAGGTCCGCATCCTGCGCTCCGACAACCAGCATCCCGATCCCGGCTGGCTGAGCTTCGTCGTCACCGGCAAGGCGCGCGCGGCGATCCGCCGTTTCGTCCGGCAAAAGGAAAAAGAGGAAACGATCTCGCTGGGCCGCAAGCTGTTCGACCAGGTGGTCGCCCGCCTGCCCGCACCGATCGGCCGCAGCGCGACCAAGGCGGCGCTGAAGCGGCTGAAACTCGCCAAGGAAGACGCGCTGATGGAGAAGATCGCGCGCAAGGAGATCGACGACCGCGCGCTGATGGAGGCGCTGATGCCGGGCATGGGAACCGGCGACCTGCACAGCGCCGTACCGCCCAAGGGCCAGGCGATCTCGATCAAGGGGCTGACGCCGGGCGTCGCCTTCCAGCTCGCCGAATGCTGCCACCCGCTTCCCGGCGACCGGATCGTCGGCATCCGGCGCACGGGCGAGGATATCCAAATCCACACCATCGATTGCGACACGCTGGCCGATGGCAACGATGCCGACTGGCTGGCGGTCAACTGGGGCGACGGATCGGACGGCGGCACCGCGCAATTGCGGGTCGTGCTCAAGAACGAACCCGGCTCGCTCGCCGTGATGGCCGGGATTTTCGGCACGCACGGCGCCAATATCCTCAACGTGAAGCTCGAAAACCGCGACGGCAGCTTTCACAGCTTCTGCGTCGATATCGAAGTGCACGACCGCGCCCATCTGATGCGCATCCTGGCAGCATTGCGCGCGGCCGACTGCGTCAGCCAGGCGGAGCGGGTTTAGAACATTGATCGATGATGTCCAGGTGACCGTTCTGGTCGCAAATGTGACTGATAAGATAGAATTTGCATATACCTGATGGCGCCTAATAACTGAGAAGGTTTAAGCCCGTGCAAATCGAAATAGACTGCAATCCGTCCAAAAAGGATGCCGAAACCCTAAGTCAGGGAATCATTCAATTCAACGATGAACGGGTTCCCGATCTCGAACCGGTAGATCACGAAAAAAAATTTCATGTCTTTGCAAAAGATGAGGACGGAGAGGTGGTTGGCGGTATTCGCGCTACATGCTTCTGGAACACTTTGCACGTTGAACTCCTCTGGATATCTGAAGAGACGCGCGGCAAAAGCTTGGGGAGAAAACTCATCGAAAGCGCCGAGGCATATGCGCGGCAAAACGGATGCAGCAATGTCTTGGTCGAAACCACGAGTTGGCAAGCTAGACCCTTCTACGAGAGGAATGGCTATCAAAATATTGCGACTTTGAACGATCGTCCAAAAGGACACGCTTCTTATTATCTGACTAAGAAGCTCACCGAGACGTGAAACACGAAAAACGTTAGAGTCAGGAACACTCCAATCTCAGTCGTTCTCTTAAGAACCGTGACTGGACCGAAGCCTGTCATTTGGAGGTGGGCGGCCATTGCCACATGCACACCCACTGGCGGCAGCGTACGGGCCGGGCTAAGCTCGCGCCCATGCCTCACTCCCCCGACACCATGACCTATGGGCGCTATCTGGCGCTCGATCCTCTGCTACAGGCCCAGCATCCGATCTCCGGACGGCATGACGAGATGCTGTTCATCATCATCCACCAGACCAAGGAGCTCTGGCTCAAGCAGATCATATTCGAGCTGGAACAGGCGCTGGACTTGATCCGGGAGGATGCGCTCGTGCCTGCTTATAAGGGGCTGGCGCGGGTCAGCCGGATCCAGGCGGTGATGACCCTGAGCTGGGACGTGCTGGCGACGATGACGCCGGCCGATTACACCCGTTTCCGCAATGTGCTGGGCACGAGTTCGGGCTTCCAGTCCGCCCAGTTCCGCCAGGTCGAATTCATGCTCGGCCTCAAGGATGCGAGCCATCTCAAACATCAGGAGGCAGGCAGCGACGAACAAAAGGCGATGCGGGAGGCGCTCGATGCGCCGAGCCTGTGGGACGAAGCCAATCGGGCGGCCGCGCGCGCCGGCCTGCCCGTGCCCGCCGAAGCGGTCGAGCGCGACTGGGCCCGGCCCTATGCGCCGAGCGCCGCCGTCGAGGATGCCTGGGCGACCGTCTATCGCGACACCGAGCGCTGGTGGGGCCTCTACCAGCTCGCCGAAAAGCTCGTCGATGTCGACGATGCGATGGCGAGCTGGCGGCACAAGCATGTGGTGACGGTGGAGCGCGTCATCGGCGGCAAGCGCGGGACGGGCGGGACGGCGGGCGTGCCCTATCTGCAATCGACGCTGTCGAAGCGCGCCTTTCCCGAACTGTGGAGTTTGCGCACGCAACTTTGACGCGCCATCGTCATGGCGCTGCAACACCGGGCGGAGATAAGCCGGAAAAAAGAGAGGGACTCGCGATGACGATCACGATGGACAGACGGCTGCTGCTGCAGACCGGGCTTTTCGGGCTGGGCGCACTGGCGACGCCGGGCGCCGCGCGGCTGCTGTCGGCGCAAGGCTTCACCCACCAGGTCGCCTCGGGCGAGCCGACCCAGAACTCCGTGCTGCTCTGGACGCGCTACGTTTCCGAAGGCGAGCCGATGCTGCGCGCCGAAATCGCCGAGGATGCCGAGTTCGGGCGGATCGTCGCGCGCGGCGAGACCCCGGCCCGCAACGCGCATGATTTCGCGGCCAAGGTCGTCGTCGACGGCCTCGCGCCGGGCCGCTGGTATTTCTACCGCTTCATCGCGCCCGACGGCACGGCCTCCCCGATCGGCCGCACCCGGACCCTGCCCGAGGGGCCGGTGAGCGAATTCACGCTCGGCGTCTTCTCCTGCTCCAATTTCCGCTTCGGCCATTTCAACGCCTATGCGCATGCCGCCGCGCGCAACGATCTCGATCTCATCATCCATACCGGCGATTATTTCTACGAATATGAGATGGGCCGCTATCCGAGCGAGGAACAGGCGCTGGCCGGTCGCGATCTCATACCCTCCTATGAGATCCTCGCGCTCGCCGATTACTGGCTCCGCTACGCCACCTATCGCGCCGATCCGGATCTGGCCGCGCTGCACCGCAATTTCCCGATGATCGCGCGCTGGGACGATCACGAGATCACCAACGACCCCTGGGTCGGCGGCGCGGAAAACCACCAGCCCGACGAGGGCGACTGGGAAGCGCGCAAACGCGCGGCGCTGCAGGCCTATCGGGACTGGATGCCGGTCTCCGACGCGCCCTGGGACAGCTACCGGATCGGCGATCTGGCGACGATCATCCTCCCCGAGACCCGGATCACGGCGCGCAGCGAACAGCTCGATTATGCCGTGGCGGTCGGCGACGGCAGCGCGGTGGCCGAAAGCCTCGCCACCTTCCGCAACGAAGCCTGGTCCGACGAAACGCGCACGATCATGGGCGCCGAACAGGAGGCCTGGGTGGCCGGGCAGCTGGCGGCGTCCACGGCATCGGGCACCCGCTGGCAGATTCTCGCCCAGCAGGTCATTATGGGCCGGACCTATTTCCCGGTGCCGCTGGCCGAACAGATTGCGGAAGTCGATAACGAGACCGTCCGCCGGCGCGCCGTCCTGTTCGCCGCCGCGACCCAGGCCGGCCTGCCGCTCAATCTCGATGCCTGGGACGGCTATCCGGCGGCGCGCGCGCGGGTGCTTACGGCGGCACAGGACGCCGATGCCAACCTCCTCGTGCTGAGCGGCGACAGCCATAATGGCTGGGCTTACGACCTGCAGCAGGATGGCGATGCCGTCGGCGTCGAGATGGCGACGCACAGCGTTACCTCGCCCGGTTTCGAGAGCTTCGTGCCGCAGGTTCCGCCCGAAGCGCTCGCGGCCTCGATGGTCGAGGCCAGCCCCGATATGCGCTGGGCCGACACGTCGGGCCGCGGCTATCTGACCGTCACCCTGACGCCCGAGGTGGCACGCGGCGAATGGCTGTTCCTCGACACGATCCGCGAACGATCGACCGCGATCGCGCGGACCCACGCGATGCAGGCCCCGCATGGCGCGCGCATGTTCGGCGGCTAGCGCCGGGGCTTAGTCGGACGTCCGGATACCGCCGGTAAACAGCTCGTAGCGGCGGCGGAGATGGTGGCTGACCACCTGCCCCATCACGCGCTGCATCAGATCCTGCCGGGCCGGGATGCCGACCCGCGTATTGCCAATCAGCACGGCGACCGCATAATCGCGCCCGTCCGGCGTCGTAAGGATGCCGACATCGTTGTACCCGGCGACCATGCCATTGAGATTCTGGCCCGTACCGGTCTTGTGGCCGAACTGCCAGCCGTTCGGCACGCCGCCGCTCAGCCGCCGCGGTCCGGTGCGTGAGGCGCGCATCGTATCGATCATCAATCGGGTGGAGCGTTCGGAGAGCAGTTCGCCCTGTGCCAGCCGGGCCAGTGCCTCGACCATGCCGTTGGGCGTCGCGCCGTCGATCGGATCGGCCAGATAACGATCCATCGCCGCGCGGCGAAGGCTCTGCGCGAGATTGGAGCGAGCCGTATAGAACGCACGGCCCCGGGCCATCGCCTGCCGCCATGTCAGCCCGGCGATACCGGCCTGGAGTTCGCGCTCGCCCGGCCCGAACCGCAAGCCTTCGAGATCGTTGCGTTCGAAAAAGGCACGCACCGCCTCCGGCCCGCCCGCCAGCCACAACAGCCGATCATTGGCGAGATTGTCGCTGCGCGTCATCGCCTGGACGAACAGTTCGCGGATTGGGGCCTGGAAACCGCCACTGCCCATGCGCGAGAGCATCGGCTGGTGGAATACGACCGCATCCTCGGGCCGCACGCGCACCATACGGTCGAGCGACATCTCGCCGCGATCGACCTGATCGAGCACCGTCATCGCGACCCAGGTCTTGCTGACGCTCTGCTGCGGGAGGTAGCGTTCGCCGTTCCAGGAGACCGTCCAGCCTTCCTCGACATCGCGGACGGCGATGCCGACTTCGCCGTTGAAGGCCCGGCCCAGCGCATTGATCGAATCGGTCAGCTGGCGCGACGGACCCTGCGGCACCTGGGCCCGTTCGCGATCGGGCGTTTCGCGCATCTCGGACGGCGGCGGCGCGACATAGGGGGCGCTCGACTGGCTCGTCTGCGCCGCGGCCTGCGGTATGATGCCCGCGCAACCCGCAACCGGTATCGCGACCAGTCCCGCGAGCACCGCGCGGCGCCAAATCCATGATTTTGCTATCCAATTCTGCATACGCATGACGAACTATTCCCTCGCGAACATTCGGCAAGCCCCCGCTCGCCGTCTCTGGCGAGTATAGGCCGCTCTTGCTTGCGCGCGAATGAGCGAAGCCATGGCATCGCAACGGCGCGCCGCAACTGTGAGTCGTTTCGTCGTAATCCGAAAGGGTTAACCTCCGGATTATTCCCAGAAATAGGGATCGCGCGTGCGATTGCCGGTGATCGTCTCGTTCATCGTCATCGGATCGTAGAGCCGCCCGCCGATCATCACATAGCGGATATCGTCGCTGTTCCGGATATCGGCGGTCGGATCGGCGTCGAGGATCACGAGATCGGCGAGCTTGCCCGGTTCGAGGCTGCCGATATCGCGCGCGAAACCGAGCGCCTGTGCGGGAACGATGGTCGCCGCGCGCAGCGCCTCGAGCGGGCTCATCCCGCCGCGCACGAAGCTCCACATCTCCCAATGGGCGGCCAGCCCTTCCTCCTGCCCGTGCGCGCCGATCGACACCGGCACGCCGCGTTGAGCGAGCGCATGCGCGGCGGCGGCGGCCTCGTCGTCGACATAATCCTCTTCGGGGGCGATCGGCCGGCGCACCGAATTGGCCTGGAGCCGGCGCGGCGGGACGTGGCGCGACAGGATCGGATGCCGCCAGACATCGGTATGCGCGCGCCAATAGGGATCGGCCGCAAGGCCCGAATAGGTGACCACCAGGGTCGGCGTGTAGCCGACATCGGTCTGGCCGAAGAAACTCAGCACGTCCTCGTAGAGCACCGCCTGCGGGATATTATGTTCGAGCGTCGTATTGCCGTCGGCGATCAGCGCCATGTCCATGCCGAACAGCGAGCCGCCCTCGGCGACGACCGCGATATCCTGCTCGATCGCGGCGGCGACGACCTGCTGGCGCTGCTCGCGACGCGGCTGGTTGTAATTCTTGATGCTGTGCGCACCCTGCACCCGCAGGCGGCGGACATGCTGCTGCGCATCCTCCAGATCGTTGATCAGCGCATAGCGGCTCGGCGCCCGCGCGCCATAGACGATCTCGGCCGTCGAGAAGATGCGCGGCGCGAGGATCAGCCCGGCCCGCTGCATCTCGGCGGCCGGGAAAACGTGGCTCGCCGTGTTCGACGGATCGTGCACCGTCGTCACGCCGAAGGCGAGATGCGCGATCGTGTGCCAGTTCTGCTGCGGAATGATATCGCCCACCCCGTGCGGGCCATGAGCATGGGCGTCGACGAGCCCCGGAATGATCGTCGCGCCCGCGACGTCGACCGCCTGGTAGCCGGCGGGGATTGCGGTCGTATCCGCAGGGCCGACCGCCGCGATCCGGTTGCCGTCCACCACGATCGTCCCGTTCTCGATGATCCCGCCATCCTCGCTTTGCATCGTGACGATCCGCGCGCCGGTAAACGCGACGCGGCTGTCCGCCCGTGCCGCTTCGACCGGGACAGCGAGCGAAACGCCCGTCGCGGGCGGCACGAAATCGGGCCGCTCTTCGCCCTCGGCGGCGGGCGCGCCTGGAAAGACGGTGTTCGCGGCGACCGAATAGAGCGTCGGCCCCAGCGACCAGTGCAGCCGGTCACCATTATCGCTCCAGCTCATATAGCTCGCGCCGTCGCCGCTCACGCGGACAACCGGCAGCGCGCTCGCATCGGCGCTCAACTCGAGGTCCTGCGTACCCGGCAGCATCGGCACGACGAACGCATTGTAATTCTCGGTAAAGGCCAGCGCGCCGCCGTCGGGCGCCACCTCGTAACCGGTCACCATTTCGCCCGAGGCATGGACGCGCCGGTCGTTGCCCGACAGGTCGACGCTGATCAGCCGCCGCTTGTTCTCTTCGCTGACGGTCAGGAAAATCCGATCGCCGCTCGCGCCGAAATGCGGATTGGAGCCGGTCTCGGTCACCCGGCCAGCCGCGCCGCCCGAGGCCGATACGCGATAGATGCCGGTCCGCTCCGACCAGTCGCCCGAGGTCAAGAACCCGCCCTCGCCTTTCTCGAAGACGATAGTGCCGCCATCGGGCGAGAAGCGCGGATTGCGATAATGACCGGGCTCGTTGGTGACCGCGCGGTCGCCGCCGCCATTGGCGTTCATCACGCGAACCTGACCGAGCCCTTCGTCCGTCCAGCGGACATAGGCGATCCGCCGCCCGTCGCGCGACCAGCTCGGGAAGAGTTCGAACGCGTCGGTCTGGCTCGTCAGCCGGCGCGGCGATCCGCTGCCGGTGTTGCGGATATAGAGCCGGCCCAGACTCTCGAAGACGACCTGCCGGCCGTCGGGCGAAACGCTCGCGAAACGCGGCATGCGCGTCGTGAACTCGGCCGGCGCAACTTCGATCTCGGGCCGGGGCGGATCGATCACATCGCGCGTATCGGACACCCGGAACGGGATCGTCTGCGCCTGGCCGCCGGTCACATCGACGCGGCGGATCTCTCCGCCGGCCCAGAAGACGAGACTCCGGCTGTCGGGCGTCCAGTCCATCCGGGGATAGGTACCGTAGACGGTCCAGGTTTCCTGCATGTCGCGATCCAGATCGGTATAGACCGCCCGCTCCTCGCCGCTGCGCAGATCCTTCACCCAAAGCTGGGACTGGGTCCGGTCGCGGCGGACAAAGGCGATATAGCGACCGTCGGGCGACGGGCGCGGATTGAGCGCGCCGCCTTCGCCGTCGACCACCGTCTCGCGCTCGCCGCTTTCCATGTCGTACCGTTCGACCGCGAACAGCTGCGTGTTCGAATCCTGGGCGTAGATGAACTGGTTGCCGGGCGTCGTGTTGCGACTGAAATAGACGCCCGCGCCGTCGGGCGCGAACACCGGTTCGCCCAGATCCTTCTGGAAATCCTCGTTCGGCCGCTCGACGAGCTGGACGCCGCCGCCACCCGAGACATGGTAGAGCCAGACCTCGCCCGTGCCGAGCGACCGGCCCGTCGTGAAATGCTTGCGCGCGACGATATACTGCCCGTCCGGCGACCAGTCGGGCTGGTTGAGCAGGCGGAAATCCTCGTTCGTGACCTGGCGCCTATTCGCGCCGCTCACGTCCATGATCCAGATATTGTCGCCGCCGCCGCGATCCGAGGTGAAGGCGATCCGCGTCCCGTCCGGCGAGAAGCGCGGCTGGACTTCCCATGCAAGGCCGCTTGCGATCCGCGTCGGCGCGCCGCCGGCAATCGGCATGGTGTAGATATCGCCCAGAAGGTCGAACGCGATTCTGCCGCCGTCGGGGCTGACATCGACATTCATCCAGGTGCCCTCGGTGACGTCGATATTCACCGGCCGGGTCGGGAGCGGCGGGTTCGAGACATCCCATTCGGGCGTTTCGCCGCCCTCTTCCCGCGCGGCCACCGGGGTGGCGAGAGCGAGCGCCAGGGCGCTGGCGGCGAACGGAAGGAAGATGGCGCGCGACATGATGTTCCCCTGAAAAGCAATTTCCGGACGGATAGCTAGCATAAAGCGGCGGATATGAAAGGTTGGGCATCGGCTCTGGAAAGCCGTTCGTCGAAGGCCTAATTTGGTGATGCGCAATTTTTTGGTTCCGTTAGCCCCGAGCTTGTCGAAGGGCGCCTCTCGATCCGCGAGACGGGCTTCGAAGGCTCGGCCCTGACGGTGTCCATTTCAATCGGTGGCAATGGGCATTAAGCGGCATTCTCACCCTCGAACGAAAGACACTGACCATGACCGATCCGATCGTCATTTCCGCCTATGCCCGCACGCCGATGGGCGGTTTCCAGGGCAGCCTCTCCGCCGTCGAAGCGCCGGCGCTCGGTGCGACTGCCGTCGAGGCGGCAATCGACCGGGCCGGCGTCGATGGCGAGGATGTCGAGCAGATTTTCATGGGCTGCGTGCTGCCGGCGGGCCTCGGCCAGGCGCCGGCCCGCCAGGCCGGCATGGGCGCGGGCCTTCCCATCTCCACCGAGGCGACGACCGTCAACAAGATGTGCGGCAGCGGCATGCAGGCCGCGATCATGGCGCATGACGCTCTCAAGGCCGGCACCGCCGACATCATCGTCGCGGGCGGCATGGAGAGCATGACCAACGCGCCGTATCTGCTCAAGAAGCATCGCGGCGGCGCGCGGATCGGCCATGACGCGATCAAGGATTCGATGTTCCTCGACGGGCTCGAAGATGCCTATGAGGAAGGCCGGCTGATGGGCAGCTTCGCCGAGGAGGCCGCGCAGGAATATCAGTTCACCCGCGAGCGGCAGGACGATTATGCGATCGAAAGCCTCGCGCGCGCCAATGCGGCGATCGAGAGCGGCGCGTTCGACGGCGAAGTCGTGCCCGTAGAGGTCAAGACGCGCAAGGGCAGCGAAACCGTCGCCACCGATGAGCAGCCCGGCAACGCGCGGCCGGACAAGATCCCGACACTGCGCCCCGCCTTCGCCAAGGACGGCACCGTGACGGCGGCCAACGCCTCGTCGATCTCCGACGGTGCCGCCGCGCTCGTGCTGACGCGCGAAAGCGTTGCGAACGAGAAAGGCATGCCGGTCAAGGCGCGGATCGTCGCCCATGCGGCCCATGCGCAGGAGCCGGGCAAGTTCACCTCCGCCCCGGTCCCGGCGATCCGCAAGGTGCTCGACAAGGCCGGCTGGACCGTCGACGATGTCGACCTGTTCGAGGTCAACGAAGCCTTTGCGGTCGTCGCGATGATCGCGATGCAGGAGCTCGGCATCCCGCACGACAGGATCAACGTCAACGGCGGCGCCTGCGCGCTCGGCCATCCGATCGGCGCCTCGGGGGCGCGGATCATGGCGACGCTCCTCAACGCGCTCGAAAAGCGCGGCCTCAAGCGCGGCGTCGCGAGCCTCTGCATCGGCGGCGGCGAGGCGACGGCGGTGGCGGTGGAGCTGGTTTAGGGGGAGAGGGCCGGTGCCGCGATTTCCCGAGAGGGAAATTCCGACGATAAAATGGTCAAGCCACCATGGAAAGCCCGGCCGGGTCGCATAAAACCGGGTCATCCCATGATGGCTTGTGCCGAACAAAACCGCTTATGCGCCCCTGTCCGGGTACGGTCCTTATGGCGCAATTCCGATGAACCGCATGTGACACAGGTCACGCATTTGCGTGACTCCGGCGCGCCGCGCAGTATGTCGCGCCGGCGGACCGACTGTGCTAATGCCGCCGCACATCAATCCGAGGACGCATTGCCGTGAATATCGAAACTCCCGTCAAATCCACCGAAAAGCCCGGTTTCACCTATCGCTGGGACGATCCGTTCCTGCTCGAGGAGCAGCTGACCGACGAAGAAAAGATGATCTACGAGACGGCGCGGACCTATGCGCAGGACAAGCTCCTGCCGCGCGTGCTGACCGCGACTCGCGAGGAACGGTTCGACCGCGAGATCATGACCGAACTCGGCGAACTCGGCCTGCTCGGCTGCACGATCGACGGCTATGGCTGCGCCGGCGTCAGCCATGTCGCGTACGGCCTCGTCGCCCGCGCCGTCGAAGCCGTGGATTCGGGATACCGTTCGGCGATGAGCGTCCAGTCCTCGCTCGTCATGCATCCGATCCATGCCTATGGCACCGAAGAGCAGCGCGAGAAATATCTGCCCGGGCTCGCGACCGGCGAGATGGTCGGCTGTTTCGGCCTGACCGAACCCGATGCGGGCTCCGACCCGGGCGGCATGAAGGCCCGCGCCAAATCGGTCGAGGGCGGCTATTCGCTGACCGGCGCGAAGATGTGGATCACCAATTCGCCGATCGCCGACGTGGCCGTCGTCTGGGCGAAGGACGATGAGGGCGCGATCCGCGGTTTCATACTCGAACGCGGCATGGAAGGCCTCTCCTTCCCCAAGATCGAGGGCAAGATGAGCCTGCGCGCCTCGATCACCGGCGAGATCGTGATGGACGAGGTCTTCGTCCCCGAGGAAAACCGCCTTCCGAACGCCAAGGGCCTCGGCGGCCCGTTCGGCTGCCTCAACAAGGCGCGTTACGGCATCGCCTGGGGCGCGATGGGCGCCGCCGAAGATTGCTGGCACCGGGCGCGCGGCTATACGCTCGAGCGCAAACAGTTCGGCCGCCCGCTTGCCGCGACCCAGCTCGTCCAGCTCAAGCTCGCCAATATGCAGACCGAAATCGCGCTCGGCCTCAACGCCGCGCTGACCGTCGGCCGCAATATCGACAACGGCACATGGGCGCCCGAAATGGTCAGCCTGATCAAGCGCAACAATTGCGGCAAGGCGCTCGATGTCGCCCGCAACGCCCGCGACATGCACGGCGGCAACGGGATCGCCGACGAATATCATGTGATCCGCCACCTGGTGAATCTCGAAACGGTGAACACCTATGAGGGCACGCACGATATCCATGCGCTGATCCTCGGCCGCGCGATCACCGGTATTCAGGCGTTCACGGGATAGTTCGACCGTAACGCGGCCCTGTTCAATGACTAACCTTGCTGCAGACACCGTCATTGCGAGCGGAGCGAAGCAATCCAGGGCCAAGCGCAAAACGCTCTGGATTGCCGCGTCGGCCCGAGAAAGGCTCGGGCCTCCTCGCAATGACGAAGGATCGAAATGACCGCCAAAGCCCTGTCCGACGTCCGCGTCCTCGATCTGTCGCGCGTGCTCGCCGGCCCCTGGGCGACGCAGATGCTCGGCGATCTCGGCGCGGAGATTATCAAGATCGAAAAGCCCGGCTTCGGCGACGATACGCGCGGCTGGGGCCCGCCCTGGCACGGGAACGGCGAGCAGCGCACCGCCGGCTATTATCTCGCGGCCAATCGCAACAAGAAATCGGTCGCGATCGATATCGCCAAAGCCGAAGGGCAGCAGCTGATCCGCGATCTCGCTGCCGAGAGCGATATCGTCGTCGAGAATTTCAAGCGCGGCGGGCTCGCCAGATACGGCCTCGACTATCCGCGTCTCAAGGCGATCAATCCGAAGCTTATCTATTGCTCGATCACCGGTTTCGGTCAGGACGGCCCCGATGCCGACAAGCCCGGTTACGACCTGATGATCCAGGCGATGAGCGGCTTCATGTCGATCACGGGGAACGCCGAAGGCCCGCCGCGCCGCATGGGCGTCGCGATGGTCGATCTGACGACCGGTATGAACGCCGCCGCCGCAATACTCGCCGCGCTCTACCAGCGCGAGCGGACGGGCGAAGGGCAGCATATCGATATCGCGCTGTTCGACGTCGCGCTGTCCTCGCTCGGCAACCAGGCGCTCAACTATCTGGTTTCCGGCGAAGCGCCGGTCCGCACGGGCAATGCCCATCCCAATGTGGTGCCCTATCAGCCATTCGAGACGGCCGATGGCTGGATTATCGTCGCTGTCGGCAACGATAACCAGTTCGCGCGCTTCGCAGCGCTGCTCGGCCATGCCGATATGGCCGAAGACGAGCGCTATTGCACCAACGGCGCGCGCGTCGAAAATCGCGACACGCTGATCCCGCCGCTCGCCGCGGCGATGAAAGCGCGCACCACCGCCGAATGGACCGCCGCGCTGATCGCCGCCAACGTCCCCTATGGCCCGATCAACACGATCGAAGAGGCGTTCGCCGAACCCCAGGCGGTCCATCGCGGGCTGAGCCGCACGATCGACGGCGTGCCGCAGGTCGCCAGTCCGCTGCGGCTGGGCGCGTCACCGATGGACGACGCGACGCCGCCGCCCGCGCTGGGGCAGGATACCGACGCGGTACTCGAGGATCGGCTGGGCCTATCGGCCGAAGAATGCGCAAAGCTCCGCGACAACGATGTTCTCGGCTGAGAGCGTGTACCGTCTCGTCAACCGTTTCGCCTGATTTTTGCGGCTGCTCAGTCCCCCGAACCGTTGGAGCCGAAATGCGGGGAGCCGCGCCCCAACCCTGACAACGCGCGATTCTTCGTCTATAGTCCGCACCATGAACCGACTTAGCTATTCCAACGCTTACTGGACGGTCCACCGGCTCAGCCGCTCTCTAGCGCGCTAGCCGCTCGCGCGCCCCAGTATCGACGGGCTGCGCGCACCCCACGCCAGCGGGCTATACGCCCCAAAAAGGCTGGCGAACCCGCACTCCCATTCGCCTTCACAGGAATAGTCACATGACCGAGAAACCCGAAAACCTTATGGGCCTGGACGGCTTCGAATTCGTCGAATTCACCGGCCCCGATCCCGATGCGCTGGCCGATCTGTTCGTCAAGATGGGCTTCACCCATATCGGCAATCACCGGAGCAAGAATGTCCGCCGCTACACGCAGGGCGACATCAATTTCATCCTCAACATGGAGCCCGACGGCCAGGCCGCGAAGTTCCGCGAGGAACGCGGCCCGTCGGCCAACGCGATGGCGTTCCGCGTCGCCGATGCGCACAAGGCGCTCGAACTCGCCATCGAACGTGGCGCGACGCCGGTCGAGGGCAAGGTTGGCCCGATGGAACTCAACATCCCGGCGATCGAAGGCATCGGCGGCGCCAATCTCTATCTGGTCGACAAGCCCGGCGCGGCGACGATCTACGATATCGATTTCGAACCGGTTGAAGGCGCATCGCGCGACGACAACAGCGTCGGCCTGCATACGCTCGACCATCTGACCCACAATCTGCGCCGCGGCCAGATGGATGTCTGGTCCGAATATTATGAGCGCATCTTCAATTTCCGCGAGATCCGCTATTTCGACATCGAGGGCCAGTCGACCGGGCTGTTCAGCCGCGCGATGACCGCGCCCGACGACAAGATCCGCATTCCCTTGAACGAGAGCCAGGACGAGCATAGCCAGATCGAGGAGTTCATCCGCGATTACAAAGGCGAAGGCATCCAGCACATCGCACTCTCGACCGAAGACATCTTCGCCACCGTCGATGCGCTGCGCGACCGCGGCGTGCGCTTCCAGGACACGCCCGACACCTATTACGACCTGCTCGACAAGCGGCTTCCGGGTCATGGCCATAATGTCGAGGAGATGCGCAAGCGCAAAATCCTGATCGACGGCGCGCCGGAAACCGGCGGCGGCCTGCTGCTCCAGATTTTCACCGAGAATATGGTCGGCCCGATCTTCTTCGAGATCATCCAGCGCAAGGGCAATGACGGCTTCGGCGAGGGCAATTTCAAGGCATTGTTCGAGTCGATCGAGCTCGACCAGATGAACCGCGGCGTGATCCCGGCCAAGGAAGAGGCGTAACTGAAAGCCCCTCCTCTTCAGGGGAGGGGTTGGGGTGGGGCAGCTGCTTGGCTCACCAATGAGAAAAGCGGCATCGAGCCGCCTTCCTCATATCCCACCCCTTGCCCCTCCCTTGAAAGGGAGGGGTAGGAGATGATGAGAATGACCGACCTTCAATATCAATCCGGCTTCGGCAACGAGTTCGCGACCGAGGCGGTCGCGGGCGCGTTGCCGGAAGGCCGCAACAGCCCGCAGCGCCCCGCTTTCGGCCTGTATGCCGAGCAGCTTTCGGGAACGGCCTTTACCGTGCCGCGCGATCACAACCGGCGCAGCTGGCTTTACCGGATGCGGCCGAGTGCGATGCATGGCCGGTTCGAACCCTATGGCGGCGGCGAGCGGATCGAGACCGCGCCGATATCGGGCGCGGATTTCGAACCCAACCGGCTGCGCTGGGATCCTATGGCGATGCCCGAGGCCGAGCTCGACTGGGTCGACGGGCTCGTCACCTGGGCGGGCAACGGCGATGCCGCGTCCCAGGCGGGAATCGCGGTCCATCTCTATGCGGCGAACAGGTCGATGGAGGGCCGCGCCTTTTTCAACGCCGACGGCGAGATGCTGGTCGTGCCGCAGCAAGGGCGCCTGCGCATCGCGACCGAGATGGGGCGGCTCGATGTCGCGCCGAACGAGATCGCGATTCTGCCGCGCGGCGTGCGGTTTCGCATCGATCTGCCGGACGGCGCGGCGCGCGGCTATGTCTGCGAGAATTACGGGGCGCCGTTCCGCCTTCCCGATCTCGGGCCGATCGGCTCGAACGGGCTCGCCAATGCGCGCGATTTCCTGAGCCCCGTCGCGTGGCACGAGGATGGCGATGAGCCCACGCAACTGATCCAGAAGTTCGCCGGAAGGTTGTGGAAGTTGGCGCTCGATCACTCGCCGTTCGACGTCGTCGCCTGGCACGGCAATCTCGCGCCGGTCAAATACGACCTTTCCCGCTTCAATACGATCGGGTCGATCAGCTTCGACCATCCCGACCCCTCGATTTTCACTATATGCACGTCCCCTTCGCCAACTTCCGGCGTTGCGAACTGCGATTTCGTGATCTTCCCGCCGCGCTGGCTGGTCGGCGAGGACACGTTCCGCCCGCCCTGGTTCCACCGCAATATCATGAGCGAATTCATGGGGTTGGTGCATGGCGAATATGACGCCAAGGCCGGCGGGTTCGCGCCGGGCGGCGCGTCGCTGCACAATTGCATGAACGCGCACGGGCCCGACAAGGCGTCGACCGAAGCCGCGATGGCCGCCGACCTGAAACCGCAGAAGATCGACGGCACCATGGCCTTCATGTTCGAAAGCTGCCTGCCGATCCGCCCGACGCGTTTCGCGATGGATACGCCGCTCTTGCAGCTCGACTATGACGGCTGCTGGGACGGTTTCGACAAGGCGGAGCTGCCCTGATAGACGCTCAGCTGCGCGTTCTGGGTTCGCGCACGCGGAACAGGACGATCGCCAGCGCGACAAGGATCAGCCCGATCGAAATCCAGAAGAGCGGGACATAGCCGAACGCCGCCGCGATCACGCCGCCCAACAGCGGCCCGAGCGCGGCCATCGTCGTTTCGGCGGAGGTCGAGAAGGCCAGCCGCATCGGCAGGTCCTCGCGGCTGCCGAATTCGAGGACGATCGTCGTCGCGCTCATCATATAGCCGGAGAGCGACGCGCCGATCCCGAAAAAGGCGATGAAGATCGGCACCGGCCCGTTCGCGCCGAGCAGTAGCGCCAGCGCGGCGAGCCAGACGAGCAGCGCGAGGATCATCGTCAGCCGATAGCCGAACCGGTCGCCCAGATGCCCCCAGAGCAGGTTGGAAACCGTATCCGCGCCGAGAAAGGCGACGGTCAGCAACCCGATCGCCGCGCCGCTCAGCTCCATCACATCGGCGGCGTAGAGAATGTAGAAGGGCATGGAGATGCGTGCCGCGACAGCGAACAGCTGGGCGATCAGGAACCAGCGATAGTCGCGATCCGACAGCAGCTCGGGAATATCGCGCAGCCGCTCGCGCATCGGCATTTGCGGGCGCACGGTCGGCGGCTCGGGCTCGCGCACGAAGCGGTAAAGGACGTACAGGCCGAGACTGGTCAGGACGAAGGAAAGCAGGAAGGTCGTCGCATAGCCGTTGCCGAGCACATCCTGTTCGATGAACCAGGCGCCGGCGAAATAGGAGAGCAAAGCCGCGATCCCCGCGCCCGCGACATTGCGATAAGCCTGGAGCCGCCCGCGCCGCGCGATCGGGATGACCTTGGACAGCAGCATCTGGAACACGACCCGCTGCTGCCCCTGGAAAAAGCCGAGCAGGAACAGGAACAGGAACGTCGCGAGCAGCAGCGGCGAGCCGGTGAGGAAATAGCCGGCCAGCGCCATGCCGAGTATCTGCACGCGCATCGCGATGCCGATCCACAGCGCCACCGGCATGACCCGCTTGCGATGCTCGATATTGGACGCGCTCATCACCGGCGAGACCGCCGCGCCCGCCTGAAGCAGCGCCTGCCCGACACCGACCAGCGCGTTCGATCCGGTCAGCGCGAACAGATAGGCCGGCAGGAAAGTCGGCGCCATGAGGATGCGGAAGCCCGTCATCCCGAGCATGCCATGCGCGAAATGCGCTATGTAATTGCGGCGGAGATTGTCCTCGACGAAGTGCTCATATTCCGCCTCCGCCCGGCGCGTATCGGGCCGGTCGCCGGTCACGTCCGGCGGGGAGGCGGCGCGCCGATCAATAGCCGTTGAACCGGGCGAACCGCTCGCGATGGAAGCCCGAATTGCCCCACTGGTTCTCGAGCACGCGCGCGCGTTTGAAATAGAAGCCGGCGTCATGCTCGTCGGTCATCCCGATGCCGCCATGGAGCTGGATCATCTCGCGGGTAATGCGATGGACCACATCGTTCGCCGTCGCCTTGGCGATGGCGACGGTCTGCGCCGCGCTGCCGATATCGCTGTCGAGCGACGTCAGCGCCGCTTCGACCGCCGAGCGCATCATCTCGATATCGCCGAACATTTCGGCCATGCGATGCTGGAGCGCCTGGAAGCTGGAGAGCACCTGGCCGAACTGGACGCGGGTCTTGAGATAGTCATTGGTCGTCGCAAAGGCCTGGACCGCTATGCCCAGCATTTCGGCAGAGGCGATGACGCGCGCGCAATCCAGCACCTTGTCGCGCAGATCGTCGCCGCCTTCGGCGAGCCGCGAATCATTGCCGACCGCCACATCCTTCAACTTGATCTCGGCATGGCTGCGCGAATCGACGATCTTGCGGTTCGACCGCGACACGCCCTCGGCATCGCCATCGACCAGATAGAGACCGTCTTGCGCGGCCACGACGAACAGTCCGGCGCTGTCGCCCTCGGCCACGAACGCTTTCGTGCCGTTGAGCTTGCCGCCTTCGACCGCGGTCTCGATCTTGTCGGGATCGTGATGCGCGCCCTCGTCGATCGCCAGCGTCGCGACGAGTTCGCCGCTGGCGATCTTGGGCAGATATTTGGTTTTCTGCTCGTCCGAGCCGCCCAGCATGATCGCAACCGCGGCCGCCGATGACGCCGCGAGCGGCGCGGCGGCGACGTTGCGGCCCAGTTCCTCGAGCACGAGGCCGAGGCCGGTAAAGCCGAAGCCGCTGCCGCCATGTTCCTCGGAAATAACGATGCCGGTCCAGCCCATCTCGGCCATTTGGGAATAGACCGCCGGGTCATAGCCCTCGTCATGCCCCGTATCGCGCATCTTGCGGAACGCACCGACCGGGTTTTCCTTGTCCGACCATTCGCGCGCCATATCGCGCAGCATCACCTGTTCGTCGCTCAACCCTGCCATTGCCATCCTCTTTCGCTGGCCGCTCCGCGCGGCTGGTTTCCGTTAACGTCAAGCATAGCTGGCGGGCTATGGCAAGGGCGCTGCATGCGTTGAAGCGCCCGGACTGGTTTTCGGTTTGTCAGAATTTCCCTATCGGGAAATCGCCCCACCGGTCCGCTCCCCCACCCGGCCTCCCATAGAATACCCTGAGTGGGAGGCCGGGTGGGGGAGCGGGCCGGTGCGGCGCTCGAACGCATGTGAGAGTCTGACCAACAAACCTAACCGAGCCCTCCGATCAGCCGCGCCAGTTCCACGACCGTATGATCAGCATGGAAATCCCCGACGATCTGGAGCCCGATCGGCAGCCCGTCCCCATCCTCGCCGATCGGCGCGCTGGTCGCGGGAAGCCCCGGATAGGTCGCGATGCTGACCCAGCCGAACTGCCGGCCGAATTCGACCTCCTCGCCGTTGATCGGCAGTTTGCGGTCCGCCATCGGCACCGGCGAATGCGCGAAGGCCGTATTGCCCGCATTGGGGCAGAGTATCGCATCGAACTGCTCGAACAGGGCGCGATACTGGCGCCGGGCGCGCGCCTGCTGGTCGAGCATGTCGCACCAGCCCTTCAGATCGGGGAGCGGATAGTCGGATGCGGGATCGCGCACCGCAAGGACCGTCAGCAGCATGTGCAGATACTGGCCGTGCAGCGCCGCGAGATCGGGCAGCAGGTCGCTCGCGCGCGACACCGTCGCGCCGGCCTGTTCGCAGCGGTTCGCCGCCCGTTCGACCGCCGCGACGATTGCGTCATCGGCGACGGCAAGATCGGTCTCGGTGACGACAAGCAGCCGATAATCCTCCAGCGCGCGCGACGGTGCGCCCGGCAAGGCAATGTCGGAGGTCAGGTTGAGCGCGAGCGCCAGATCCTCTGCCGATCGCGCGAGCGGACCGGTGACCGAAAGCGGCACGTCCGCGCCGTCGGTTCCGGGGAAATAATGGCCTTCGAGCGGGACCGCGCCGTAACTCGGCTTCAGCCCGTAGACGCCGCAATAATGGGCCGGGATGCGGATCGATCCGCCAATGTCCGAGCCATATTCGAGCGGCACCATGCCCGCCGCCAGCGCCGCCGCCGACCCGCCCGACGAGCCGCCGACCACCCGCGACCGGTCATGCGGATTGCTGGTGCGCCCATAGATCGGATTGTCGGATTGCCAGTCGGCCAGCATCGGCGGCACGTTGGTCTTGCCGAGGAACACCGCGCCGGCGGATTTCAGACGTTGAACGACGAGCGAGTCCTTCTGCGCGATAAAATTCTTCGCGCTTTCCAGACCCCAGGTCGTCGGCAGTCCGGCGATATCGTGCGACTCCTTGATCGTCATCGGCACACCGAGCAGCGGCTTCGCTTCCCCCGCCGCATGCATCGCATCCGCCGCGCGCGCCGCTTCCAACGCCCGATCGAAATCGCGGACGACGACCGCGTTGATATCCGCGTCGCGCTCCTCGATCCGGGCGATGGCGGCTTCGCATTCGGCGACGGCGCTGGTTTCGCCCCTGGCGATCGCCCGGGCCGTTTCGATGGCGGTTGGCTCGGTGGCGTTGATCACTTTTTTTTCTCCCGTCATCCCAGCGAAGGCTGGGATCTCAGGCGGTCAAGGAAACCGCATATGGCCCGAGATTCCGGCGTACGCTGGAATGACGAGTCAATTGAACTTCTCGCCTGCCCCTGCCTTGTCGGCCAGCAGCTGCGACAGCCGGAAATTCTCGCCCAGCCTGTCGCGATGCTTGTCGAGACCCGCGACGACGGTATCGAGCCCGATCGTATCGGCCCAGAACATCGGACCGCCGGTATAGAGCGGCCAGCCATAGCCGTTGATCCAGACGACATCGATATCGCTCGCGCGCTGCGCCATCCCCTCTTCGAGGACCAGCGCGCCCTCATTGACCATCGGGTAGAGCAGCCGTTCCTGAATCTCCTCTTTCGAGATTTCGCGCTGCTCGACACCCTGCTTCTCCGCGAAGTCGGCGATCACTTTCTTCACATCGTCGGACGGCGTGCGCTGGCGCGCCTCGTCATAATCGTAAAAACCGGCACCCGTTTTCTGGCCGCGCCGGTCCATCGCGCACAGCGCGTCGCGGATGCTCTCGATCCGGGTCGGGTCACGATGCCAGCCGATATCCAGGCCGGCGAGATCGGACATCTGGAACGGCCCCATCGGAAAACCGAAATCGAGCAATACCTCGTCGACTTCCCAGTAATTCGCGCCTTCCATGATCAGCGCATTGGCCTGTTGCTGGCGCGGGCTGAGCATCCGGTTGCCGATAAAGCCGTCGCACACCCCGGCGACGACCGCGATCTTGCCGATCTTCTTGGCAAGCTTCATGCAAGTGGCGAGCACGTCGTCCGCCGTCTTGTCGCCGCGCACGACCTCGAGCAGCTTCATGACGTTGGCGGGCGAGAAGAAGTGCAGGCCCAGCACATGGTCGGGCCGGCTGGTCGCGGTCGCGATCTCGTCGACATTGAGATAGCTGGTGTTCGACGCGAGGATCGCGCCCTGTTTCACCGTCTCGTCGAGCTTGGCGAAGACCTGTTTCTTCACATCCATATTCTCGAACACCGCCTCGATCACGAGATCGCAATCGGCGAGATCGGCATAATCGAGCGTCGGTGAGAGCAGGCCCATCGCCTGCTCAACCTGCTCGTCCGTCATCCGGCCGCGCTTGGCCGTGCGCTCGTAATTCTTGCGCATCACCCCGGTGCCGCGATCGAGCGCTTCCTGCTCCATTTCGAGGATCGTCACCGGAATGCCGGCCGACAGGAAGTTCATCGAGATACCGCCGCCCATCGTGCCGGCGCCGATCACGCCGACCTTCCTGATCGGGATCAGCTCGATATCCTTGGCGATCCCCTCGATCTTGTTCGCCGCGCGCTCGGCGAAGAAATAATGGCGCATGGCGGCCGACTGCGTGCCCGCCATCAGCCCCATGAAGAGTTCGCGCTCCCTCTTGACGCCCTCTTCGTAGGACAATTCGCCGGCCGCCTTGACCGCCTGGATGCCGGCCTCGGGTGCATCGAAACCGCGCAACTTGCGGCCATGTTTGGCGCGGAATTCGTCGAATATAGCCGGGTTTTCGACGCCGTCGCGATTGGCCGTGCCTTCGCTTGCACGCGGAACCGGCTTGCCGATCTGGTCGCGGGCGAAGCGAATCGCGTCCTCGGCGAGGCTGCCTTCGCCGACGATCGCATCGACAAGGCCGATGCTCTCCGCCTTTTTCGCGGAGATCGGATTGCCGACGACCACCAGGGGCAAGGCCGCTTCCGCGCCGACGATGCGCGGCAGACGCTGCGTTCCCGCTGCGCCCGGTATCAACCCGAGCTTGACCTCGGGCAGTCCGAGCTTCGCCGACGGAACCGCCACCCGGTAGTGGCAGGCCAGCGCCACCTCGCATCCACCGCCCAGCGCCGTGCCGTGAATGGCGGCGACGACCGGTTTGTCGCTCGCCTCGAGCTTGTCGAGCGCCTCACCGAGGTTCGGCCCCTGCATCGGTTTGCCGAATTCGGTGATGTCGGCGCCGGCGAAAAAGGTGCGGCCTTCGCAGCGGATGACGACGGCCTTGACGCTATCGTCGCCCAGTGCCTCGTCGATGCCGTCGACCAGCCCCTGGCGAACGGCTGCGCCGAGTGCGTTGACCGGCGGATTGTCGGAGATGATGACGAGTACGTCGTCATGACGTTCGGTGGTGATCACGGACATCGGGAAAACTCCTGCAGGGTTTTTCTTTCTCTTGTCGCGCATCGCCCGGGGCGCTGGCAAGGCTGTCGTTACGGAAACCGGCTTGCGCCCTTGAGATTAATCCCCGCGCGCCATAGCTAGAACAAAAGCCAGAAGCCGGGGATTCGCGAATCTACCGGCCTATTCTTGTGGAGAGAGTTTACGTGACGGAAATCAACCTGAATCCCGACCATCCCGACTGGCCGGTCATATCGCTTGCCCAGGCAAATGCGATGCTGACGTCCGAGGGCAGCCCCTTTGCCACCGAAGAGGTCGAGATCAACGGCCGGCCGACGACCGTATGGAAGAGCATACCGCCGACTTTCGCCGATTTCGCCCGGCTTGCCCGCGCCGCTTTCGGCGACCGCGAATTCATCGTTTTCGAAGACGAACGGGTGACCTATGACGCCTGGTTCAAGGCCTCGGCGACCCTGGCTCACAAGCTGCGCGAGATGGGCGTCGAGAAGGGCGACCGGGTCGCGCTGGCGGCGCGCAATCTGCCCGAATGGCCCGTCATCTATTTCGCCACACTCTCGATCGGCGCGATCGCCGTGCCGCTCAACGGTTGGTGGACGGGCGGCGAGCTCGAATATGGCCTTCAGGATTCGGGCGCAGAGGCCTTGATCGCCGACGGTGAACGCTATGAGCGGATCAAACCGCATCTCGGCAACCTTCCGGGGATCGAAAAGATCATCGTGACGCGTCCTGGCGGCCCGCTCGACCAAGGCGTGGTGGCGCTGACCGACCTGATCGGCAAGAGCCATGACTGGGCCGATCTCCCCGACACGGACTTCCCCGCCGCGGATATCGGCCCCGAGACCGATGCGTCCATCCTCTACACGAGCGGCACGACCGGGAAGCCGAAAGGCGCGGTCGCGACGCATCGCAACTCGCTGACCAATCTTCTGTCCTCCGCCTATGCGACCACGCGCGGCGCATTGCGGCGGGGCGAAGAGCTGCCGCCGCCGGGCACGCTGCCCGAACCGATGTGCGTGCTGCTTGTCATCCCGCTGTTCCACGTCACCGGATGCACGGCGATGATGGGCCCGATCATCGCCGGCGGATCGAAACTGGTGCTGATGCACAAATGGGACACGGTTCGCGCGATGGAGATCATCGAGCGCGAAAAGGTCACGCTGACCGGCGGCGTCCCGACCATCGCCTGGCAGATCCTCGAACATCCCGATCGCGACAAATATGATCTCTCGAGCCTCAACAGCATCACCTATGGCGGCGCGCCTGCGTCGCCGGATCTGGTGCGCAAGATCAAGAGCGAGTTCAATTCCTCGCCCGCCATGGGCTGGGGGATGACGGAAACGTCGGGCACGGTGACCGGTCACAGCGCGGAAGACTATCTCAACCGGCCGGACAGTTGCGGTCCACCCGTTCCCGTCGCCAAGCTCAAGATCATGTCCGAAGATGGCACGCGCGAATTGCCGACCGGCGAGATCGGCGAGCTTTGGGCCTATGGCGCGATGGTCGTGCGCGAATATTGGAACAAGCCGGAAGCGAACGAGGAAACCTTCGTCGACGGCTGGATCCGTACCGGCGATCTCGCCAAGCTCGACGAAGAGGGTTTCTGCTATATTTGCGACCGCGCCAAGGACATGATCATCCGCGGCGGCGAGAATATCTATTCGTCCGAGGTCGAAAACGTGCTCTACGACCATCCGGCCGTCACCGATGCGGCGCTGGTCGGCATTCCGCACAAGCAACTCGGCGAGGAACCGGCCGCGGTCGTCCATCTGGCGCCCGGCCACGACGTCGGCGAAGCGGAATTGCAGGCTTGGGTCGCCGAGCGGCTCGCCAAGTTCAAGGTTCCGGTGAAGATCGTGTTCGTCGAGGAGACACTGCCGCGCAACGCCAATGGCAAGATCCTCAAGAAAGATCTGCCGAACCTCTATTTCGGCGTCGGCGCGAAAGAGGAAGCGATCGCGTAGACGGAAGGAGCACAGCATGGGGGGGCTGTTCATCAATCGGATTGGAGGGCTGATCGCGGGTCTTGCGCTGTTCGCCGCGCCCGCCGCCGCCGAGCGGTTCAGCTTCGTCGCGCTCGGCGACACCGCCTATAACCTCCCCGACGACCTGCCCCGTTATGACCGGCTGATCCGGCGGATCAACGCCGCCGAGCCGGTCTTCACGATCCATGTCGGCGATATCTGGGGCGCCCGCCCCTGCACCGAAGACAGCTATCGCGACGCACTCGGCTGGTTCAGCCGCTACGATCACCCGGTGGTCTACACCCCGGGCGACAATGAATGGACCGATTGCCGGCGCATCGAAATCCTGCGCGCCTTTGCCGGGATCGGCAGCGAGGAGGACCAGCGGGAACTTGCCGACGCCTATCGTTTCGAAAACGCCTTCGCCAATACGAGCTATGTCGATGTGCTCGCCGCGCTCTCCACATTGCGTTCGGTATTCTTCGCCGAGCCGCGAAGCCTGGGAACCGATCCCATGCCGCTGGCGCGTCAGTCCGATAGCGGTAGCGATTTCCCCGAAATGGTCGAGAATGCGCGATGGGAACGGGACGGCGTCGTCTTCGCGACCGTCCATGTGGCAGGCTCCGACAATGATTTCCGGATCAACGACGAGGCGCGCTTCCAGGCCGCCGCCAATCGCAACCGGGCGAATATCGCCTGGATCCGGGAAACCTTCGAACGGGCCGAGGCTGAGGACGCGCCCGCGGTCGTCATCGCGCTGCACGCCGGCATGTTCGTCGACGGCGAAGGCGGCGACCTGACGGGATCCGCGATCCGCGGCGGACAGGCCGGGCCCTATGGCTGGATCGTCTTCGCCATCCGCGATTATGCGGCGCGCTTCGGCAAGCCGGTCCTGCTGATCAACGGCGATTTCCACGAATTCGTGATCGACCGGCCGTTCATGATCGACCGGGGCGAAGGCGAAGCGCCGCTGTACGAAAATATCACCCGGCTCCAGGTGTACGGCGCGCCGCAGATCCGCGCGGTCCGCGTCACGGTCGATACCGAGACGCCCTGGGTGTTCGGCTTCGAACCGCTCTATGCCGAATAATCGCGGCTAGGGTTAGGACCTAGCTGAACAGCGCCACGCTCTGCATGCCGGCGAGCACGGCCGTTCCGTCGGTCGACCAGAGCCCCATCTGCTGGCTGCTGTTGCCGTGCCGGGCGAGATCGGACTCGCTGCGGACGAGCCACCAGCCGTCTCTCGTATGCGGCGCGGGTTCGAGGATATTGGCGAACCAGTTGATCGAACTGACCGGCGCGCCGCGCGATTGCAGCGCGACGGCCGCCGGCGGCAGCGAATCGCCCATCAGCATCAGCTCGACCATTGGGTCGATCCCGTCGCGCTCGGCCAGCCGCATCCAGCGGGTGAAGCGCGGTTTGCCCTCGCCATCGGGATGGCGGCTCTCGCGATACTGGAAATGATAGGTGAAGAATTCGGGCGGGCCCGAGCGCAATTCCTCGTCGGCCGGCGGCGGCCCGATATCGGGCGCGTCATGATGCGCGTAATCAACCTCGGATTCGAGCGCCTGCATGAAGACGTAGATGGCGCGCAGCCCCAACCCCTTCTCCGAATGGATATCGGACTGGATGAAGGCCGCCGTCCGCCCGCGCCGGAGCAGCTTCGTTGTGATCTTCACTTCGCCCGCGAGCGGCCCGATAAAGGCTATCTGCGCCGATCGCAGTGGCGGCAAACCCTCCGCCGACTGTTGCGCCGCATGAAGGCCGAGCGCAGCGCTGAGCCCGCCATAGGCGGTCCGTCCCTGCATCCAGGTCGCGGGAATTTCGACCGTGTGCCCGTTATCGACAGGCTCGAAGCTTTGGAGGATATGTTGAAGATTGGTGGGCATGCCCTTGCTCAATTCCATCTAAATCCGTTTGGGCCGAGCTTGTCGAAGTCCTGCCCTTTCTTTTCAACGCCGAAAGTGAAGGACGCCCCTTCAACAAGCTCAGGGTAAACGGGATTGTGCTGGCATTATCGTCAGGGCCGCGGGATCGCGGCGACGATCTTTTCGGCTTCGGCAAACAGCGCGGGATCGATTTCCAATCCGCTCGCCGCTGCATTGTCGTCCAGCTGATCGGGCCGGCTCGCACCGACGATGGCCGAGGCGACATTGGGCTCGCGCAACACCCAGGCCAGCGCGAACTGCGCCATTGTGCAGCCGGCCTCCTCCGCCAACGGCTTGATCTGGTCGACGGCCCGGATCACTTCGGGTCGCATCAGTCGCTCCATGAAACCGCCCATATCGTCGCTCGCCGCGCGGCTGTCTTCGGGCGGCGGGCTGTCGGCGTCATATTTGCCGGTCAGCACGCCCTGGCCCAGCGGGGACCAGACGATCTGCGAAATGCCGTTCTCCGTGCAGAGCGGGATCACCGCTTTTTCGGGGCGCCGCCAGAGCAGCGAATATTGCGGCTGGCTGGAGACGAACTTCTCGACTTCGGGCACCATGTCGAGCGCCGCGCGAATCTGATCCGGCTCCCATTCGGAAAAGCCGATATAACGAACTTTGCCCGCCTTCACGATATCGGTCAGCGCCGTCATCGTCTCTTCGAGCGGCGTGTCCTCGTCATACCGATGGCATTGATAGAGATCGACATGATCGGTCTGCAGCCGTTCGAGCGACGCGTCGATCTGCTTCAGTATCTGTTCGCGCGAAAGCCCGCGATCCGTCTCCGACATCGGGAAATAGACCTTGGTCGCCAGCACATAGCTGTCGCGCGGCCGGTCCTTCAGCGCCTCCCCGATCACCCGCTCCGAGGCGCCCCGGCCGTAGGCGTTGGCGGTGTCGATGAAGTTGATCCCGAGATCGAAAGCGCGGTCGATACAGGCGATCGCGGTTTCCTTTTCGACGCCGACGCCGGCGGTCAGCCAAGTGCCGAGCGAAATCTCCGAGACTTGGAGGTCGCTCGATCCGAGTTTGCGGTAACGCATCCTATAACTCCTCTTTCCCCTTGCGACGCGAACTGCCGACATCGAGATGCGAACCGGCATCCACCACGATCGCCTGCCCCGTCATGTGCCGCGAAGCATCGTCGAGCAGCGGTATAATCATGTCGGCGATATCCTCCGCCGTGCCGGCACGCCTGAGCGGCGTCGTTTCCTCGAAATGCCGGTCGATGGCGAGCTTGGCCTCTTCGCCGAGCCGGTTCGTGAACCAGCCGGTACCGACATAGCCCGGGCTGATTGCATTGACGCGGATCTCAGGGGCAAGCGCACGGGCGAGCGAATAGGTCATCGTCAGCAGCGCCCCTTTCGAGGCCGCATAGGCGACCGACGACCCGATCCCGTAATGCGCGGCGACCGAGGTGACATTCACGATCGCGCCGCTGCCGCTCGCCTGCATCGACGGCGCGACGGCGCGGATCATTTCGTACGCGCCGACGACGTTGAGCCGGTAGATGTCGAGAAAATCGTCGGCGCTCAGCGCGTCGAGATCCTCATGATTGGCGAAGGCGGTCTTGCCGGCATTGTTGACGAGACAATCGATGCGGCCCCATTTGTCGAGCGCGGCTTCGGCGAGCGTGTTCGCCTCGCCCGCGCTGAGGTCGGCCTGCACGGCTATCGCTTTCTCGCCGATCTCGTCGCGCAGCTCTTCGGCGAGATCCGCACTCGACACATAGTTGATCACGACCTGCGCGCCGCGTGCGGCGATTGCGCGCACCGTCGCCGCGCCGATCCCCTGGCTGCCGCCGGTGACGATCGCAACCTTCCCTTCGAAGAAATCGCCGGCCATCAGACCGCCGCCCGTTTGGGCATCTGGCGGGTGACGGGATGCGACGAGGAAAGCCCGCCATCGACCGCCAGCGCCTGGCCGTTGACATAGCTGGCATCGTCCGAGGCGAGGAAGGTAACGGCGCCCGCAAGTTCCTCCGGCTGCCCGCCGCGCTTGAGCGGGTTGAGCTGGCCGATCTTGCCCTCGACGCCCTTTTCGCGCGCATAATCATAGACCGGCTTGGTCATCCCGGTTTCGATGATACCGGGGCAGACCGCATTGATGCGGACATTGCTGCCCGTCATCTGCTGCGCGGCCGTCTTGACCAGGTTGATGACGCCCGCCTTGGACGCTGAATAGCTGCTCGGGCCGGCGCCGGACCGGATACCGGCGACCGAAGCGGTGCAGATGATCGCGCCGCCGCCGCGCTTCTCGATCTCCGGCGCGCCATATTTGATCGCGAGGAACGGGCCGATCAGGTTGACCCGCAGCACTTCGGCCCAGCTTTCCGCGTCGGAATCGAACAGGCCGCCCTGCAGGCCGCCCGTGATCCCGGCATTGGCGAACAGGATATCGAGCCCGCCGAACTCGCTGACCGCGCGCTCGACCAGCGCCTGCACCTCGCTTTCGCTGCCGGCGTCCATTTCGACGCCGATCGCCGTGCCGCCGTCGGCCGTGATCATCTCGACCGTCTCATGCACGGTCGACATCTTGTCCGCCGCAACGACCTTGCCGCCCTCGGCCGCGAAGCGCCTGGCCGTGGCGCGGCCGATACCCGAGCCCGCGCCCGTGACGATGATCGATTTTCCTTCGAAGCGGTTCATATGCTGTCCTTTGAACTAGATCGTGCGCCCGCCATCGACGACGATGACCTGGCCGGTGGTATAGGTGGAGGCGGAAGAGGCGAGATAGACGGCGGCGCCCGCAATTTCGTGCGGTTCGCCGATGCGGTGCAGCGGCGTCGTCGACGTCACATGCTTTTCGATTTCGGGATTTTCCCACAGAGCGCGCGCCATGTCGGTGCGGATCAGTCCCGGCGCGATGCAATTGACGCGGATATTGTCGTCGCCGAATTCGTGCGCGAGATTGCGCGCCAGCTGCATATCGGCCGCCTTGGAGATGCAATAGGTGCCGATATCCACCGAGCCTCTGAGCCCGCCGATCGACGAGACGATGATGATCGAGCCTTCCTGGCGCTCGCGCATCTCGGGCGCGACCATCTGGATCAGCCAGTGGTTGGAGAGGATATTGTTGTCGAGGATCTTGCGGAACTGCTCGTCCTCGATCGTCGACATCGGCCCGAAATGCGGATTGGTCGCCGCATTGCAGACCAGAATATCGATCCGGCCGAACGCCTTGCGCGTCTCGTCGACGAGAGTCTGCAGATCCTCCTTCGAAGAGATATTGGCGGGCACGGCGATCGCCGTCGCTTCGCCATGCTCGGCATTGATCGCGGCGGCGACCTCCTCGCAGGGTCCCGCCTTGCGGCTCGAAATCACGACCCGGCCGCCATTGGCCGCCATCTCCTCCGCCGTGGCCTTGCCGATCCCGCGCGAGGAACCGGTGATGATCGCCACTTTGCCGTCCAGATCGAAGAGCGACACGGTTTCTCCCCCCTATTCCGGAGCGCCAGCGGCGCGGGCGAAGCCCCAGGCCGCCGCGGCAAGTTCGGGCACGCGCTTCGAGCGTTCCTCGGCCTCGGGCGAAGACGCGGTGCCGTCGAGCCAGCGTTTCTTGATCCCCTGCAAGATGCCGGTCAGCCGGAACAGGTTATAGGCGAAATACCAGTTGAGGTCGGGCACGGCATCGCGCGCGGTCAGCTCGCAATAAAGCGCCGTCGCCTCTTCCAGGGTCGGGATGCCCGTGCCCTCCAGGTCATGCCCGCCGAGCGAGGCGGTTCCCGTGCCTTCCATGACCCAGTTCATCGCCAGATAGGTGAAATCGGCCAGCGGATCGCCGAGCGTCGAGAGTTCCCAGTCGAGAACGGCGACGACCTCGGGCCGGTCGGGGGCGTAGATCATGTTGTCGATGCGGTAATCGCCATGGATCACCGAGGTGCGCGTCTGTTCGGGAACGGTCTTGGGCAGCCATTCGATCAGCTTCTCGGCCGCCTCGATCGTCTCGGTCTCGGCGCGGCGATATTGCTTGGTCCAGGTGTTGATCTGGCGCTCGAAATAATTGCCGGTCTTGCCGTGATTTTCGAGGCCGAGTTCGACATAGTCGAGATTGTGGAGGCGCGCGAGCGTGCCGATCATCGATCGGTAGACGGAGGTCCGCTCGGACGGCTCGATTTCGGGCAGCATCCCGTCCCAGAAGGTCCGGCCCTCGACCATCTCCATGATGTAGAAGGCCGCGCCGATGATGTCGTCGTCCTCGCACAGCGCATAGGGCCTGGCGACCGGAAAGCCCGCCGGATGGAGGCCGGAGATAACGCGGAATTCGCGGTCGACTGCATGGGCCGAGGGCAGGATCGGGCCGAACGGCTTGCGCCGCAGCACATAGGCGCGCCCCGCCTCGTCCTCGATCCGGTAGGTCGGATTCGACTGCCCGCCGGGAAACTTCGTATAGGCGGCGAGCCCCGCAAACCCCTCGACATGCGCCTGCATCCAGGCGTCGAGATTGTCCTCGTTCAGCCGGTCCTTTTCGGCAACGCCCTCGGCGCTGATCGCTTTTTCGCCCATCACTGCATCCCGTCCGGTTTTCTCAGAAACTTTACGTAGACGTAACGCGGCACCGCGACTGAGTCGAGTGCCGGAATTGCCAGCAACGCCCGGAAAACTTGACGGGCAGGACAGGTTGCTGGTTCATGGCGCGAACACCGAGAACCACTCCGACCCGAGGATGCGTCATCATGAAATTTCGCCCGTCCCTGCTCGCCCTCGCCTGCGCTGCTGTTGCGGTTCCGGTCCTTGCCGGCCCCGCCGTCGCCCAGTCGGAAGCGGCGACCGAAGCGGATGCCGAGCTGCGCGCGCTCTACGAAGCGGACTGGGCGTGGCGGATGGAGGAATTCGCGCAAGTCCGGGACGAGGACGGCGAACTGGCGCGCGGCGACCGGCTGTCCGCCGTCGATCCCGAGACCCAGCAGCGCCGCCTGGCCCATCGCCGCGACATGCTGGACCGGCTGGCCGCGATCCCGGTCGAAGCGTTGTCCGACAATGAGCGGATCAACGCCTCGGTGTTCCGCACCAATCTCGAGATCGCGATCGCCGATGCGGAATATCGCGAATGGGAAATGCCGCTCAACAGCGACACCGCCTTCTGGACCGGCCTCAATCCCCGTCCGGGCCAGCTGACGACGGCAGCCGATTATCGCCGTTTTCTGGGTCGGCTGCGCGACATTCCGCGCTTCTTTGCCGAGAATATCGCGAACATGCGGGCCGGGCTCGCGCGCGGCTTTACCGTTCCGCAGGTGACGCTCGCCGGCCGCGACGCGGCGATCGCGCCCTATGCGGAGACCGATCCCGAGGCCAATCCGTTCTTCGCGCGCTTCGCCGAAATGCCGGCGACGATCCCGGCAGACCGGCAGGACGCGTTTCGGGCGGAAGCGCGGACCGTGATCCGCGGAGCTGTAGCCCCGGCCTTTACCGAGCTGCTGCGCTTCTATCGCGAGGAATATTATCCGGGCGCCCGCACCGAGACCGGCGCCAGCAGCCTGCCCGACGGTCCGGCCTATTATGCTGCGCAGATCCGCGAATATACAACGCTCGATCTTTCCGCCGAGGAAATCCACCAGATCGGGCTCGACGAGGTCGCGCGCATCCGCGCCGATATGGAGGCTACGATCGCCGAGGCCGGTTTCGAAGGGACGTTCGAGGAGTTCCTGACCTTCCTGCGCACCGACCCGCAATTCTATGCCCAGACACCCGAAGAGCTGATGATGTTCTCGGCCTATGTCGCGGTGCGGGCCAATGCGACGCTTGGCGATGTGATCGGCCTGCTCCCGCGCCGCCGCTTCACCATCCTGCCGGTGCCCGACGAGATCGCGCCCTTCTACACGGCCGGGCGCGGCGGGCTCGAAAGCTGCCTGATGAACACCTACAACCTGCCCAGCCGCCCGCTCTACAACCTTCCCGCGCTGACCCTGCACGAATGCGCGCCGGGCCATTCGATGCAGGCGGCGCTCGCCGAAGAGCGCGAATCCGGCCCCGAATTCCGGCGCTACACCTATTTCTCCGGCTATGGCGAAGGCTGGGGTCTCTACACCGAATATCTCGGCATCGAGATGGGCATCTATCGCACGCCCTACGAGAATTTCGGCCGGATGACCTACGAGATGTGGAGGGCGGCGCGGCTCGTCATCGATACCGGCCTCCATCATTACGGCTGGTCCCGCCAGCAGGCGATCGATTACCTGGCGGCCAACACCGCGCTCTCCGATCACGAGGTCGAGACCGAGATCGACCGCTATATCAGCTGGCCCGGACAGGCGCTCGCCTACAAGCTGGGCGAGCTGACGATCCGGCGCCTGCGCGGCGAAGCCGAGGAAGCGCTCGGAGAGGATTTCGATCGGCGAACCTTCCACGACGCGATCCTCGCGCTCGGTTCGGTCCCGCTGAGCACGCTCGAAACGGAGATGCGCCGCTGGATCGCCGCGCAGCAGGGATAGCCCCGACCGTCATTAATCCCATCCCGCGCAATCGCGCGGGCGCCTTCCTCTCTCACCCCAAGGATTTGCATGACCCAGCCCGGCCTGTTCGACAATCTTCGCCTGCCGCTCATGTGTGCGCCCATGTCCATCGCCAGCTCGGTCCCGCTCGCCGTCGAATGCTGCAAGGCCGGTGTGCTCGGCGGTTGGCAGGGCGGCACCTATACGCCGATGGACGAATTCGAAGCCTATCTCGATGCGCTGGACGGCGTCGGCGGCGCATCGCCCATCGTCAACCTGCCCGCTCGGATCGCCACCGAACCGACCGGCCCGGCCAAGCTCGACCTGCTCGAACAGCACCGTGCGCCGCTGATCCTCTCGAGCCTCGGCGATCCCAGCGCGGTCATCGAGCGCGCGCATCGCTGGGGCGGCAAGGTGATCCAGGACGTGACGACCATGCGCCATGCGAAAAAGGCGCTGGACGTCGGCGCCGACGGGTTGATGCTGACCTGTTCGGGGGCGGGCGGCCATACCGGGTTCATCACGCCGTTCGCCTTCGTTCCGGCCGTGCGCAAACTGTTCGACGGCCCCCTGATCGTCGCCGGCGGCATCGCCGACGGATATGGCATCGCAGGCGCGCTGGCGCTCGGCGCCGACATCGCCTGTATGGGCACGCGCTTCATCGCAACGCCGGAATCGGGCGTGCCGGATGGCCATCGCACGATGATCCCCGAATCCGGGATCGACGAGATCGTGGTTTCGTCAGCGATGAACGGCGTGCCGGCGAACTGGATGCGCGCCTCGATCGAACGCGTCGGTCTCGATCACAAGACGCTGCCGCAGGAGCGCACCGAGATGCCCGAAGGGGTGATGCCCTGGCGCGATATCTGGAGCGCAGGCCAAAGCGTCGGGCTGATCGAGGAAGTGATGTCGGTGGCCGATCTGGTCGATCGCCTGGCGGAAGAATTCGAGGCCGCCCATCCGGCGCGGGACTGGAGAGCGAGACTGGCGAGCCTCTAGACCCGGGCCGCTCAAGCTGTCCGGACGCCGCGTATCCCCAGATAGAGCCCGGTCGACACCAGCGCGATCAGGTTGGACAGCATGAACGCCATGGTGATCGTGCCATGTCCCAGCATCGGGATGAAATCGCGCGCGACGATGGTGACGGCCACGAACAGCGAGGCGAACAGCCCCCAGCCCGCGATGATCTTCGGGATCAGGTTCGATCTGAGGAACAGGGTGAAAAAGCCCGCCTTCGCCGTTGCCGAAAGGACCAGCCCGAGATGGAACGATGTGTAATCCGACGTCGCCTGAAGGCTCGCCAGCATCAGGCGGGTTTCGCCCGCCATGGTGCCATAGGCGGAATCGCCGGCAATTTCGGCGGCGTTCAACGCGAATACCGCGCCGAGCAGCATGAGCAGCGATGCCGCGAGGCCGACGAACAGGCTCCAACCGGCCAGCAATGGTCCCGATCTGCGCAGGAGGAGGAAGAAACCGACGCTGATCAGCGCCTCCAGGCCGAATGTCAGGACGAGGAGATAGGCTCTGGCCCGCAACCGCTGCTCGGCCTCGAGCATACTCTCCGCGACCGCGGTAACATCGGCCGAGAGATTGATGTTGATATCCGGAGCCACAAACCGCGCCGCGACGATGCCGACGATGATCGTGCCGATCAGCGACCAGCCGACCAATCGCCCGATGGTCCCTGGGTAAAGCGTTTCGGTGGATTCCATCGGCAGTTTTCCCTCGTCTCGAACAGCACTCTGCACGTCGGCCTACGCTTTAAGCACCTTAGTGTATTATTATAACAATACACTAAGGTCAACCGGATGTCGAAGGACGGTCCGGAATCGACCGTGGCGCACACAGCGGAAAGCTGTATGTCAGGACCGGTATCGCCGATCGGCCCATCCAGGAGAATCCCATGTCGCTACCGCAAAGCTACCGCCAGATGCTGTCCACCGTTTCCGAGAATGGGGAACTCCGCCTGGAACTGACCGAGCGCTCCATGCCGACACCCGGCGAGGACGAGGTGGTCGTCGAGATCGAAGCGACGCCGATCAACCCGTCCGATCACGGCGTCATGTTCGGCTGGGCCAATATGGCCGAGTGCAGCTCGACGGGCGAAGGCGACGACATCATACTCACCGCGCCGGTATCCGCGCAGGGCATGGCCGTGATGAAAGCCCGGATCGGCCAGCAATTGCCGGTCGGGAACGAGGGCGCCGGGACGGTCGTTGCCGCCGGCGACGGCGCGGGGGCGCAGGCGCTGCTGGGCAAGGTGGTGGCGGTGATGGGCGGCGGGATGTACGCTCATTATCGCTGTCTGCCCGCGGCGATGTGCCTGCCGCTGAAGCCGGAACATACGGCCAGGGACGGCGCTTCCAGCTTCGTCAATCCGCTCACCGCGCTGTCGATGCTCGAGACGATGCGGATGGAAGGCCATACCGCCCTAGTGCACACGGCGGCGGCGTCGAATCTCGGCCAGATGCTGAACCGGATATGCCGGGACGACGGCGTCGAACTGGTGAACATCGTGCGCCGCGAAGAACAGGCCGAACTGCTCCGCGACATGGGCGCGAAACATGTCTGCAACTCCAGCAGCGAGAATTTCGCGGCCGAACTGACCGATGCGGTGCACGAGACCGGCGCGACCCTCGCCTTCGACGCCACCGGCGGCGGCGATCTCGCGTCGAAGATATTGAGCGCCATGGAAGCTGCGGCGGCGCGCACGCCGGGCGCATACAGCATCTACGGCTCCGTCGCCCACAAACAGGTCTATCTCTATGGCGGCCTCGATGTTTCGCCGACCGTGCTGACCCGCGGCTATGGCATGGCCTGGGGCGTGGGCGGCTGGCTGCTTCCCAACTTCCTGGCCAAGGCCGGGCCGGAGGTCGCCGACCGGCTGCGCAAGCGGGTCGTCGACGAACTCACGACGACATTCGCCAGCCACTACACGGACGAAATCTCGCTCGCCGAAGCGCTGCAGGCCGATATCGTCAAACGCTATTACGCCAAGACGACCGGCGAGAAGTTTTTGATATGTCCGCAAAAGGGTAAGTAACGGGTTGGCGATTATATCGCCCGGACACGTATCCCACCACGTTATCCGAGCGAACGCTCGGATCTCAGGCGGATAGACGGGGCGTATGCAGCCGGGGATTCCAGCGTTCGCTGGAATGACGCGTGGGTTTCGGGACTCTTTGTCCGAACGGGATAACCGCCTGGCGCGTTTAACCCGCGCGGCGTTTCCGCTCTTGAACGAAAAAACTGGTCGGGGAGAGAGGATTCGAACCTCCGGCCCCTGCCTCCCGAAGACAGTGCTCTACCTGGCTGAGCTACTCCCCGACCGATGCGTCCGGCCCGCGGCGACGCGGGCCCATCTGGAGGCAGACGCGGCTCTATAGGGGCCGGATGCGCGGCTTTCAACTGCTGTTTCGCACCTGTCGCGTCAAAATCGCGGGATCGGGGTTAAGCCGTTCCTAACCAGCCCCGTCAGGGATTGCGTAAGACGGGCCGCCGAAAACGGTGGCACTATGTGGAATATCGGCGATTTCGATCTCACGGCCCAACTGCGCGGCAAGGCGTTCGGCGTTGCGGTGGCTTTTGCGCTTGCCGTTCTGGCGTTGCTGGCCCTCGTCCTGCCGGCCGGCCCCGCCCTTTCTGCCGGAGCACAGCGCAGCTACACGGTGACTACCGAAACACGCGGCGGATACACGGTCACGACCGAAACCATCGTCTATGTCGATTATGGCGGATCGGCTGGTTTCGTCGAAAACTATGCCGCGCCGCAAAGCCCGGCGCTCGCCACCTACGGCCCGTTCCATGTCGTCGCCGAAGACCGGATCGAGATGATCGGCGAAGTCGACAGTTATGCGCCGCAGGAATTCCGCCGGCTGCTCGCCGACTGGCCGGGCATCCGCACCCTCGATTTCGTCGACTGCGCCGGAACGATCGACGACAATGCCAATCTCGCGCTGGCGCGGATGATCCGGCGCGCGGGGATTACGACCCATGTACCCGGCCATGGCTCGGTGCGCTCGGGCGGCGTGGAGCTGTTTCTCGCCGGCGTCCGCCGCACGGCCGACCCGGGCGCGGAGTTCATCGTCCATAGCTGGCTCGACAATTACGGGCGCGAGGCCGCCGACTATCCGCCCGGCGATCCGATCCACGCGCCCTATCTCGAATATTATCGCGAGATGGGAATGGCGCCCGAAAACGCCCGCGCATTCTACGCGCTGACCAACAGCGTGCCGCATGACAGCATGCGGCAGATCTCGATCACCGAGCTCGCCGCGTTCGATCTCCTGCACTAGCTCAGGCTATTCGGCCGCTTCCGCCATCTCGACCGTTTGCGGGCCGCGGATCAGGCCGCCGGGGCGCGCATCGGTCACCTTACCGTTGCGGAAGGTCACCTGGCCGGACTTGATCGTGATTTCATAACCGCGCGCCTTTTGCAGCAGGCGTTTGCCGCCCGCCGGCAGATCGAAGGCGAGCCACGGCTTTTCGAGCTTCAGATTGTCGAGATCGATCACGTTGATATCGGCCAGATAACCGGGCGCCAACACGCCGCGATCGTTGAGGCCGTAGAGCCGCGCCGTATCATGGCATTGCCGCTTGATCGCATTTTCCAGCGATATCGTTCCCCGCTCCCGGTCCCGGACCCAGTGCTCGAGCATGAAGGTCGGCGAGGCGGCATCGCAGATCGTGCCGCAATGCGCGCCGCCGTCGGACAGGGAGTTCACCGTGTCGTCGCGATGCTGGAGGGGGTGCAGGAAATCGAGATTGCCGTCGGCATAGTTGAGGATCGGGTAGTAGATGAAGCCCTTGCCCCCGTCGCGCATCAGCAGCTCATAGGCATATTCGGGACCGCTCATTCCGGCGGCCTCCGCGCGCGCGGCGACGCTCTCTTCCGCCGTCGGTTCATAGTTGAAACCGTCCATCATCTCGAACTGCACCGGCCAGCCATTGGCGATCACCATCAGCAGCGGCAGCAGGTCCGGATTGGCTTCGCTGAAATCCGATTCCTCCGCGATCATCCGCTTACGGAAGCCCGGATCCTCGAGCTTTGCGAGTTTGTCCTCCCAGGGCAGCTCGGCGATTTCCTTCCAGGCGGGCTTGAACAGGAAGGGATGGACGGTGCCCTGCCAGGCCATGATGATGCCGTTGCCGCGGAGGGCAATCTGGGCGACGATGTGGGCGCCCTTGGCATTCCCCTCGGCAGTCGCGGCGATCTGTTCGTCGAGCGCCATTTCCTCGGCGATCGACTGCAGCGCGGCGAAGGTGACGGGAAGACCGGTTTCGCGGGAAAGATCGCCCATCCAGCCGAATTCGTCCCATTCCCGCTTCATGTCGGACGCCATTTCGAAAACACCGTGGCCGACCCGGCCCATCGCGCGGCCGATCCCTATCAGTTCTTCCTTGGTGGCCGTCGTGCCCGGCACCAGTTCGCCTTCGACATCGCGGTGCAGGATCGTCCGAGAGGTCGAGAAACCGAGCGCGCCGGCGCGCAGGCCTTCCTCGACGATCGCCGACATTTTTTCGATATCCTCGTCGGTCGGCACCGCGCCCGGCTTTTCCCGGTCGCCGAGCACATAGGCGCGGATCGCGCCATGCGGCACATGGGTCGCCACATCGACGGTACGCGGCATTTCCTCAAGCGCGTCGAGATATTCGGGAAAGCTCTCCCAGTTCCACGTCATGCCCTCGGCGAGCGCGGTCCCCGGGATGTCCTCAACACCTTCCATCAGGCCGATCAGCCAGTCATGCTTGTCGGGCTTGGCCGGCGCGAAGCCGACACCGCAATTGCCCATCACGACCGTCGTCACGCCGTGCCAGGAGGAGGGCGCCATCTCGTCGTCCCAGGTCGCCTGACCGTCATAATGAGTATGGATATCGACGAAACCCGGCGCGACCACCTTGCCTGTGGCGTCGACTTCCTCGCGCCCCGGCTCGCTCACTTCGCCGATCCGGGTGATCAGATCGCCATCGACCGCGATATCGGCGGTGAAAGGTTCACCGCCCAGCCCGTCGACGACCGTGCCGTTCCGGATGACCAAATCGTGCATCAAAGTCTCTCCCGATTTTTTGCTTTACGTGAACGTTAGCAGAAAAGCGCTGACGCTGCTACGCTGTCAAAATGGAGAGCGCATTCAGCTGGAACCCGGCGGCGGACAGCGGCATCGCGATGCGCTGGATCGAGGCGAACGGGCAACAGTTCGAACTGGCCGAAGCCGGCCATGAAGACGGCGACCGGCTTGCGCTCTGCCTGCACGGCTTTCCCGAACTCCATTTCAGCTGGCGCTCCCAGATGCCCCTGCTCGCCGAGCTCGGCTATCGCGTCTGGGCGCCGAACCTCAGAGGCTATGGCGGGTCGAGCAGACCGCAAGGCGTGCGCGCCTACGCGCTCGATCACCTGACCGAGGACGTCGCGGCGCTAATCGACGCGAGCGGGGCGAAGGAGGTGACCCTGATCGCGCATGACTGGGGCGCGATCATCGCCTGGCAGTTCGCCATCCAGCAGATCCGGCCGCTCCATCGCCTGGTGATCATGAATGTGCCGCATCCGCTGTGCGCCCGGCGCGAATTCAGGCATTGGCGGCAATTGCGGAAGAGCTGGTACATGTTTTTCTTCCAGATCCCGCGCCTGCCCGAATGGATGCTGGGCCGTCGCGAAGCTGCCCCGATCGCCCGCATCTTCCGCGATTCCGCGGTGAATACGCATCTCTTCCCGCCCGAGATCGTCGAACTCTATCGCGCCGCCGCGGCCCGGCCCGGCGCGCTTACCGCCATGCTCAACTATTATCGGGCGCTGTTCCAGACGCCCGGCGTGCGGCAGATCGGCGATGGCACGGTCCCCGTACCCACACTGGTGCTGTGGGGCGAACAGGACGTCGCGATCGACATCCACTGCCTCGACGGAATGGAGCAATATGTGCCCGACCTGACCGTGCGCCGTTTCCCCGATGCGTCGCACTGGGTCCAGCAGGACGTTCCCGAGCAGGTCAATGCCGCGCTGCGCGCCTGGCTCGAGGATTAATCGCGCGCGGCGATCATCTCTTCGATCGCGACGAACTTTTCGCGCGGGCTACCTTCGCGCGCACGCCCGGCCTCGGCTTCTTCGATCTTCTTCCAGTCGCGGAAGGTGACGACGTCGGCATCGCGCTCGGCGAGCAGCGCATCGAGCCCGGCCCGGCCCGCCTTGCCGTCGCCCTCGCCGATATCCTCGGCGATCAGGTCGACGACGGCATAGCCGTCCGGCCGGTTGGTTCCGATCGTGCCCGTGGGCCCGCGCTTCGCCCAGCCCACACAATAGAGACCGGGCATGATCCGGCCCTCGTCATTGGCGAACCGGCCACGGCCATGCTCGAACGGCACGCCCTCGATCGGCGGCGTACGATAGCCGATACAGGTCACAACCAGCGACGCGGGAATCGTGTAGGTTTCGCCCGTGCCCCGACTTCTCAAATCGGCATCGAGCTCGGTCCGTTCGACAACCACGCGCTCCACCTTGCCGTCGCCCTCGATCCGCACGGGTGCGGCGAAGAAGTCGAAATCAATCTCGACGCTCTTGTCCGCCCGGAAGGATTCGGGGATCGCGGCGAATTCGCGCAGGAAGGTAACGGATTTGCGCATACCCGGCTCGAGCAGCGCGTCCGCGCCTTCCTCGGGCAGATCGTCGGGATCGACGCGCGGTGCCGCGCGTTCCAGCCGGCCCAGTTCGCCGAGCTCTTTGGGCGTCATGGCGATCTGATGCGGTCCGCGGCGCCCGAGCAGCGCGATATGCTCGGTCCTCGCCTTGGCGAGCTGCTCATAGGCATGCAGCACGATATCGGAGCCCGCAAACTCGTCCGGCGTCTTGGAGAGCACCCGGGCGACATCGAGCGCGACGTTGCCGTTGCCGATTACCACCACATGCGTACCGTCGAGCGGCGGATCGACCTCGGCGAAATCGGGATGGCCATTATACCAGCCGACAAAGGCGGCGCTGCCGAACACGCCCGGCAGGTCCGCGCCCGGTATGTCCAGTGACCGGTCGAGCGGCGCGCCGGTCGCGAGGATCACCGCATCGTAGAATTGCTGCAGCTCCCCGATGCTGACCTTTTCGCCGATCGTGAGATTGCCGACGAAGCGGACATTCTCGGAGAGCGCGACCTTCTCGTACCGCCGCGCCACATTCTTGATCGACTGATGATCGGGCGCGACGCCGAAGCGGATCAGGCCGTAGGGAACCGGAAGCCGGTCGATCATGTCGACGCATACATCGTCTCCGAACAGCTTCTGTGCGGCTTCCGCCGAATAATAGCCCGCCGGTCCGGAGCCGACGATCGCGATATGACGCATGCACGCCTCTCCCGCCGATGGTTTTGCCGGATGCTAGCGGGCTTTCCGTATGAGGCAAGCAAAAGGGGCATGCGTCCTGTTGGCCGCATGCCCCTCCCCCCATGGTCCCGTCTTGCGCTATTGCGCGACGGGTGCCTGTGCGGTGACCCCGCCAAGCTGGGTCACCAGATCGGTATAGGCGTCGAGATAAGCGGCCGCGACGACCTGGCCGATCTCGGTATTTTCGTACGTTCCGACGCCGAGGCCGCCACCGAGGCTGCCGAAGATGCCGCCACCGCCGAACAGGCCGGCCGAAAAGCCGGTATCGGTCTGGCGATAATAGCCTTCGGTGAGCCGCAGCGTCTCCGTCGTCCGGGCGTTGACAAGCGTCAGTGAGACGTTCGCTTCCTTGCGCCGGGTGTTGATGCCGAGTCCGGAGCCGCCGAGCGTGCTGCCGAAGATGCCGCCAAAGGCGCCGCCGATGTTGAAACCCCCGGAATCGCGATTGGTCGCGATGATATCCGGGATAATGAAGAAGTCCGCAGCCCGCACCTGCCCGCCGCCGAAATTCGACCCCCGCTGCAGGTCGCCATTGTCGGCGAGTGCGCGTTCGAGGTTGCGGCGTCTGAGGCCGCGCCCGCGATCGACGATCGTGAAACAGCCCGACCGCAGCACGAGCAGGTTGATGACGGCCTCGGGGCTGTCGAGATCGTAGCGCTGCCACCAGTTATCGTCGGGCTCGACGATCGAGATCGCGCCGATCGGCTGGGTGCAGGTCGGCAGCTGGGCCCGCTGGCTGTGCGATCCGCGATCCGCCGAAGCCGGAGTGGCCGTCATGGTGACGGTGGCGGCGATGGCGGCGATTGAAGCGATGGTCTTCCACATGATTCAGTCTCCTTTAATTTTCCATTTCCTATTCTCCGGTCCGTATCGAACCGTTTCGACAGGATGGTTATCGCCCGAAAGACCGGCACAAGCAGTGACCGTGATCACGGTTTTCGAGAAAGGGCTGATCCATAAGGAAAAGGCCGAAAATCTTGATATTTTCGCGCATTACAGCTAGTCGAAACTTCGTTGGGGAGAAGAAAAATGCAGATCAGGAGCGTTGCGGCAGCGGTTTTCGTGGCCGCCCTAGCCGCACAGCCGGTGGCGGCATTTCAGTTTGGCGGGATTTTGGGCGGTCGCTCGTCCAGTTCCAGCGACGATGCAAACCATTGCGATACGGCGGGCGAGTCGGCCGGCCGATCGATCATCGGCGGGCTGCTGGGCGGCGCGGCTCGGGAACTCGGCATTCCCACCTTTGTACCCTCCGCCCAATTCGCCGATACGCTGGCGACCGAAATCGCCTGCCGGTTGAGTCCGGAAGAGCAGGAAAAGGCGGCGACGGCGACCGCCGAGGTCACGCGCAGCGGCGAGATCGGTTCGACCGCCGAATGGACGAGCGATACCCGCGACGGCGTGCGCGGCCGATCGACGGTAACCGGTCGCACTCAGCAGGCCAGCGGCGGCGATTGCCTGCAGGTCACCGACGTAATCATCGTCGATGGAGAGGAAACGACGGTTCCGAAGACGATGTGCCGCGTTCCGCCTCAAACGCGGTATGTGCTGGCTGCCTGAACGATGAACCGTTTCCGGTCCTATCTCGCGTTCGGTGCGGTCATGCTCTGCGCCAGCGCGGCGCCGGGCGCGCAATCGGACAATCCCAATCCGACATGCCCGGTCTCGCCCAACTGGGCGGCGAACCAGGTGATGACCCTGACGCCGATCGATCGCAGCGACCAGCGCGTCCTGCTGGCCGAAGGCATGATTACGGCCGGTCTCGCCAACCGGCTGCGCGATGCGCTCCAGTCCGACGACCGGATTTCCGAAATCTGGCTGCGTTCGCCGGGCGGGGATGCCTATGCCGGCAATGAAGCCGGCCGGATGCTGCGTTCCGAATTCCCCGGCATCGTGACCCGCATCCCGTCGGGCTGGGCGTGTTTTTCGGCCTGCAATTTCGTGTTCATGGGCGGCATGGTGCGGATCGTCGAACCCGAAGGCCAGTTCATGGTCCATATGTTCACCCATACCGGCAATCGCGACGTCATCCGCCAGGAAGTGGAGGCCGGCACCGAGAATACGGTCGAACTGATCGGCGAGATCGAGCAATCGAGCGCGCAGCTCGCGACCGAGGACAATGATTTCCTGATCCGCATGGGTGTCTCGCGGCGGCTGCTGCGCGAAGTCATGTACGCGACCCAGGCGGTCGGAGACGGTGAAACCCGCCGCTGCCTGACCCAGGACGAGGCCTACGAATATAATGTCGCCAATGTCCGCGAATAGCGGATAAGGCCGCCCCCCGGTGGTTCGCTAGCATTCAAGCGCCAGTTCGCCGATCCAGACCGTGATGGCGGCATCGGTCATCGGGCCGCCGGGCCAGAGGATTTCGGGTGTATAGAATTCGTTGTTCGCACGAACCCGGTTCCGGCATACTTTCAGCGAATAGGAAAAACGCGCAAGGCCACTCGGCAGCGGCGCGGTGGCGTTGTCGATATAGACCGCATCGGCAAAGGTCGGCAGGCCGATATGCGTGACCGCCGGAAGCCGGAGCATCAGGTCGGCGAAATCCAGGCAGGCGCTGCCGCATCGCGAATCCGTCAGGAAATAGACCCGGCCGGTGATCGGGTTAGGCGGCGGCGGCCCGGCAGGCGCGACACCCGTTGCCGGTGCACGCGCCAGCGCGTCGCCACGGGCTTGCGCCGCAACCATCAGATCGCGCGCTTCGCCGAAAAATTCGGCCGCCTCTTCCAGCCCGTCATTGCGAACCGTCTCGATGACCCATTCCAGGTGCGCGATGTTCGACTCCGAAACGCGCCAATCAACGCTATTGTCGAAACTGCCGTTGATCCGGCTTACCCATTCCGCGCCGAACAGGGCTTGCGCGACGCCAACCCCCCAGGCGCTGTTGCCGCCGCCATTGCCGCGCACGTCGAACACCACCGTCCGGCCGCGAAGTTCGTCTCGCCTGGCAGCGATTTCGTCGATCAGGGACTGCATGGCCCGCGCGCCCGATCCGGTCTGCACGAAACTGGGCAGGCCGACAAAGACCATATCGCCGCTTTCCCGGATCCCGAGTTTGGGACGGTCCGACCGTATCTGTGCGAAGAGGTCCGTCCGCGTCCGCGCGGACAGTCGGCTCCATTCCAGATCGATCGTCCGTGTCTCGCCGTCGATGCGGAAGGCGCATTGCCGGAATTGCCGATCCTCGTCGCCCGGATCGAGGGTGAACAGACGGGGCACGTTGCGGCTGCGCGTGTGCGGTATATCGGCGTTGAAATAATAGGGATCGATGCGTTCGGCGAGCAGGGTGTCGACCGTCTGTCCGTCGCAGGACTCCAGTTCCGCGCCTTCGGGAATGGCGTCGATACGCGAATGGAAGACGATGTTCGCCTCCCCGCCGGACGCGCGCCGGACGAGGAAACGGGGCCAGGAATAGACGCGCGGCTGATAGGCGAGGCCGAGCCCGATATGGCCGTCGCGAAAGCCGTTGACGAAATAGCGCAGCGCCCGCTCGTAATCGGCAAGGGATCCGGCGGCTTCGGCCCGCCGCGAGGCCTCGGCAAAGCCCTCGCGCAGCCATTCGCCATAGCGGCTGTTCTCCGGATCGACGGGGCCGGGATGGTTTTCGGCGAGCAGATCGCGCATGGCCTCCAGATCGCCCTGCGCCAGTTCCGCCCAGATCGACGCTTCTTCGCCCTGCGCCCGCGCCGCCGGCGCGGCAAAACCGGTCATGGCCAACAGCGCCACAGCATTGCCGATCGCTTTCGCCCAGTGGATTCCGATCCCCTTTCGGTCGCCACCGTTCCGGCCGGGATATTAATTACGACCAACGTCGTCAATGCTAGGAGGCTAGAATTGGCGGATGACACCCGCGCCACCCATGCTAAAGGGCGCGGGTAATGACCGACCTTTCGAAAATCCGGAACTTCTCGATCATCGCGCATATCGACCATGGGAAGAGCACCCTGGCCGACCGCCTCATTCAGCAAACCGGCGGTTTATCTGAACGAGAGATGGAAGAGCAGGTGCTCGACAATATGGATATCGAGCGCGAGCGCGGGATCACGATCAAGGCCCAGACCGTCCGCCTCAACTACACGGCCAAGGACGGCGAGACCTATACGCTCTCGCTCATGGACACGCCCGGCCATGTCGACTTCGCCTATGAAGTCTCGCGCAGCCTCGCCGCCTGCGAAGGCGCGCTGCTCGTCGTCGACGCCGCCCAGGGTGTCGAGGCGCAGACGCTCGCGAACGTCTACCAGTCGATCGAGCATGACCACGAAATCGTGCCCGTCATCAACAAGATCGACCTCCCCGCCGCCGACCCCGAAAAGGTCCGCGAAGAGATCGAGGAGGTGATCGGCATCCCCGCCAAGGGCGACTGGCAAGACGGCGGGGCCGTGCTCGCCAGCGCCAAGACCGGCGAAGGCATCGAGGACATCCTCGAGGCCTTGGTCCAGCGCATCCCGCCCCCCACCGGCGACCGCGACGCGCCGCTCAAAGCCATGCTCGTCGACAGCTGGTACGATCCCTATCTCGGCGTCGTCATCCTCGTCCGCGTGATCGACGGGGTTCTGCGCAAGGGCCTCAACATCAAATTCATGCAGAACGGCACCCAGCATCTGGTCGACCGCGTCGGCTGCATGCGGCCGAAGATCGAGCAGCTCGACGAGCTCGGCCCCGGCGAAATCGGCTTCATCACCGCGCAGATCAAGGAAGTCGCGGACACCGCGGTCGGCGACACGATCACGACCGTCAAGAACCCCGCCCCCGCCCCGCTACCCGGCTACAAGGAGGTCCAGTCGGTCGTCTTTTGCGGGCTGTTCCCCGTGGACGCCGCGGACTTCGAGAAGCTGCGCGAATCCATCTCCAAACTCCGCCTCAACGATGCGAGCTTCACCTTCGAGATGGAAACGAGCGCCGCGCTCGGCCAGGGTTTCCGCGCCGGCTTTCTCGGCCTGCTGCATCTCGAGATCATCCAGGAACGCCTGACGCGCGAGTACGATCTCGACCTGATCACGACCGCCCCGTCCGTGGTCTACAAACTCACCATGACGGACGGGACGGAGCAGGAGCTGCACAACCCCGCCGACATGCCGGATGTCGTGAAGATCGACTATATCGAGGAGCCCTGGATCAAGGCGACCGTCTACGTCCCCGACGACTATCTCGGGCCTATTCTCAAATTATGCCAGGACCGGCGCGGTATCCAGAAGCAGCTGACATACGTGGGCGGTCGCGCCCAGCTGGTCTACGAACTCCCGCTCAACGAAGTGGTGTTCGATTTCTACGACCGGCTCAAAAGCATCTCGCGCGGCTATGCCAGCTTCGACTACGAACCGGCCGGCTATCGCGAGGGCGACCTCGTCAAGATGAACATCCTCGTCAACAACGAGCCCGTCGACGCGCTGAGCATGATCGTCCACCGCGCCGCCGCCGAAACCCGCGGCCGCCATATGTGCGAGCGATTGAAAGACCTCATCCCCCGCCACTTGTTCAAAATCCCCATCCAGGCCGCCATCGGCGGCAAAGTCATCGCCCGCGAAACCATTGGCGCGATGCGCAAGGATGTGACCGCCAAATGCTATGGCGGCGATATCTCGCGCAAGAAAAAGCTGCTCGAGAAGCAGAAAAAGGGGAAGGCGAAGATGCGGGAATATGGGAATGTTTCAATTCCGCAGGAGGCGTTTATCGCGGCGTTGAAGATGGGGGAGGAATAGATTGCCGATTCTAGAAGTGAAAAAGATGAATCGGGAAGATGTTTTTGAAGACGAGAAACGAAAATAGCAGTCTACCAAAGGCTCTCGAAATCGTCTTGGCGCATTTCACGATTGCTCAGCGCGCCAGAAATTTTCCGATACGCTCTCAACATCAGTGGGGAAGCCTCAGCATGATCAGTAGCGTGTATCATATGGTACATTGTTCTTCCTCCACGTGCGCGTCCATGGATCGCATATGGATGGACGAATTTATAGCCAAACTCTGTTCTAAACCGATCAGCCAATAAATAGGCCCTGTCGATGCTGTTCATTCCTCTCAGCGCTGTCCAGTTCGGTGCGCCCCACCATCGATCAAGGCGAGCTTTCGTGTCGTGCCGACGGACTGCTGCGATGGAGCGGTCAAGCCAGCCCGTCGCTAGAAAATAGAAGATTTCGATTTTCATCGATACTTTGTGAGATGCAATTTTTTGCACAGACGCCCATTCGCATTCAAATGTTCTTTGATCCAGTAATGCAAAGGTTGCCGTTCTCTCAGTAATTTGTCCGGATAACAAAACGTCATCGACCCTACGATTGAAGTCTCCTTCCAATACGCTCACCGATCGCCCCTGATCGCGATGTGGCTCGGCAATATTGTCCAAGATAGCGCAACCGGCAGGATCGATGTCACACAGCCAAAAATCACGAAGCCATTTTGGTTCAGTTTGCAGGACTAGGTTTGCTGAGCACAGGTCCAATCTATCCCGCCGCTGAGGCGCGGCAAAGCCGTCAATGTACGTTCCATGTTTGGTAATGAAGGTGAATAAGCGGATGTACTCTTGGATGAGTTTCGCTTTGCTCTCTGTCCAAACGGGATATTTGAGCGAAGCGAAATTCTTTTCAGCTTGCACTGTTAGTTCAGGTATTTCTTCTTTCGAGAAGAGACGCGGCATGCCTAAGCTGTTATTACTTTCGGTAAGCCATTCCAAGTCTCTCCATCCAGTTCCCGTCCAGCATGTTTTTTGCCTAGGCGGTGCATGGTCGTACCATCTTCCAGTACCATTTGGCGCGCCTTGGCCAAAGCGATGCCTTGGCCCGGAGCCCAATCGCCCCACTGTTTGAAATGAAACGCAACATCATAGGCCATACATTGGTTCATCAAGTCTCGGAACCAAGCCGGATTCGAAGGGCGTGCTTTAGGGCCGCTCTCCCCGCCTGTGATCACCCAATCAAGGCTGTCGTCTAGCCATCTATCGATACTGATTGGGCCTAAAAGCGGCTCTGCGGAAATAAATCGGACCTTTGCGGGAATGGATTGTAAATGCGGCAACCTCTCATTCGCGCGCTTTTGGTCTTCAACCGTAGTTCCTAACCAGACGTTTTCAGGCCATTCGTCTTTCCATGGGGCCAGTTCTTTCACCAATTCGATCCGTTTAGTTAAGAGTAGCCAGTCAAGGTTTGGGGTCGATTGGATCAGTGACCAAAGGCGTTCGCGCGATTCATCTAAGTCACGACGGTCTTCAAAAACATCTCCCATTGAAGCGCAGAATACTCTCGCCCGTTCGTTTTGCTCTTTAGCCTCGGCATCCCACTTTAGTGGTTCGCTCCAGTGCTTATCGCTAAAGAATCGTCTTTCTGCACCTATGCCCCATACTTTGCTGCCAACTCTTTTTGACCAAGATTCAGCATAACAATGCTTGCAAGCTGGTGACACTTTCACACATCCCCACCAAGGATTAAATGTGTGTGTCGTCCATTCGATACGAGAATTTTTTGCCAAGTGTACGCCCCTTCGTCTTCTCTATATAAAATGCATGAAGCTGCAATTATCTAATTTTAAGCCGCCCGCCTACCATCATAGCCCTCGGTCGCCAGCATCACCGTTTTCGGGATCACCTGCTCCTCGCTCAAATAGTACGCAATCGTTCGCCGTGAGAGGCCGAGGGCCTGGGCGGCGGCGTCGAGCGTCATGTCGTGGCGCTGCATCCAGGCGCGGAAGGCGCGTGCCGGCATGATCTCACCGGCCTGTTCGCGCGCCCAGCGGTGGAGCTGCTCGCTGCCGAAATCGACGCCGCAGCTCCATTCGATCGACCAGCCATCCCCGGCAATCTGAAAATCGCGAAAGGCATCGGCATCGGCGAGCGGCGCCAGCGCCTTGTGCGCGGCTATGACGGGCGTGAGATCGACGATCCCGGTATAGCCATCATCCCATTCGAGCGCGATTCTACTGCCCCGCCGCGCCCCATCTTTCACGACCGCCGCTGTGATCTTGCCGATGCTCATTGATCGTCTCCGCTAAATTCGCAGCAAAGCCTTCCCCCTTGATGGGGGAAGGTTGGATGGGGGTGATCTATCCGCATACACAATCGCCAGCCGACGGATCACCCCACCCCTGACCCCTCCCCATCGAGGGGAGGGGAATGCGCCTGCCCATCGCGCCCGAGCACATGGAAATGCGGCGGGTTGTGATCGGCAAAGAACATGGCGATCTCGCAATTGGAGAAGCGCATCAGCCGGGGCATACCGCTACGGTATAGTGCAATGATTGCACTATGGCAATCTGCCTCTTCAATCCCCCTCCCCCCGCGCCCTGTCCGCGATCGCCCGCAGCTCGGCCTGATGGCCGCTCTGGTCGAGCAGGTCTTCGCCGCGCTCGGCGGCCTGCCAGGCCTTGTCGCGGATATCGGCGAGGACGTCGGTGAGTTTGGTGCGCTCGACCTCGTCGCCGTTCGCGTATCGCCAGGGGCGGTCGGGATCGCGCTCGCCGTTGGCGATGTCGATCAGGTCGTGCGCCTTGCCGCCGGTCTCCAGCAACACCTCCAGATGCGTGAGCTGGCGCGCGTAGAAATCGGCGGCCTCCGTATCGCCGGCGCGGCGCTTTTCCCGCTCGATCTGCACGCGGTTGCAATAATGGGTGACCATGATCACGAGCGCGCGCATGCGATCGGGCTCGCGCGCCTCCCAGTCGTCGCGCGAGCGGGTCTCCCGGGACTTGGTGCCCGCGCCGCCGGGCTTGCCGTAGCGGCCGGGCATGCGGTGCTGGAGCTGCCACATGGTGAGGCGCTCATTATAGGTGCGGCGCTCGGCGACCTGCTTGCCGCGATGCATGATCGGGATGGGGACGCCGTGGATCGCGCGGTCGAGCGCGGCGTCGGCGAGGATGTGGGTGCCGAAATCGAGCGCCTTCTCCCAGGCGGCGCGGAAGCTGTCGGCCTCCGGGTGGAGGCGGAGCTGGTAGGCGCCTTCCTTGGCCATGTTGACGGCCGCGGCGGCGCGGGTAACCGAGCCGGTGCGCGCAAGCGCCTCGATAAAGCCGCGCTGCCGCTCGGGCGTCCAGCCGTCATGGCGCTTGCATTGGCGGGGGACGGGCGCGAAATCGAGCGCGGGGGCGAGATCGGCGAACGCGCCCTCGCCGAGATAGCCGGTGCGGCGGCAGCGATCGCAGATGACGGGCGTGCGGTTCTTCATGGCCCGGATACAGGGAAGCGAAAATCTCCAACATTGCAATATATTTGTGGGGATTTGTTTGTCACATAACCGCAACATGAGGATCACGCGCTCGTAACATTGCCGTCATAAAGGCGGGTCGGAATCGTCATCGGAGCTTCATCGAAATGAAACATACTGCCCTTGGCCTCTCGGCCTGCGCCGCCGCATTGATCGCCGGCACACCGGCCCTCGCCCAGGACGCGCCGACGCGCGTCGAGATGCAGGCCGAGCTCGAGGAACTGCGCGGCCGCGTGCAGACGCTGGAGGCGCTGGTCGAGCAGCTGGTCGGATCGCAGGCCGAAGTCGCGGGCCAGGCCGAGGCGGCCAATGCGGCGGCGGTGGCCGCGCAGGAGGTGGCCAGCGAGGCACAGGTTGCGGCGAGCGAGGCCGTGGCGGCCCAGCCGCACACGACGTTCGGCGCGGCGGCGCGGGTGCGGACCGAGGATGGCTGGGACTTCCGGCCGTTCGGGCGGCTGATGGCCGATGCGGCCAGCGTCTCCGATCCCGGCGCTCTCAACGATCCGGGCCTCGGCTTTTCGAGCGAAGTCCGGCGCGTCCGGCTCGGCGCGCGGGGCGCGATTCCGGGCGGTTTCGAGTATAAGATCGAGGTCGAGTTCGGCGATAACGAGATCGAGCTGACCGACGCGATCCTCGGCTATGACGCCGGCGATGTCGAGTTCACGATCGGCCAGCACAATAATTTCCAGGGGCTCGAAGAGCTAACCAGCAGCCGTTTCATCAGCTTCATGGAGCGCGCGGGCTTTACCGACGCGTTCGGCTTCGAACGGCGGGTCGGCGTCTCGGTCAATTATGCGAACGGCGATTTCCGCTGGGACGGCGGCGTCTTCACGGCGAATGTCGACGACCTGACCGATGACAGCATCAACGCCTATTCCTTCGATACGCGGGCGGTCTACAGCCCCGAGCTGAACGGCACGCAGCTCCATTTCGGCGGCTCGCTCCATCATCGCGACCTGCGCGACAATCCGGGCGCCCGCTATCGCCAGCGCCCCGCCTATCACGGGACCGACACGCGTTTCATCAATACCGGCGCGCTGAACGTTGCCGAGGAGACGAGCTACGGCCTTGAGGCGGCAGTGATCCACGGGCCGTTCCACGCGGTCGCCGAGGGGCATTGGCTCAATGCGGACATTCCGGGCATGACCAATCCGACCTTTTTCGGCGGCTATGTCGAGGCCGGCTATTTCCTGACCGGCGGCGATTCGCGCGGCTATAGCGGCGGGCGGTTCAACCGGACGCGGCCCGTCCGCACGATCGACGAGGGCGGGATCGGCGCGGTGCAGCTCAACGCCCGGTACGACCGGCTCGATCTCAGCGATGCCGGGGTCGTGGGCGGCGAGCAGGACCTGTACGGCCTTTCGCTGATCTGGACGCCGATCGACTATGCGCGCTTCATGATCAACTACAGCCATATCGCCTATGACGATGCGGCGATCGCGCTGCCGAACGGCGATACCGACTACAGCGTCGATGTCGTCGGCGCGCGGGCGGAGTTCGATTTCTAGGGAACGGGATCCGCTGGGCGCGGCGCCGCCGCGCTTATTCGATCTGCAGGCCCATGATCCGGTTGATAAAGGCCAGTTCGTAGGATTGGCTTTCGATCCGTTGCGCGGCGTCCACACCGATCTGATGACCGGCGCCGCGGACGACATGGAGCAGGATTTCGCCGTCGCCGGTCTGCGCACGCTGCATCGCGGCCGCCAGCTTGTAGGCATGGTGCGGAGGGGCGACCGTGTCGTTCTCGCCCGCCAGGATAAGCGTCGGCGGAACCGGGCGCGGCTCCTGCAGCGCTTCATAGGGCGATACGGCGCGCAGCGTTGCGAACTCCTCGGGTACGTCCGGTACGCCGAATTCGGTCGCCCAGCCGCTGCTCCAGCGGGCATGCCGCACCAGATCGGAAAGCGGGATTTCGAGGATCAGCGCGCCGACGAGATCCGGGCGGGTTATTCCCGCCATTGCCGCCGGAACACTTCCCGCACTGTTGCCGAGCACGGTGACGCGCCCGGGCCCGGCAATCCCCTCATCCCGCAGCCATTCGAGCGCGGCAACGGTATCGGCCACGGTGTTGGTCTTGTTCGCCCGCGACCCCGCCTCATGCCATCGGGCGCCATGGGCACCCCCGCCGCGTATCTGGGGCATGGCGAGCACGCCTCCCGCGTCGATGAAGGTCCGGAAGAAACCGTTGAAAAAGGGAATCGCCGTATAGCGGTGCGCGCCGTAAACCCACATCAGCACAGGGGCGGAAGGCGCATCATCGTCACCGCGAGCGGAAGCCAGATCGACGTCGCGGCGATGTGCGAGGACCATTGGCACTTCCTGTCCATCGGCCGAGCGATAGGTTCGGCGACTGATCGAGACCGCGCCCGGCTCCACGCCGTCGCGCAGACGCCAGGGCCGCATTTCCAGCCGCTCCAGGTCGATTTCATAGACGCCCGGAGATTCGAGCGCGATCGAATTCGCATAGGCGAGCGGGGATTGCGGATCGCCAAGAATGGCCGGGCGCCCCGCAGGAAAATTGGTCCACAGCAAACCGAAGGGCGGACGGAAGGTGTGCAGATGCACACCGTCCAGCCCATATACCATGATCGCAGGCGCCCCGGCCTCCAGCCCGTTGATGACCAGGCGATCGCCATAAAGGTGCGCGCTTGTTACCGAGAGCCCGGATGTGTCCATAATCTCGACCGTGTCGAATGTACCGCGCGCGCCGCGCGCCGCGACGATGCGATCCCGGCCGCGTTGGTAGAAATATCCATGGCCGTCGGCAGCGCCGATAAATCTCAAGGGCCCGGCGGCTTCGACCATCAACACCATCGGTGCCGCCGCAGCGTCCGCCGAAGCGAGGAATGCACGGCGCTCTCCCGAAGCCCCGCGTTCCACAATAACCGCCCCGCCCAGCGCGCCCGCATAGGACACCCGGTATCTTCGATCCCCCGCTCCGGCCAGCCGCTGCTCTTCGCCCCAGCCGAGCCGCACTCGCCATGCGCTGCCTTCCCCGTCGGCGTCGGATCTTGAAAAATACAGCCATTGCCCGTCGGGCGACCATGGCTCGTCCCCGAACACCGCGCCTTCGATCGGATCGGGACGGTATTCGCCTGTTTCGACGTCGAGAATGCGGACCGCGCGCCGTCCCGATGTGCCCTCGACGCCTGCTATGGCTGCGAAGCGCCCGGATGGCGATACACGGAAATCGTCGATCTGGGCTTCCGCCATGCCGATCCCTGCGAAATCTGACGGCCCCGCAATCAACCGGTCGGCGCCGTCGCGATACATGTAGAGCGAACGGCCTGCCCGATCGGCGCTCTCCGCGAGGAAGAAGAGATGATCGCCGCGGCGCACCGGCGTGTTGATCTGGAAGGATTCGTCGTACCGCGCCATGCGCGCGCGCACCGCGGCGGAATCGTCCATCGGCAAGGCAAGGCTGACGCGCGCGAATTCGTCCTGTGCCGCCGCCCATTCGGCGACTTCGGCGGAATCGAGATGTTCGAGCCAGGCAAAGGGATTGGCCAGTTCAACCCCTTCAATCACATCGCTGTCGCCGGAAACGTCGCTGGGCGGATATTCAGACGGCTGGGCGATCGCCGTGCAGGTCAGGAACACGGCAAGGACCAACGCGGACAGCGTTTTTCCTTGCCAAGCAAAATCGGGCTGTCTCATGACACGCTCCCCGCAGGACAAGGGGCCTACCAAAAGGTCAGGCCCGTCGTCCAGCAGCGGGAATGGAAACCGGCTAGGCCGCCAGCTTCTCACTCTCCGTATCGCGTACCTTTGGCTGAGCGCCGGTCACCGTATAGGTCACCATCTCGGCAATGTTGGTCGCCTGGTCGCCGATCCGCTCGAGATGCTTGCTGATGAACAGCAGATGCGCGGCCTGGCTGATCTGCGCGGGCTCCTCGATCATGAACTCGATCAGCATCTTGGTCAGTTCGTCATGCAGGTCGTCGACGACATCGTCGCGCTCGCACACGTCGCGCGCCAGCTCGACATCGCCTTCGGCATAGGCGCGCACGACATCGACCAGCATGTCCTTCGCCGCATCGTTCATCGCGGCGATCGTCTTGCGCAGCTTCTTCGGATATTTCGCCGTGATGCTGGAGACGCGCCGCGCGATGTTGCGGGCATAATCGGCCGTCCGCTCGAGGAGAGCGCTGATCTTGATCGCGGAGACGAGCACGCGCAGATCGTCGGCCATCGGCGCGCGCAGCGCGATGACGTTGACCGCGGCGGTCTCGATCCGGGCGGCCAGCCTGTCGATCTCGCGATCGCCGCTCACCACCTCGCCAGCCAGCGTCGTATCCCGCTGTTCGAGCGCCTTGATAGCGTCGGCCATCGCCAGCGAGGTCCGCCATCCCAGCTCG